>JAFWWA010000001.1 GCA_017523755.1 Christensenellaceae bacterium | reverse complement strand
TAAGCTTATGCTTATCCTTTTCCTTTTCTGTTTGAGCACTCTTATGGATGCTCTATTCGTCATGCAGTTTTCAAGGTACTTTCTGCCCAATTGAATTTCTTCGATTTAGGCTTGACTTTTAATAGTTAGTCTTGTTTTATTATCTTAGTCGGAAGCTAAAGGGATCATGTCCCTAATAAACATCTTTATACAGCGTCAGTTCAGGGCTGGCGCTCCAGGCCTGCCGTGACAGTCCTTGTATTTTTTGCCGCTGCCGCACGGACAGGGATCGTTCCTCCCTATCTTCTTTGCCCTTTTCACTGTTGTGGCAGGAGCAGTATTTCCTGCTGAACTCTCGGAAGTGATCCTGCGTTCTTTCTGCTCGATCCTTGTGTTCAGCCTTACATGATACAGATTCCTTATGGTATCTGTTTCAATGGAAGTTATCATTTCGTCAAAGAGATCGAAGCTCTCTTTTCTGAATGCCACGACCGGACTCGTCTGACCGTAAGCTCTCAGGCCTATGCCCTGCTTCAGCTGATCCATATCGTCGATATGTGCCATCCATTTATTGTCGACCGAGCTTAACAGGAGCATCCTTTCAAGGTCTCTCATGCTTAAAGGAGCATCGGTGAATTCCGCTTCCTTTTCCTCATATGCCCGTTCCGCTCTGTCAAGTATATAGTTCCTGAGGTCTTTCGGAGAAGGTCTGCCTTCAGGGAACAGAGGCTCGTATCTCCCCGGAGCTATCTGTTTCAAGAAGAAGCGTCTCAGCTCATTCTCAAGCCCCGTATAGTCCCAGTCTCTGACATCCGTGTGGGGAGAACAGTAAAGGTCGACGACAGAGCCGATCACCCGCTCACGCATGGCTTTGATCTCCTCTTTAAGATCCTCGCCCATGAGGACCTGCCTGCGTTCATCATATATGAGCTCTCTCTGCTTGTTCATGACGTCGTCATACTGCAGGACATTGCTCCTGATCTCGAAATTTCTTCTTTCGATGCGCTTCTGCGCTGTCTCTATCTGACGTGAAAGGATACCGACTTCAAGAGGGATGTTCTCGCCTCCCGAAAGTGAATCCATCATCATCTGTATACGTTCGCCTCCGAAGAGCCTCATAAGGTCGTCCTCGAGAGCAACGTAGAAACGGGAGCGGCCGGGATCGCCCTGTCTTCCGCTTCTGCCTCTTAACTGGTTATCTATCCTTCGTGATTCATGACGTTCGGTACCTATGATGTACAGACCGCCGAGCTTGACGACTTCATCATGCGCCCTGTCGGTGTCGACCTTGTATTTCTTTAAAAGCTCATTATATTTTTCCCTGGCGCTTATGACGTCCGGATCATCAGAAACAGCGTATGAAGTAGCCCAGCTAATAAGATCTTCATCCATCCCGTTCCGTGCAAGCTCTGTTCTTGCGAGATACTCCGGATTGCCTCCGAGTAGGATATCGGTTCCTCTTCCGGCCATATTCGTTGCGATGGTGACGGCTCCGAACTGTCCGGCCTGGGCTATTATCTGAGCCTCGCGCTCGTGGTATTTGGCATTCAGCACTTCATGCTTTATGCCTTTTTTTTTCAGAAGAGAGCTTAAATATTCGCTTTTTTCCACGGATATGGTGCCTACGAGGATAGGCTGTCCTGTCCTGTGGGTCGCGATGATATCTTCGACTACGGCATCGAACTTGGCTTTCGTATGAGCGTATATGACGTCGTTCATGTCTTTTCTGATCATCGGACGATATGTGGGTATCTCTACTACGGAAAGGCCGTAAATGGATCTGAACTCTTCTTCTTCGGTCTTTGCCGTACCGGTCATGCCCGACAGCTTCTCATACATCCTGAACAGATTCTGGAAGGTGATAGTCGCAAGAGTCTTGCTTTCGTGGGCCACCTTAACGTTCTCTTTTGCTTCTATTGCCTGATGGAGCCCGTCCGAATACCTTCTGCCCTGCATAAGACGTCCGGTGAATTCGTCTACGATTATGACTTCACCGTTCTGTACGACATAGTCCCTGTCCCTTTTCATAAGCTTCTGCGCTTTGAGCGCCTGATTTATATGATGGTTGAGATCCGTGTTCTCGATGTCGCTCAGGTTATCGACCTTGAAGTATCTTTCAGCACGTCTTACTCCCTCTTCGGTAAGGTTGATCGTGCGCTTCTTTTCGTCCATCTCATAATCCTCGTCGGGATTCAGATGATTTACGAACATATTGGCGAGCTGATACATCTCCGTGCTCTCCTCGCCCGGGCCCGATATTATAAGAGGAGTCCTTGCCTCGTCGATAAGGATAGAGTCGACCTCATCGACGATAGCGAAATTGAGGCCTCTCTGTACGAGCCTCGATCTCGAGGTAGCCATGTTGTCGCGGAGATAATCGAAGCCGATCTCGTTGTTCGTGCCGTAAATAATGTCGCATTTATAGGCGCGCTTTTTTTCTTCGTTCTCCATCCCCTTAAGGACAGCACCTACGGTGAATCCGAGAAACTCATATATCTTTCCTATCCATTCGCTGTCTCTTTTTGCAAGGTAGTCGTTTACGGTGACGATATGCACGCCTTTTCCCGTAAGAGCGTTGAGACATGCCGGAAAAGCTGCCGCAAGGGTCTTGCCTTCTCCTGTTTTCATCTCGGCTATATCTCCCCCGTGGAGGATGATGCCGCATGTGAGCTGGGTCGGGTAGGCTTCCTGACCAAGAACGCGGACACCGGCTTCGCGGACCATAGCAAAGACCTCGGGCAGGAGCTCGTCAAGAGTCTCTCCCTTTTCATAGCGTTCCTGGAACTCTGTTTTTTTAGCCCTGAGCTCGCTGTCGGACATGGAACTGAACGAAGGCTTGAGCCCTACAATCCTTTCGGTTATCTTTTCGGCTTTTTTTAATGTTCTGTCCTTGAAATTGAATAATACCATAGATCGATCGTCTCGTCTCTCTTTTTTACACAAATTTTTGTTTTTACATAAAACTGACAGTCATACGACTGTCAATCTACTTATGAAGTATACCATAAAAACCTGAAGAGACGGTCATAGTTTACAGACTTTTAATGATATGCCTCATTCCTTATGGTTCACTCTATGTCGTTGATGCGGCACTCAAGCGGTTTTTCAAGCACCGAAGGATCTCTTAGCACCTTTTTCAGGAATTTGACGCCCTTTGCCCAGTCGAGACCTTCGCAGTATCTTTCGTCTATGACCACGTCGAGAGGCAGGAGCTTCCTGGGGACGATATCGTCCTTTATGTCGACCGTGGGCTTGAGCTTTTCCTTTCCGAGCCCTATGAATATGCCGGTGGTGCCGAAGTCATATATATGGTGATAAACGGAGCGGATGCCCAGGGATTTCATGTTGGTTATGAAAAACGAGGTATGGAACGGGCTGGCTTCAAGTATGAAGGAGGGCAGAAGGTTTATACTGTCGAGCTTCATGATGAGCCGTACTGCTCTGTAGAACAGCCAGTCCGGTATTTTCGTGAGAAGAGAAGCTACCTGGTCGGTATCCGTATCGGTGGCTCCGTTCGTTTTGGTCACCGAATCGGCCATTCCCTGCAGCCTGTCGCGTACGGTCTTTATATCCTCAGTCCCGTCGAAATGGACCTTGATGGTCGTTTCGGAAGAGCCGCCTCTGAGGTCTTTCTGGACGGCATACGATATGCTTATATCGTTCCTTGCATATATCCTGCCCTTCATGACGAAGCGGTTCAGCTGGGGATGGAGGGCAAGCATCCTTACTATCGATGCGGTGATGATGTCCATATATGTATATCTGACACCCTTTTCCTTCTGTTCCTTTATGAAGTTGTCCATGCCGTCGCATGAGAAATCGTCCGAGAACATTATCATCGAGTCTGATCTGTTCTTCATTACACAGGGCACTATCCGCATGAAAGGATCAAGGGATCTGATCTTTCTTCCGTCTTTTCTCTTCATCTTAGGAGTCTCCTAGAAATAGAACTTTTCTTCACAAAATTATACCATCAAATAAGGGAAAAAACCATTAAATGCATCGCTTTGATCCTGTACGGACTGTAGCATTACAATTGATGAGAGACCAAAGGGGTATAAAAAAGCGATTGAATCTTTTAGAATGTTAATAACCCAAAAAAACAAATCTGAAAGGAAATATCAATCGCTATGAACACTATACCATGTACACAACGATATTTG
>JAFWWA010000018.1 GCA_017523755.1 Christensenellaceae bacterium | reverse complement strand
TATGATTATAACCCTTTTTGAACCGTATCTTTCCTCAAGTACAGGCCCCAGGAGGAGCAGATATGAGATGTTGCTGAAAAGATGCGCGAAGTCGCCGTGCCCCAGAACATGTGCGAAAGCTCTTACATATGTCAGCGGATCGGTAAGTGACGAGCGGTAAGTCATGAAGATCCTGTACTCAGTCCAGCCCTTAGTAAGGTAGCTGAGTCCTACAGCCACGAAACATAAGAGTACAAAAGTAAGAGTTACAGGAGCATTGAATGAGAGTTTGAGCTTTTTTTTCAAGTCTTACTACCTCGGTGTTTTCTTAAACATATTATACAAAATCATCTGTCATGTTAACAACCGCATGAGGAGCGTGTCTGTTGATGATGATAAATGGTGATGCTAAAATCAGTACAGGATCATCATTGCATTGTGCATATAAAACTGAAGGGGGCGGATATGGATCAGATAATCATACATGTCGATATGGATGCATTTTACGCCTCTGTCGAGGTAAGGGATGATCCGTCCCTTAAGGGCAAACCTCTTATCATAGGTTCTCTTCCGTCAGAAAGGGGAGTGGTTGCCACCTGCAGCTATGAAGCCAGAAAGTTCGGCGTGCATTCGGCCATGAACATAAAGGAAGCTTATAGGCTCTGCCCGGAGGGCATATACATGCATCCTGATTTCAAAAAATACAGGGAGGCTTCTGACAGACTTCATGAGATATGGAACGAATACGCTTCCGCTTCAGAATACCTTTCGCTCGACGAAGCCTATCTTGACGTGACCAGGAAGGCGGTGACCTTTGAAGGAGCCCGTGAGATAGCGATGACTATAAAGAGAAGGACAAGAGAGGAGCTGGGGCTAAGCTGCTCGGTAGGGGTCGCATACTCAAAGACAGCAGCCAAGACGGCAAGCGAGGAAAAGAAGCCGGACGGATACTTTGAGATAAGGACTCCCGAGGATTTCCGTGAGCTCGTAGTGGACCGTGACGTCGGAGTCCTTTATACGGTAGGGAAAAAGACTGCGGAGAAGCTTAACAGATACGGCATAAATACCGTTAGGGATATAAGGAACAATCGTGATCTTGTAATAAAGCTTCTTGGAAAACACGGAGAGTGGATATCTGACATAGCTCTGGGCATAGACGACAGGAAAGTGACTCCGTATAAGCCAGAGGATACCAAGTCGATAAGCCGCGAACTCACATTCCAGGAGGATGTATCTGACTTTGATTTTCTTGATGATGTGATATTTCTTCTGTCGATCATGGTGGATGAGCGTGCGGGAAGGATAGGGCTTTTCGGTAAGGGCGTGAGCTTAAAGATGACATACGGGGATATGAAGAACATAACCCGTTCGAGTATCGTTCAGTCGTGTGATACCGCACAGGAGATATATGAATCAGCAAAGAGCCTTCTAAACGGTGTGGAAAGACGGCCGGTAAGACTTATAGGATTAGGAGTATACAATCTGTCAAAGGAGAACTGGAGGCAGATGGACTTTGATGATTATCTTTTTGACAGGGAAGCCATAAGTGAGGAAAGATTCAGGGAAAGACTTTCCGGGCTTGGAAAGAAATACGGTCTCGATTTTGAAGGCAATCTTGAAAAGCTGTTCTCAGGTGAAACGCTCTACAGGACTGTTGAATATATGAGAAAATGTGTCAGATAAGGAAAGCAGCAAAGAAAGCCCGAAGCATGATTGATTATTATCATGATATGCCATATATTTGTCTTATAAGATCACAGCATTATATTAGAAAGATATAGTTTTTCACTGCCTGTATTACCGGTCAGCCTGATGATCCGTTAAGGATTTTCGTGACAACAAATAATACTATCCCTAAAGGAGGATACGCTATGGCTCAGCATGTTATACCCAGATACAGAGGCTTCAATCTGCTTGACCTCTTCTCAACATCGAACAGATGGGATGAGCATTTTCCTATGTCCCACGGTCACTTTGCTGAGAGCGATTTCCAGTGGATGAGCGAATGGGGATTCGATTTTGCCAGGATCCCGATGAGTTATCTGTATTTCGTGAACAATGAGGAAAGGGACTCGTTTAATGAGAAGCAACTGTCCTATCTTGACGAAGTGATAAGGCTCGGCGAAAAATACGGGATACACATATGCTTAAGCTTTCACCGCGCAGCAGGATACTGCATAACAGAATATCCGTTTGATCTGAGGGAAAGAGGAAACCTCTGGAAGGATAAGGAGGACCTTGAGCTTTTCAAGCTGCACTGGTCCATACTTGCAAAGAGGTACAAGGGGATAGGAAGTGACAGATTAAGCTTCGACCTGATCAATGAGCCGCCAGTAATAATCGACAAGGACAGCAAGGGAAACGACCCTTATACTACGGTCACCTGGGAGGATTATGTAAAAGTTCATAAAGGTACGGCGGAGACAATACACGGGATAGATCCTGAAAGGCTGATAATAATAGACGGCGGCGATATAGGCAATTCCCCATGCCTTGAGATGGCGAACATGAAGAACATAGCACAGTCGTGCAGGGGATATTCGCCTTCCCTTCTGACGCATTACAGATGCCCCTGGAACAAACCCAACAGGAATTCGGCACTTGATGTAAGATGGCCCTGGAGACCGGAGTATGCTCCTTCTGAGACAGGGATCATTTCAGACTCTGAAGTTCAGGAGTATCTTGAGACATGGGACGATGAAAGGTTCAGGGAAATGTATAGACCCTGGTTCGATCTTGCCGACAAGGGGACTGGAGTCCATATGGGCGAATGCGGTTGCTACAGGTCGACCCCTCATAAGGCGGTCCTGTCATGGTTCGAGTCGCTCCTTTCGCTTATGAAGGAACACAATATAGGCTTTGCTCTATGGAATTTCAGAGGCTCCTTCGGGATACTGGACAGCGGACGGAAGGACGTTGCCTATGAGGACTGGAATGGCCATCTGCTTGACAGGGAGCTGCTTGATATCTTAAGAAAATACTGAACATATAAACGGGAAAAAAGGGAAAATGGAATCTAAAAAGGGAGGAACAGACATATGACCGGTATTGAAAGGATCGATGCTGTATTAAGAGGGGAGACCCCGGACTATTTGCCGGTAGTCCCTCAGAGCTTCATGTTTGCTGCCCAGTCGATAGGGACCAGGATCGGACTGATAAGCCGGTCTCCTGCTGAACTGGCAAGAAGCCATATAAGCTGTCAGGAGAAATACGGATATGACGGATGTGTGATCGATATCGACGATGCTTCGCTGGCTGAAGCCTGCGGGGCTAAAGTCATATGGAGGGAAAACGATGTTGCCTTCGTTGACGAAAACCATCCGGTGCTTGAAGATCTAAGAGATATAGACGGGCTTGAGATGCCTGACCCTTATAAGAGCGGAAGGCTCTGTGAGTGGCTCGAGGTGACTGAAAGGCTAAAAAGCGCGTTAGGAGACCATGTGTGGATAATGGGACGCGCCGATCAGGGACCGTTCAGTGTACTGTCTCTCTTAAGAGGAGCGCAGAACTTCATGATCGATCTTCTTGAGGAAGACGAAGATGTCATACGCCATGCACTTGAATGGGCAGCAAAAGCGCATATAGCATTTGCAAAGGCGCAGCTTTCAGCAGGAGCTCATGCTACGAGCATGGGGGATTCCTATGCCAGCCCTGAGCTGATATCGCCCAAGATGTACAGGGATTTTGCATTTGAATATGAAAAGGAATGTGTCGAAGCCGTTCAGACTGATGGAAAACCTTATTCAGTGCATATCTGCGGAGATACATCTAAGATAATCGCCGATATGGGGAAGCTCGGAGCAAGGATACTCGAAGTGGACTGGAAGCTCGATATGGGGGAGGCAAGAAAGATCGTCCCTGAAAACACGGCTCTTATGGGCAATGTCGATCCGAGCAGGATACTTGTTCAGGGAAGGCCCGAGGATGTATCTGATAACGTAAGAAGGATAATAGGGCAGACTCTGGGGAAAGGCATCATCATAAGCTCCGGCTGCGCGATCGGAGCAAATACTCCGCCTGAAAACTTCAGTGCCCTTATAAGCGCCGCAAGAGAATACGGTTCATTAGAAAGGCTTTGCGAGCTCCGGGAGAAAAAATAAGACAGGTCAAGAAAAATGGTACTAAAAAGGCTTGAAGATACGTTTACTGTGTTCAGGGTAGGCGAGATCGGAGAGATAGACATGAGCGCCAGCTATCTCTTCATAGGCAGGACGGATGAAGAGATATCATGTGTATGTCCCTGCGGTTATGTACCTGATGACGTTCTTATGAGGGAAGACGGATGGAAGGGCTTCCGCATAGAGGGCATGCTTGATTTTTCTCTTACGGGGATACTTTCAGGGATATCGGGCATACTTGCCGAAAACAGGATAGGTATCTTTGCAGTCTCCACCTTCAATACCGATTATGTTTTTGTCAAGGAAGAAAATTATGAGAGGGCTCTTGGCGCCCTTGAAGAACACGGCTATGAGATAAAATAGGGGCTTCCGTAAGATCTGATATCCATGTGGCATAAAAACGTCTCTGATAGATAATGCTTCAGGGATGTTTTTATATATAATCTCATATGATTATTGACATATGTCAATAATAGACCGATAATAATAAATGACATATGTCAGAAAGGAGCATGCCAATATGCCAAGACCAATGAAATGCCGTATGATCGAGCGGCTCCCGGTCTACAGGAGCTTCTCGCCCGATGATATAAATGCAGCAAAGAGTGTACTGATGACGGTCGATGAGTTTGAAGCATTCAGGCTCCTTGATGACGAAGGGCTCACACAGGAGGCCTGCGCCGAAAGGATGCAGATTGCGAGAACTACTGTAACGGCGATATACGATAGCGCAAGGAAGAAGATCGCCGATGTTATTGTTCACGGAAAGCGGCTGGTCATAACCGGCGGGAACTGTGTTTTCAAGCCTGTTGAGTTAGGTCAGATAATAAAAGAGAAAGGATCTGGAATGATGAGGATCGCAGTAACTTATGAAAACGGAGAGATATTCCAGCATTTCGGCCGTACGGAACAGTTCAAGCTGTACGATACTGAAGACGGGAAGATAGTGAGCTCAGAGATCGTTGATACCAACGGCAGCGGGCACGGAGCTCTTGCAGGATTCCTTAAAGCGGCAGATGCAGACGCACTGATCTGCGGCGGGATAGGCATGGGAGCGCAGATAGCGCTTTCGGATGCCGGGATAGAGCTCTATGCCGGAGTGACCGGGTCAGCTGATGAAGCTGTTAAGGCTCTTCTTAAGGGAACACTGGAATTTGATCCTGATGCGCATTGTGATCACCACGGACACCATGACGGTGACTGCGGGCATGATAACTGTGAAAAACATGATTGTTTAGGAAACTGAAAGGAAAAGAAAAATGAAACTGGCTGTAATAGTTGATTCGAAAACAGGAAACACAAAACAGGCTGCTGAGTGGATAGCAGAGGGTATGAATAAGGTCGGCTCCGTTGAAGCAAAGGCTTTCACGATACATGACATCGATGAGGAATTCGTAAAGGAAGCAAAAGGGATAGTAGTAGGCTCGCCTTCATATGCTGCTCTTATGACGCCTGATCTTCACGAATGGCTCCTCTCTTCTGCAGGAGGTCTGGGATTTGCAGGAAAGCTCGGTGGCGCATTTGCTACCGAACAGTTCACACACGGAGGAGGAGAGACAGTGATACAGTCTATCCTTACTGTCGAGATGGTGAACGGTATGCTGTGCTATTCAGGCGGCGGAGCCTGCGGAATGCCAGTTATCCATCTCGGACCTGTAGGAGTCAACAACAACGTTGAGAAGCATAACGGCATGGAGCTCTATAAGGATAACTTTATCGTATACGGAGAGCGCTTTGCCAAAAAGGCTGCTGAGATATTCTGATAAATGACTATTTACGAGAGTCGACTGACAGAAGGCAGACAGATCGATGATAAAAAAACTCGAAATGACAGTCCTCGTTGACAATCTGGCTAAAGAGCCGCTTAAAAGCGAATGGGGACTGAGTATCCTTGTCACGGCTGACGGAAAGAAGATACTGCTCGATACCGGATCGAGCAGTATGTTTGCAGAAAACGCGGAAACTATGGGGATCGATATGGGGAATGTCGATCTTGGAGTCCTGTCCCATGCCCACTATGACCATGCGGACGGTCTTGATGACTTTTTCAGGCTGAACAGCAAGGCCCCTTTCCTTATAAGGGAGGGCGCGGATGAGAACTGCTTCGGGATAAAGGAAGGAGAGCTGCGATATATAGGCATCAAAAGAGGTATCATCGGGGAGAACAGTGACCGCATAAGGTGTGTGAGCGGCATCTTTGAGATCGGGGACGGTATATGGCTCGTACCGCATATAAAAAAGGATTATTCGCGGATCGCCTTGAGAAACGATCTTTACACTGTTAAAGACGGAGAACGCCTGCCTGATGACTTTTCCCACGAGCAGAGCCTTGTTATCGAGACAGACAGAGGGCTTGTCGTATTCAACAGCTGCTCACATACTGGGATGACGAGCGTCATTGATGATATAAGGCAGATGCTTGGGCGAAGCGATATCTATGCTTATGTCGGAGGACTTCATCTATATAAGATGACAGATGAAGAACTTGATCTTCTCTCATCTGAGATAGAGGATACTTCAGTTGAACATATCTTTACAGGACATTGTACGGGAGAGCATGCATATGCTTTTCTTAAGGAGAGGCTGAAAGACCGCATCTTTCAGTTCTCATCAGGCTACAGATACAGCTTTTGTGACTGATGGATAACACTGAAGGAGGAAACGATGAGCAATAATCCAATAATAAAAGGAAAAGGGGTCTGTGATCCCCATATACATGTCTTTAAAGACAGGGCATGGCTCTTCGCCAGCCATGACAGTTCAAGAGAAAACAGAACATGGCTCATGAACGACTGGGAGATATGGTCTTCGGACGATCTTATAAACTGGAGATACGAGTCTACAGTGAGACCTGAGGACACTTACATCGGACCTTGTGAGAGATGCTGGGCTGTAGATGCAGCGGAATACAAAGGAAAGTATTATTATTACTTTTCGAACGGAAACAAGGACACCGGAGTCGCAGTATCTGATGAGCCGGGCGGTCCATACAGGGATGCGCTTGGCAGGCCTCTTATACCTGAGCATACGACTACGTCTCTTGAATATGATCCGACCGTATTCGTTGATCCTGATTCGGATATCCCTTACCTCATTTGGGGCTGTATAGAAGGGGACGGATATTTCATTGCAAAGCTCAACGAAGACATGATATCCCTTGCCGAGAAGCCGAGACAGTTAATGATAGATGACGGATTTGCAAGGGATGACAAATGTTTCCTTCACAAGAAGAACAGCCTGTATTATCTCTCATGGGGCTCGGACTATGCTGTTTCTGAAAACGTTTACGGGCCTTATAAGTACAGAGGAACTCTGGGAATATCCGAGGACCACGGCTCCTTCTTCTCATGGAAGGGCCAGGATTTCTATGCGTTCACAGTATTCGATCCTACCAATTTCTACAGGGCTTCAGGTCTCTGCTATATCCATTACATGAAGAACGGAGACATGAAGGCTGACAGGATGATAGCCGAGTACGGTGTTGGCTATTACGACAGCAACTGGAACAAGATACAGTCCGAGTGGTTCATGGAACAGAAGAATGTAACCAAGGAAGAGAATGTGTGGGGAGGTTTCGACACCGTGATCAGGGGTAATGAGGCTGAACTCTTCTATCCCGGAATAAAGGGTGTATCGGATAAAAAGGAGATCCATTTCCTTATCACTACTAAAGCCGAAGACGCTTTTATCGACCTTTATGATGACAGGAGCGGCATGCTCCTTGGTTCCGTAAAGACATGGGTCACCGGGTCCCGTGACAGATTTGGCTACAGGGTATCAGGAACAAAGCTTCCTGTTCTTTCGGAATATGAGGATCTTGATCTGAGGATAAGATTCAGAAATATAGGTAGCGAACCGATATACATCCACTGGTTCAGATTCTGCTGAGATCATTCTCACTGCATGATTTTTAAGCTTAATGCTATGTATGAAAAATGAAGACCCGCGTGGAACAGATAAGGTCTGACTCCGGCGGGTCAATTTTGTAATGTGCTGTATATGTATGTGTGCTCAGTATCCGAATACTTCAGCAGCTTTCTTCATGTTCTCGCGTATCGATACTCCGAAGGGACATCTGGTCTCGCATACTCCGCATCCTATGCAGTCACTTCCATGGCTCTCAAGCACTTTATAGTGCTCTCTGACAGTTTCGGGTACTTCTCCCTGAGCTTCCGCGAGATTTAGGAATTTGGTAACTGAAGCGACGTCGATCCTCATGGGACACGGCGCACAGTGGCTGCAGTACATGCAGTGACCTGTCCAGTTTATCTTCGGGAATGAAGCGAAAGCTGTTGCGTAATCTCTTTCCTCGGCTGAAGCATCGCAGTATGCTGCGCTTTCTTCAAGCTGTTCGATAGTCTTGGCTCCCGCAAGCACTACGGCTATTCCGGGACGGGAGAGACAGTATGAGATGCACTGATTGACTGTAAGGGCGACACCGGCAGGGGAGAGCTCGGCGTTAAGCAGGTCGCCACCCGCAAAAGCTTTCATGACTGTTATGCCGACTCCTAAGCTCTGGCAGGTCTCGTAAAGCCTCTGCCTGTCAGGGTCGATATTTGTAAGCTGGTCTTCGTAAGCTTCGTCAGCCCACAGTTTATTAACATCTTCGTCTGCAGGCTGCAGGTCGTAACACGGATTCACCGAGAACATGAGGACCTCTATCCCGCCTTCTTTTATGGCTCTTTCAGCTACAAGGGGGTTATGGCTCGAAAGGCCTATATGATGTATCCGGCCTTCTGCCTTCAGTTGTCTTGCGTAGTCAAGGATACCGTTGTTTACAATGTTTTCCCAGTCGCTCATGGCATCACAGTAGTGTATCATACCGACATCGAGATAATCTGTCTGAAGAAGCTTCATCAGGTCCTCGAATCCATTCTTTACCTCATCAAGATCTCTTGTCCTTAGGTACTGTCCGTTTTTCCAGACTGAACAAAGGTGAGCCTGAATAAGGAATTTTTCCCTTCTTCCCTTAAGCGCATTTCCTACTGCAGCTCTGACCTTAGGGTCAGATGCATAAAGGTCGAAATAGTTTATGCCGAGTCTTTCTGCTGTATCGATGATCCTGTCAGTCATCTTATAGTCATCTTCATAGAAGCCCTCGCATCCAATGCCTATTACGCTGGCTTTGAGCCCTGTATTTCCTAGTTCTCTGTATTCCATCATTTTTTATAAAGCTCCTGTGCTTTAGATTACACATATAATATAAATCTTTCACATATTCATATTCAAGATTAAGGCTTCTTTTCATTGAGGAGAATCTTGTCACAGGACCTGATTTATCAGATAATAATCATATCAGAGAGTTAAACTTCAGCTTGCATAAAGCGTTTTCTTTTTCCTGCCCTGTGTATCTTTTTTAAATCCCAAACAATACAGCAGACAGTACAGGAAAAAGGCTTTTATCAGATCTTTATAAAAAGGAGAAAGGACCCAATAAAGGATTTGGAAAACATGGATGCGTTAAAGAAGGCTCCCGAATCAGCAAAAATAGATTTCAGCAAACGTATTATCATAGTAATATGTGTTGTTTTGGCAGCTGCCCTTGCCGTGCTTTTTCTTCTAACTACCGATCAGGCAAAATACAGGAGATCGATCCGCTTTTTAAGAGAAGAAAGATACAGCGAAGCGGCAGAGCAGCTCCTTTGGATAAAGAATAAAGATTTCGTGCCCGCAAACGGCGGATGGAATGATTTTATGTATATCCGCTTATATACATATGCGATGGATGATTATGAAAAAGGATATATCAAAAGTGCATATATACTGGTGGACTCCTTTGGCCCTGAAAAGCTGAGTTTCCTGCCCGAAGATATGAGGGAAGAAGCCTGGAAAAATGTAAAACGAATACAGGATGAAGGTGCGGAGATCCTAAGAAGGGAAAACAAAGAGGCAAGTGAGAATCTCAGGGATCAGATGCCTTATGTCGGGCTTGAGGAAAGATTTATCGAGATGACATCGCTTGGGAAGAGTACAAGGTCGGATATGCCTGATGAATACATACAAAAAAGCCCGACCGATAATGATGTCCTGCGTGCTGTCGTAAAAAGATACCACTGGGAAAAGGACGGCAAAGACATTTTTACTGCCAGCTGCTATGAGGGAAAGGTGGTCTCTGTAAAAGATCTTAGAGACAGGAAAAAGAACACGGGAACAGGCTCACCATACGGCGGAGGATTTACCTCAAACGATCAGTATGATGTGTCGGATTTTATGGATGCAGAAGATTTTTATGAATTCTATTACGATGATTTCGAAGATATAGAAGACGCTGAAGACTATTATTACAGACATGGGGGGGAAGTAGTCTTTTAAACTGTAACTAGGAGTAAATTACAGGATATAGGAGAACAGAATGATACTTGAAACGGACCGCCTTATATTAAGGTGTTTTTCAGATAAAGAGACGGTCTGAAAAAGAATGTTTTGTCCGAAAATAATTTCTAAGGAGAAAAATAAGTGGAACTGTTATTATTGCCGATCGTTGCACTGATCGGGAATATCTGGGTGATCATAGTCAGGATAAAGGAAAAGCACAGTAAGGATAAAGACAGTCTCAGAGATTCCTCATATAAGGATATGATCATAGTGATGAGTCTTGTAGATGCTGTGATCATAGGCTTTGTTGTATTAGTGTTGTGCTTATTTGAATTGTCATGGTATAAAAGGGTCTCATATATCCTGTCAGGACTTGTGGCAGAAGGACTTATGGTAGGTCTGCTGACCCAATGGTTTACTCTTAAGCGCTTCCTTGTCTGGTGTGTCTGTGCAGCTGTGGCTGCAGGCAGTATATGGGGAAGCAACAGGTATGAAAAGTATCTTGAGGATATCACGTTTCATGATCATTTCAACTACGAAATTTATACCCCTTTTACAGAAAACAGTCCCGTTAAGACTCTGGACGAGGTACCGACCCTGCATTTTAATGATTTGAAGACAGTTCCTCAAATGGATGGTGCCACTGCGCTATATCCGGTCTATGCTGCTTTTGCGCAGGCTGTCTATCCTGATTCCATGAATGATATGACACCGTATGATGTCCGAAGAATCGTTTCATGCAGTACAACAACAAACGCATATCGCAGTATCGTTGACGGCAGAAGCGACGTCATATTTGTAGCAGGTCCAAGCGAGGAGCAGGAAGCCTATGCCAAAGAACATGGAGTGGAACTTAATTATACGCCGATAGGCAGGGAGGCTTTCGTGTTTTTCGTGCATCCCGATAATCCTGTCAGCGGACTCACTATCGAGGAAATACGCAGCATCTATTCGGGAGAAACGACCCGGTGGGATCAGCTGGGTGTTAAGAATCTTGGGAAGATACTGGCTTATCAGCGTGATGAGGGAAGCGGCAGCCAGACGGCACTTGAGCGGTTTGTTATGAAGGATACCCCTCTGATGCCCGCAACTGTTGAAACGCATCTGGATGGAATGGGCGATATCGTCGAATCTGTTTCGGCATATAAAAATCACAGAAATGCAATAGGTTTTTCGTTCAGGTTTTACTGCACCGCACTTATGAAGGATTTTGATGTAAAGCTTCTAAGTATTAACGGTATTGCTCCGACAGTGGAGAATATAGAAAACGGAACGTATCCGCTGGCTTCATCATTCTATGCGGTTACACGAAGCGATGCGGATGATAAGACGCTTGCTCTGGTAGAATGGATCTGCGGACCTCAGGGGCAGAAGCTGATAGAAGAGACAGGATATACTCCTATCGGCTGAAAGAATAAGACAATAAAAAGGGTAAGAAATAATGATACTGGAAACTGACCGCCTTATATTAAGGCATTTTACAGACGATGACGCCGAAGATGTGTTTAAGTATGCGAGGGACCCCGATGTGGGGCCTGCTGCGGGCTGGCCTCCGCATAAGAGCGTGGATGAGAGTCTTGATATCATAAGGAACGTCCTTTCATATCCGGAGACCTATGCCATATGCTTAAAGGAAGACGGAAAGGCGATAGGCGTTGTAGATATAAGGGAAAATGCAAGGACTGATCTCACGGATAAGGATGACGAATGCGAGCTCGGTTACTGGCTCGGAAGACCGTTCTGGGGAAGAGGGATAATGCCGGAGGCCGTAAGGGAGATACTAAAGCGTGCATTTACGGACCTTGGGATGAAAAAGGTCTGGGCAGGATATTATGAGGGAAATGAAAAGTCAAAGAGGGTCCAGGAAAAATGTGGGTTTAAGCATAAATGGATGACGATAGACGTGGATGTGCCTCAGATGAAGGGAAAAAGGACGGGGCATGTGAACTGCATTTCAAGAGAGGAATGGGAAAGCTCAATATAGAAGAAATGAGCTTTGATACAGGCTTTAAGCACAGGATACTAACAGGGATCCTGTGCTTTTTATCTGACGGGACAGAGGAACATCTATCAGATGTTATAGCATATAAGTATTTACTAATATGGTTATTAATTATCAAGACTTCAGGTGGATATGCTCCTGGGATAGAATGGATCTGTAAAGAAATACATATCTATCGGACCTTTCGACTTGCTATTTAAGCTGAAAGGAAGGATCTTTCAGGAGGCGGATAATGAATATACTTATACTTAACGGCAGTCCGAGAAAAAACGGCGTGACTTCAAAAATGATAGAAGCGTTTGCTTCAGGAGCAAAGGAGAACGGGCACGACATTAAGGTCATACAGGTAGGGGATAAAAAGATAGCCGGATGCATGGCATGTGAGTACTGTCACACCAGGGGCAACGGGCACTGCATACAGCAGGACGAGATGCAGGAGATCTATCCCGAACTCGAAAAGGCTGATATGATCGTCATCGGATCCCCGATCTATTATCACAACATGACAGGACAGATGCAGTGTGTCATCAACAGGACATATGCGGTCGGGATACCCGGAAACCTTAAGAAATGCGCGATATTCCTTGCATCCGGAAGCCCTGATATGTATGACGGAGCTCTGTTCGAATACAGAAATACGTTCCTCCGCTATATGAAGCTTGAAGATATGGGCATCTTCACGTTGTGCGGCGAGGAAAGCAGGGAGCCTGATGCATTCGAGAGATTGCGCTCATTCGGACGCAGCATTAAATAGGCAGCTGAAAGGACCATCTCATGAGATACAGGACAAACAGGAGAACGGGAGACCGGATAAGCGAGATAGGGATCGGCTCGGCATATCTTGCTGAAGCTGGCACGGATGAGGCAGTACGTCTCCTAAGAATTGCAAAAGAAGGCGGGATAAACTATTTTGATCTCGCTGCGGGAGACGGAAAGGCATTTCCGATCTATGGCGAAGCTTTTTCTGATATAAGGAAGGATGTCATATACCAGATACACTTCGGCGCCGATTACTCAAAAGGTACATACGGATGGTCCCTTGATCCTGATACGGTCAAACGTTCAGTTGAAAAACAGCTCAGTGAACTCAGGACCGACTATATCGACTATGGTTTCATACACTGCATCGATGACATCGCGGACTGGGAGAAGTATAAGAAAAACGGGATATATGATCAGATACTCAGGCTCAAGGAGACAGGAACTGTAAGACATATCGGGCTCTCGTCCCACGAGCCTTCAGTGATAAACAGGATACTTGACGATGCTGATGTGGACATGGTGATGTTCTCTGTAAATCCTGCTTTTGATTACGGGCTCGGTACTTACGCGAACGGCAGTACTGATGAACGTTATGCGGTATATGAACGGTGTGAGAGAGAAGGGATTGGGATATCAGTCATGAAGCCTTTTTTCGGGGGAAAGCTTCTTGACAGGGAAGAGTCACCCTTTAAAAGGGAACTGACAGAATTCCAGTGCATTCGCTACTGTCTTGACAGGCCGGGAGTCCTGACAGTGCTTCCGGGTGCCAGGAACGTAAAGGAAGTGAAAATACTGCTTGACTACTTTACCCAGCCTGATGAAAAGACTGACTATTCGGTTATCGGTTCCTTCGCTCCGCCTGAAGCGTACGGCAAATGTCTTTACTGCAGGCACTGCATGCCCTGCCCTCAGGGTATAGATATAGGGCTTGTCAACAAGTATTATGACCTGGCAAAGGCCGGAGATGCTATGGCAAAGGGACATTATGATAAGCTCAGGAAAAAAGCGTCCGACTGTACCAGATGCGGAAAGTGTGACAGCCGCTGTCCGTTTAAAGTCGAACAGAGCAAAAGGATGCAGGAGATAAGAGCATATATGGAAACCGTATAAAGACGGGATTATGAAAACGGGATGAGCGATATAGGATTCTTCTTTGCAAAGAATCAGCTTGGGTATGATTTCTATACAGATGAAGGATTAAAGAGACTATGGGATCAGTCTCCGTTAAAATACATAAACAACATGAAGACGCCTACGCTCTTCATCCATTCGAATGAAGACTACAGATGTCCTTTGGAGCAGGGCATGCAGCTTTTCACGGCTCTAAAGGAAAAGGGAGTACCTGCAAGATTCTGCATGTTCAAAGGTGAGAACCATGAGCTTTCAAGATCAGGCAAACCTCTTCACAGAGAAAAGAGATTAAAGGAAATAACAGACTGGATGGATAAATATCTGGCTGTTAAGTAATAGAAGTTTAGCTGTACCACAATTTTATGAAAGGTCCTTTTTAAAAAAGGATACGGTGGAAAAAATGAGGAAACATATAAAGATCGATGTTTCAAAACAGGCAACTGGTGCACTTGATTTTTCAGGACTTCTTGATGCTCCGGCAGGAAAACACGGGCAGACAGTCGTAAAGGACGGAAGCCTGTATTTCGAAGATGGCACAAGAGCAAGATTCGTGGGATTCAATTTCCCATCAGGCGGCATGATGCCGAATCACGAGACCGCTGAAGTCTATGCAAAGCGTCTTGCATCAATGGGATGCAATGTCGTTCGTCTCCATGCTGGGGATTCTGTATTCAACAAAGACGGCATATCGACAATAGATTACAGGAACGGCGGCAGGACACTCAATAAAGAGTATATGGAACGCCTGCATTATTTCATTTATCAGTTAAAGGAAAGAGGAATATATGTCCAGGTGGACCTCCACTGCTACAGGATATTCACCAATCAGGGCGATCTTAAAAATACACCTCCGCAGTTACCTATCAAGGCAGTGAGCATATTCAATCAGGAACTCATCGATCTCCAGAAAGAGTATGTAAGAGACTATCTCACAAGTGTGAACCCGTATACTGGTATGTCGTTCATCGATGATCCTGTAGTCATGGCGATACAGATCACGAACGAGAACAGTGTTTTCTTCGTAAATCTCTTTAGGCTTAATGATCCTCTAAGAAAACCTTTCGAAGAAGAGAGAAAACTCAGATTCAACGCATTCCTCTTAAAGAAATACGGTTCCAGGGAAGCGCTTGAAAAGGCCTGGACGAGGAACGGCGAGTGCGGTCTTTTATCCTATGAAGATCCTGAAAAAGGAACTGTTGAACCTATTGAATACGGCGACTATGTTCAGCCATATAGAGACCCAAGAAACTACTGGGTAGGCCTTAACTCTCCTGCAAGATATGCAGACTATATGGAATACGGCATGGAGCTTAATAAGCATTACTATAAAGAGATATATGATGAGATAAAGAGACTTGGAGCAAAGGCACCTGTCAACGGATGCAATCTGCTCCACGGAATAGCAGATATATATTCTTCTACAAGGACTATAGACCTTTGCGAGAACAATGCATATTACAACCATCCTATGGGAGGGAGCTTTGAGGGTCTCGGTGTCAGGTATAACTGGCACTATAATGTAAAGACAGACCCGAGAAAGACGACATATCCCGTGTTCGATCTCAGGGACAACAACCTGATCCAGCAGCTGGCAGCAGCGGCCGTAAAGGGAAAGCCCTTCGTTGTGAGCGAATGGAACGAATACGGTGGGATGCCCTTCCATTCATCGGCATATCTCATGCAGGGAGCATACGCGTGCCTTCAGAACTGGGACGGTCTGATGCTTTACTCATTTGCCGGGACAGACGACTACAGGAATCTTAAAGATGATTTCATTGGTTCGGTATTCGATATCTATAACGATCCCTCGGTGGTAGGCCAGTTCGGAGCTATGGCTACCATATTCCTAAAGAACAGGGTATCTGAGGCCAAGCGGATAATAGATATGTGCTACACGATGGAAGATACGAAAATGCTTCCCGAGAACTATAAGATGCCGTACGGATTCCTTCCTTTCGTTTCAAAGACGAGGACCGTGTTCCTTGAAGACGGAGTATATGCCGATAAAGGCGATGTGGCTGTGACAGCCGGATTTGCTCAGAACGGAAACTATGATGCAGCAAAACACGCCGTAGTGTACGCAAGGACAAAGTATGCAGATGCTTTGGAGCATGAGTTCGTAGGTTCCGGATGGCTTGATGCCCAGAGGGGCGGGGATGCTGTTCCGTTCATGAACATCGGGACTCTGTCAAAGAGAACGGCGGTCATTGATATAGATAAGATCGACGGCATAGAGAGAAATGCGGACTATACCGGATTCTCAAGATTCACGGAC
>JAFWWA010000017.1 GCA_017523755.1 Christensenellaceae bacterium | reverse complement strand
GATGAGCTCTTCGGGTGTATCGACGATATAGTCGCAGGAATGCTCCTTAAGAACTTCCCTTCCCCTGAATCCCCAGGAAACGCCTATGCATTCAAGCCCGGCGTTATGAGCTATGGCAACGTCTACTTCCGAGTCTCCGACGTAGATCGGATTTTTTGCTCCTATCTTGTTAATAGCGTAGAAAAGAGCGTCGGGAGCGGGTTTTCTTTTGATGTCAGGCCTTTCTCCTAAGGAAAAGTCTATAAGATCTCCGAAAAACATGCTCATCAGATGTTTTGTGGCGCTGTCGTATTTATTTGATACAACAGCGGTCCGGATGCCCTTTGACTTGAGCGACTTAAGAAGCTCCGCTATACCGTCATAAGGGACGGTCAGCACGTCAAGGTGTGACGAATAGTACTCCTTATAGATCTTAAGGCAGTCAGCGCTCGTTTCTTCGCCCGTCCCTTCGGGCACGGAGAGGTCGATGAGCCTCTTTACGCCGTTACCTATGAAGCGTCTTGTCTCGTCTATGGTGCGTCTTGGAAATCCGAACCGGTCCATGGCATAGTTCACTGCCGCGTTGAGGTCGCCAAGAGTGTTTAAAAGAGTACCGTCAAGATCGAAAATCACCGAATCAAATCTGTTATTCATGTCAGATCCTCAAATAAAAAGTTTTCAAGCTGGCTCACTGAGTCTGCTATGTATATAGCCGAGTTTTCATTTTCAAGTACTGCTCTGTCCCTGTATCCGTATGAGACCCCTATCGAGGGGCAGCCGACAGATGCCGCAAATCGCAGATCGAATTCAGAGTCCCCCACATAAACCGGGGAACTGAAAGCCAGCGCGTTTTTCAGATGCAGATACATGTCAGGGTACGGCTTGGGCCTCAGTCCTTCGCCCTCCCCTATCACAGCGGTAAAGAAACCGGGAAGGCATATATCTATGATCCTGTTCGCTGCGGCGTTGTTTTTGTTGGATATGACCGCTGTCGGGATGCCGGCATATCTTAGACGCTTTAAGAGCTCTGGGACCCCTTCATACGGAGAAGTGTTATCAGCCATGTGGATCTTATAATAAGACTGAAAATCTCTGTAGCAGGCATCTTCTTTGTCAGGGCTGAGCCCCTTGTTTTCAGCTCTCAGACAGTTAAGGTAAAAAGTCTTAGAATCGGCACAAATATATTTATGTACCGTTTCAAATGAACATGGGACCAGTCCGTTCTTTATAAGCGAATAGTTTATTGAATCGGCCAGGTCTTTTATGGTATAGAGGACGGTCCCGTCCAGATCGAAGATTATACAGTCAAATCTCATCCGATGTCTCCTTTCAGACTGACATAATGATTGTAGCACAAAGAACGGATCATTCAAAATCTGTATATTTATCTGGATGTATGATTTTGCAGTCAAACCACGGGTGTTTTTTCGGTATACTTTATAAGGAAGTCCTTGATGCCTTTTTTTATATTGTTGGTGGTTGTGCTGTTTTGGAACGGCAAATATAATATAATATAGCTATAAAAAAATCAGAAAGGCTATGCTATGAGTAATAATAAAGGCAATATAAAAGGAACATACAGGTTGTGGGCAGTGATCCTTGGAGCGATCCTTGCGCTCAACGGTGCGGCTAATATCATAGGGGGACAGGGCTTTGTCTGGCCTCTGATAAAGATGTGCATCGGAGCAGCTCTTATATGGATGTATCTGAAGCCCCGCATCGGTAACGGAACAGAGGAAGGAAGCAGCAGCGGCATAAAGGAAAATGATGCAGAATTTGTTCCATATAAGGCGGAAGAAGGAGAAAGCGACAGTGTCTGGACGGAATACAGAGCCGGTGATGCTGTACAGGAAAGGGAATGCCCTAACTGCGGAGCAGGAGTAAGGGGAAGCATCTGTGAATACTGCGGGACTGACATCGATAAGGTAACGGACGATAAGGATGAACAATAATATTTGCACGAAATGCGGTCTCTGCGTGAGAGTATGCGGAAAAGCGATAACCCTTGGGGAAAAAGGCCCGGAGATAGATCTTAGCAGGTGCAACGGCTGCGGCCACTGTGCATCTGTATGCCCCACAGGGGCGATCGAAAACCCTAAAGCCCCTCTGTTAAGGGAGGTATATATTCCTTCGTATGAGGAAGCGACGACCTTTTTAAGATCATCAAGATCTGTCAGGTTTTTCAAGGACGAGACTGTCCCGAGGGAGACCATGACTAAGCTGATAGATATAGGGAGATATCCCCAGACTGGAAGCAATTCCCAGGGCATAAGCTATATCGTTTTAGAGGGGAAGGACAAAATAAGGAAGCTTCTGGAGCTTTTCTGCTCGCTGGCTGATAAATACTGTCCCAAGAATCCAGATATCGGCTGGATAGACAGGGCTGTAAATGCATTTAGGAAAACCGGGAAGGACGGGATACTGAGGGACTGTCCTGAACTGATATTTGCGCTTTCAGAGGAATATGACCACAGGGGACGGGAGAATGCGCAGTTCTCTCTGACGTTCATCGCTCTTACGGCTCCTACCCTGGGGATCGGGACCTGCTGGGCAGGGATATTTGAGAGGTTTGCGTGCCATGAGGAGTACGGAAAGCCCATAGCTGAGGCTGTAGGTGTGCCCGAAGGCAAGCGTATCAGAGGCGTAATGATGGCAGGTATCCCGGATATAGAATTCAGGAGGATCGTCGAGAGAGATCCGCTTGATCTGAGATTTGTGTGATATCGATTAAACAAGGGAAATTGACACTTTTTATTTCCGGATGATATTATAAAAAAGCTCGCTTAAACGCGGATAATAACTGACCGGTGATTTGGGAAAGATGAATAATTCAGGAGACAGGAACATCAGATTAAAAGGCAGGATCAAATGGGCGTTGGTGGTATATGATCTTATCATATATGCTTTCGTGTGCCTTCTGATGTTCGTGCTCTACAGGAATGAGACAGGGCTTACGGTGACTGAGACACTGATACAGATACTTATGGCAGGTATCCCGGTCTTTGTTTTCAGATTCATCTGGGATGTTTACAGCCAGATATGGAGATACGGCGGTATACAGTCATATATAAGGCTCATCATGGCGGATATCCTGGCAGGACTGGTATACTTTGTGTTACGGTTCATCGTACCTGTTCCTAAGATCATATTCCCGAGATATGTTTCTCTGTTCTGTACCAATCTTCTTCTTGCGCTCATGATCAGGATGATATACAGATATGCCTATAAATGTGCCGATACTGATACGGTGCCGGGAAGGATACTGTATTTCATATTCAAGATCTTTGCCGGAAAAGGCGTCCGTCCTATAAGGACCGAAAGTGCGCAGAAGATAAGAACAGCGATCGTAGGCGCCGGGACGACAGGGATAAATCTGGCAGATGAACTTCTGAATAATCCCGGTTCGATATACATGCCGGTCTGCTTTATCGATAAGGATGAAGGGAAGATAGGCAGGCAGATCCACGGCCTTCCGGTACTTATGGAGACAGACGCGGTCGGGGAATATATAAACGCTTTCGATATCCAGGAAGCGGTCCTTGCCCTGCCTGATGTCGATAATGAGCAGAAAAGACGGCTTTACGATCTGTATTCGAATGCAGGCTGTCAGGTCAAGGTATATGATTATCCGCTTATAAACTCCGTCGAAAATAAAAGACAGCTAAGAGATTTTGATATCGAGGAGCTTCTTTTCAGAAGACCGGTCAGGATGGATGATTCCGAACTAAAAGCCTTCTATGAGGGAAAGGTCATACTGATAACCGGTGCGGGAGGTTCTATAGGGTCTGAGATGGGCAGGCAGCTGGCCCGCTATTCTCCAGAGCGGATCATTCTTCTCGACATATATGAGAACGGTGTATATGATCTTCAGCAGGAACTGAGGATGTCATACAAGGATCTCAAAATAGATATTGAGATAGTGTCTGTCTGCAATGAGGAAGGGATAGACAAGATATTTGACAGATACCGTCCTCAGGTAGTGCTTCATGCGGCAGCCCATAAACATGTTCCCCTTATGGAGAAAAACTGCATAGAGGCTATCGAAAACAACATATTCGGTACTCTGAACGTGGTCAGATCAGCTTACAGGCATAAGGCGGAGAGATTCATAATGATAAGCACCGATAAAGCCGTAAATCCGACCAGCATAATGGGTGCTACAAAACGTGTCTGTGAGATGATAGTGCAGGCATACGGTGCAGTGAGCACCGGCACGGTGTTCAGTTCAACAAGATTCGGGAATGTGCTCGGATCATCGGGTTCGGTGATACCCCTGTTCAAAAGACAGATCATGCACGGAGGCCCCGTAACGGTAACGGATAAGGAGATCATAAGGTATTTCATGACGATCCCCGAAGCCTGTGCTCTTGTGCTCCACTCGGGAGTGCTTGCAAATAACGGGGAGCTGTTCGTGCTCGATATGGGCGAACCTGTAAAGATAATGTCTCTTGCGGAAACGATGATAAGACTGTACGGTATGGTCCCGGGAGTCGATATAAAGATAGTTGAGACGGGGCTGAGGCCCGGGGAAAAGCTGTACGAGGAGCTTCTTGTAAAAGACGGCAAACTCGGAAAGACTAAAAACGATCTGATCTTTACGGAGTTCGATAAGCCGCTTTCGATGGAAGAGATCGAAGAAAAGCTGAAGGCCCTGAAAGATGCCGTTGATACGGGATCTGAAGAAACAGCAAGAGAGGCTCTTATAAAGGAAGTTCCGACATTCATAAGGAAAGACTGAAATAAAGATTATATTAAAAGCGTCTCCGGTCAGTTGTACTGAAATGAGACGCTTTTATTGTGCTTTCTAACGGAATAAAAATAGGATATCAGTTGTATTCTTTTATGAGGGCGATACTGTCGCCGATGGTTCTGGCTATCCTTGCAGAGGAAGATGACAGATCATGTCCGCCTGTAAGGCCTTCGATATCGAACGCCGCACATAAACTGTATACATGTCCCGGTATGAACCCTGCTTCTGAAAGGACAGGTTTTCCTGCCTCATCACGTTCGACCGTAAGGCTCATGATCACAGTATCGTTGTTCTCGGTGGACCCCATACTGGAAACGAAGTTGCCCATGGAATAGATACAGAGTACCCTCCTCCCGTCAGATGCGGTTATGTATTCGGCGCGCTGTATGACGTGCGGATGCGAGCCGGCTATAAAATCGGCACCGGCATCGGCAAGCTCCTGTGCGTGCTTCTGCTGGTCTCCGTTTACCGAAGTTTTGTTTTCGGTCCCCCAGTGGTTATACACTATCACGAACTCGGCGCCGGCATCTCTTGCTGCCTTTATATCATGGATCGCTTTTTCTTCAGAGTATTCGTTTATATTTATTTCCCGCTGAGACGGCGTGAGTGAGCTGTTCTTTCCGTTGAAATACTCGGTATAGGAGAGGATTCCGACTTTTATCCCGTTGACGTTTACTATGATGAAACGGTCTTCTTTTTCGGAGGAAAAGGTGCCGGTATGGAACAGCCCGTATCTGTCAAGCATCAGATTCGTCTCAAGTATCCCGAGATATCCTGCATCACAACAGTGATTGTTTGCCGTCACACAGACATCGATCCCGGCATATCTCAGTGCGTCAAGATAAGTGGCAGGAGCGTTGCAGTTGGGATAACCGCCGACATCCTTTGCCTGAGCTGTAAGGGGCCAGGAAAAAGAGACACAGGTCTCAAGATTCCCGACAACGAGGTCCGCTTTTTCAAATATCTCTTTTGCCAGGGAATACTCGCTGTTGAAGTCGTAAGTGCCGTTCTCGTATGAAGCCAGCTGCTGTGATCTGAGGCACATGAGATCCCCGGTAAGAAGTATCCTTGCAGATCCTTCCTCCCCATTTTTTGAAGGATCGGATATTATGCCGTTTGCACCCGTCATATATGATGCGGGACCGGGATCCGAAAGAGGCGGGAGCGGAGCCTTGTCTGTTACGGAGACGGTTATCGTGTCCTTAAAGCCTTCGGATTCAAAGCTGATCTCTGTCATTCCTGCGGATATCCCTTTTAGCGTGCCTGCCGGATCCACCGACGCGATGCTTTCATCGTTTGACTGCCATCTTAGATCTGAAGGAACATACCCTGAAGGGGATATACGGAGCGGTAGGAGGATCTCTTCATCCGGCTTTACGGAAATAAAATATGAGACCGGGCTTATGCTGTCCGCATGATCGGCATAGACAGAAACCTCGGTCACGGCTTCAAGATCACCGATCCTGGCTGCTATCTGTGTGTTTCCGACAGAGATACCCCTGACCTGCCCTTCACTGTCCACTGTTGCTATGGATTCATCGAAGCTTTCAAAGACAAGGTCCGAGGTATCATAGCCCTCAGGATCCGTGATCACGGATATACCGGTCTCTTCACCTGCTTTTACCGAAACGGAAGCAGGGTCTGTCTTAAGCGACACGAGCTCTCTGCCAACGACCCTGATCTTCAGGAAATCAACTGCTTCACCAACTGATGCCGTGATCGTGCATTCACCTTTTTTAATGGCGGAAACGGTACCGGTTTCATCTACCGATGCTGTAAGGGGATCGGAGGACTCAAACTCCACAGTCTCGGGAGTCCCGAACAGTTCCATCTCTATCTCATAAGTCTCGCCTTCCGTAAGCTCAAGCCCGTCCGGTACGATATCAAGATCCGGCGGTATATATGTTTTTTCAGCTGCTTCGGTCTCCTTTTCGGGAACAGAAACCTGGCAGCCTGAAAAGGCTGCCATGATAATAAGCAATGCTATAAGTATTATCGATGTTTTTTTCATATAGTCAGTACCTTATAAGAAACATGACGTTTTTATATCTGTACAGCTTGCAGGGCAGAGGCCTTGGAGGATTCTCCGGCTCAACATTTCCTGTGATGACCGCTTCAGCGCCTTCTATAAGCTCGTCGATTATTGAAGGATACTGGACAAGCTCTCCATGGGAGGTATATATCTTGTCGAAACAGTCTTTGAAGGTCCTGAGCTTTTTCATGCTGGCGATATATGCGTACATATTCCTGCCCTGATTGAACATGAAGATCGGAACTCTGCTGACACTGTCCCCGCTTATAAGGAACCTGTGCTTTCTGTCAAGGAGAGCGATGCTGCCGGGCGTATGCCCCGGGATCAGTATGACCTCAAGACTGTAATCGCCGCAGCTTATCACATCACCCTCCCATATGGGCAGGGGCTTTCTGTTGTTCTTCTGGGAGTAATAGTCAAATTCGGCGGGGTGCATATATATCTTTTCAAACAGATTGTTGCCGCCTATATGATCGCCGTCGGTATGCGTGTTTATGAGCGTTACCGGCTTGTCAGTGATACGCATGATATAGTTGGCGATATTTCCGTTTCCGTATCCCGTATCTATCAGCAGGGCGCGGTCTTCCCCGACTATAAGGAAACAGCGGACGCCGTTCTCCTCGATAGCATAAAAGTCTTTGTCTATAACTGTTGTCGAATAAAGGCTTCCTGCGTTATTATCGGCCATATTGACACCTTCTTTCCTGTTGTTATCTGGTCCTGTATGGTATTGGGGCTGACGGCACATCATCATAGGGGCACAGCTGTTTGCTCATGATGACGAGGTCATGCCATATTCCCATTTTGTAAGCGGTATTTTCAAGGGTGCATACTTTTCTGAACCCGAACTTCTCATGCATTATCAGGCTCTGCTCGTTGTCTCCCGTGATGCTGACGTATGCGTTCCTGTATCCGAGAGGCTTCAGGGCTTCGATGAGTTTGCCGTACAGCAGGGTACCTATCCCCTCGCCTCTTCTGTTATGCGACAGATAGACGGTGAGTTCCACATCCCAGTTAAATCCGCTTTTTTCCCTGAACCGGTGGGCATATGCGAATCCGATCACTGTCCCGTCGTCTTCGGCGACAAAGTAGGGATATCTGCTCCTGATATCGTGCATTTCCCGTTTCAGATCGTCTATGTCCGGTATTTCAAGGTCAAATGATATGGCGGTCTCCCTTACATAATACGAATAGATGGACAGTATGCTTTTAAGATCACCGTCTGAAGCGTCTCTTATATGGATCATTCTATGTAATCGACCTGGTTGCCGGTACGCTCCAGCGGAGCCGCTTTGTCAACGGAGGGATAACCGAGGGCGAGCGAGCCGCATACGGTCTCATCATCATCGATCCCAAGCTTAAGAAGGAGCTCCCTTACTGCGCTGTTGTCGTCGAGCCAGTGCAGCTGATTTATCCAGCAGCTGCCGAGGCCTATGCTGTCGGCGGCAAGCATCATGTTCATGAGCGCGCAGGACGAGTCAGCCATGGCGTTCCCGTATCCTTTTTTATTCGTGACTATAATGAGCACTGGCGCATTATAGATAAAATCATAAGTCCCCTTTTTCGAGAGTCTTATGCTGTTCGCGATGCTCTTGTATGTGTTCTCGTCGGACGTCATAAGGGAGAATTCATGTTTTACTGCAGCTTTAAGACTGTCAAGGACCTCTCTGTTCGTTATAACGACGAAGTGGCATGACTGGGAGTTTCCTCCGCTTGGAGCGTATCTTCCGGCCTTGACGACGAGCTCCAGAGCTTCTTTTTCAGGAGTTGCTTCGGTGAATTTCCTTGTGCTCCTGCGGTTTACGATAGTTTCCAGGATGATGTTTGTCATACGAATACCTTTCCTTTACAGAAATATATTTGCTTAAATAAGACGGTTACCGTACCGTTAAGAGTCTGTCGGCGTCTTCGGGATCGGATATGATATATATGTCCTTATATTCGGGTATACCGTCATGATGCTGCTGGAATGCCACGGGCCCCGCTGCAAGCTCTGACAGGTCATGCTCATAGAAGTATTCTGTCGTTTCGAGCCCGTTCACTGCTACTCTTATATGTCCCGTTTTTATGTCTGCCAGGACTTCGACCTCGTTCCATTCATCCTGCCTGAAGCCATGGTCGGTACGTTTCTGCGGATATATCCACTCATTGTGCTTGTAATCCCACATCCAGGCGTTCGGCGGGATCACGGAGATGAACCCTGAAGACCTGTAATCACCCGGGGCAGGACGCTTTCCCCACATCATCACCGCCAGATGGGAGCTGTTGGGAGTGACCGGGGAAAGTATCCTCATGGTCACGAAGACACGGAATGATGAGTAATCCTTTTTTGTGAATATGCTCTGCTGTCCGGGAGCTCCCGTGAATCTGATGCAGCCGTCCCTGACAGCCCAGTCAGGCGAGCAAACGAAGCTATTTAGGTCGTGCCCGTCAAAAAGTACTTCCATACCTTTGGTAAGATCCATGTAACTCATAATCAAGACCTGTAAAAACGGATTTGAACAATCGCATTTTCTTTCTTTTTAAATTGATTTCATATGATTATGATATATCATTAACGGACCTCTTTCAAGCGGTCTTAGACTGCTGTTAAGGGGGACAACAGCCGTTTTATGCGGAATACGATGCGCGGATATTTAATATCTGACATGTCATGACAGCTTTAATATTATTGTCAGGATAGATGAGATTGTTGATAAAAAACACTGAAATGGGATATAATCAAATAAACAGATCAAGGAGGTCCGTATGTCTGATTATATACTTAGCTGCTGCTCTACCGCAGACCTGTCAAAGGAACATTTTGACAGAAAAGGTATAAAATACATCTTTTTCCATTATTATCTGGACGGTGTCCATTACAGGGATGACCTGGGTCAGTCCATACCTTTCAAGGAATTCTATGAAAGGATCGCCGCCGGTGCGGATACAACGACCTCACAGGTCAATACCGATGAATTCGAGGAATATTTCACTCCTTTCCTTGAAGACGGCAAGGACATAGTCCATATATGTCTTTCTTCAGGACTTTCCGGAGTTTATAATTCGGCGATGATCGCGAAGGAAAATCTTGAGAAGAAGTATCCCGGCAGGAAGATATATGTGGTAGACTCCCTGGGAGCATCATCCGGATACGGCCTTTTAATGGATACCCTGGCTGAGAAAAAGGAACAGGGAATGGGAGCCGAAGAACTTGCAAACTGGGCGGAAGAGAACAAACTTTACGTCCATCACTGGTTCTTCTCTACAGACCTTACATGGTACGTGAAGGGCGGAAGGATATCAAAAGCATCCGGCTGGTTCGGGACGGTCCTCCATATATGTCCGCTTCTCAATATGGATGACAAGGGACATCTCGTTCCAAGGTACAAGCTCAGAGGAAAGAAGCGGGTAATAGAAGCCATCGTTAAAAAGATGGAGGAATGCGCAAGGGACGGGCATGACTATGACGGCAAGTGCTTCATATCGATGTCCAACTGCTATGATGACGCAAGGGAAGTCGCTGACAGAGTTGAGAAAGCATTCCCGAAGCTGAACGGCAAAGTCGAGATATATGATATAGGGACTACGATAGGGAGCCATACAGGCCCCGGTACAGTTGCGCTCTTCTTCTGGGGAAATAAGAGGACTGACTGATACACCTGATAAATACGCTGCCGCATGAGGAGGATATGCGTGAAAAAACCGCATCCGATCTTATGCGGCAGCTTTGTTTTACGCGATTTTGCAACTATTTCACACATGTAAAATAATTGTTATCTGCTTGAATACAGGTATCCAGTCAGTATAATGTAATTAGGTATCCTTATTTTCTGGAGGAGATATGAGAAAGATTTCGGACAGATCCGTTT
>JAFWWA010000016.1 GCA_017523755.1 Christensenellaceae bacterium | reverse complement strand
CTCCTTGTTTGTATTTTTTGTGGTGATTAAATTCTAAACTAATGTCGCACTTTATGCTCGATTTTTTTGCAACAAAAAATGTTGAAGTGCTTTCGCACCCCAACATTTATTGTAGAACCTTTAAATGAACACTTGTGTATTCAGATCATCTTTTCTTTGAAAAGTGTCTCCTTATGGCCTTCGCTGTCTCTACAACAGGAATCATGCAGGCTGCCAAAGCTATCGATATAGCGTATTCAACAAAGCTTATATGCGTGAACCTGAACAGATCTGAAAGACCCGGGACATATATGACTGCAGTTGTAAGCACCAGAGAAAGGAGCATGGAGCCATAGAGCCATACATTATGGTGTTTCAGTTTGAATATGGAATTCACTCTTGAGCGCATGTTGAACGCATGGAATATCTCTGCAAGAGACATAGCAAGGAACGCCATCGTCATACCATTAGCATTGGTCACGAACTGCCATTTCCCTGTTTCTATATAGATTCCTATGAGATATGCACCGAGCGTGATGGCGGATACGGCGATACCCTGAAGGATCGTATCGATCCAGGCCTTGTTGCTGAAAATGCCTTCGTCAGCATCCCTCGGAGGCCTCTCCATGATGCCAAGGTCACTCTGCTCCATACCGAGCGCAAGCGCCGGGAAGCAGTCTGTAAGAAGGTTTATCCATAAGAGGTGTATCGACTCAAGAACAGTGAAATTGAGCAGCGACGCTATAAAGATACACAACACCTCTGCAAGGTTCGATGAAAGCAGGAACAGTATGCAGTTCCGTATATTGTCATATATCTTTCTGCCTTCTTCTACCGCAGCGACTATCGTTGCGAAGTTATCGTCGGCAAGGACCATGTCCGCAACGTTCTTGGTGACGTCCGTTCCGGTTATACCCATGCCTACGCCTATGTCAGCGCTCTTTATCGAGGGAGCGTCGTTGACTCCGTCACCTGTCATAGCGGTTATGCAATTCCTTGCTCTCCAGGCGTTTACTATCCTTACCTTGTGCTCAGGCTGCACCCTTGCATATACGGAGTATTTGACGATGTTCTCCTTCAGTTCGTCATCGGACATGTCGTTTAACATCGCGCCCGTGATAGCCTGGGACTCATCGGTGATGATCCCGATCTCCTTGGCGATGGCTACTGCAGTATCGATATGGTCGCCCGTGATCATGACGACCCTTATGCCTGCGGTCTTGCATTCATTCACAGCATCTATGACTTCCGGCCTTACGGGGTCTATCATTCCTTCAAGACCAACGAACACCAGATCATTTTCTATTGCCTCAGGCGAGGTATCGGACGGCATGCTCTCATGGTATCTTACTGCTACCGCCAGGACCCTCAATGCCTTTGAGGCCATATCATAGTTCTTTTTCATTATGGAATGTCTCAGCTCATCTGTAAGAGGTTCGACAATACCATCCTTAAGATAGCCCGTACATCTCTTTAAAAGCTCGTCGGTAGCGCCTTTTGTGTACTGGACTATCGCTCCGTCGCTTCTCCTATGAATGGTCGACATCATCTTTCTCATCGAGTCGAACGGAGCCTCGCCTATTCTCGGATACTCATCATTAAGATCATCCTTGACGAATCCGAGACCATCCGCATAATTCACGAGCGCGACCTCGGTAGGATCTCCCACATATGTCCCGTCGCTCTCGATCTGAACGTCAGTGCAGAGCGCCATACCCATTGCCATGACGTCCCTTGCTTCGCTGTAATAGTCAACAACGGTCATCCTGTTCTGGGTAAGCGTGCCTGTCTTATCGGAGCAGATTATCTGAGTGCATCCGAGAGTCTCGACTGCGGTAAGTCTTCTTATTATAGCGTTCCTCTTTGACATCTTCGTGACGCCTATAGAAAGAACGATCGTAACTACGGCAGTGAGTCCTTCAGGTATCGCTGCGACCGCAAGGCTGACAGCTACCATAAAGGTATTGAGCATGGAAGCAAGCGAGAAGTCACCGCTCTCTATAAGCGAGAAGAGGAATATGAAAACGCATATGCCTGAGACCACATATGTCAGCATCTTGCCAAGAGCGTCGAGTCGCTTCTGAAGGGGCGTTTCCCCCTCTTCCGCCTGCGAAATGGCATCCGCTATCTTTCCGACCTCGGTATTCATTCCCGTATCGGTAACGACAGCCTTTCCTCTGCCGTAAACAGCAGTGCTGCCCATATACATCATGTTCGTCCTGTCGCCTAAGGGAACATCCTTTCCCTCGGGAGCGGTAAGTTTTCCGGATATCTTGTCTGCCGGTACGGACTCCCCGGTAAGGGCTGCTTCCTCTATCTTAAGGCTCGCGCTTTCTATGATCCTGGCGTCAGCAGGGATCGAGTCTCCGGCCTCTATCACGATGATATCGCCGGGCACCAGCTCCTCGCTTTTAACGATCCTGATCATACCGTCCCTTATCACCTTGCTCGTAGCCGCGGACATCTCTTTTAAGGCTTCGATCGCCTGCTCAGCCTTGCTCTCCTGGACGACCCCGAGTATCGCGTTCACGATAACTACGAAAAGAATGATAAAGACATCGGCAAACGATTCGTTGGAATAAGCAGAGACGACGGCAGAAATAACTGCAGATACCAGAAGCATGATGATCATGGGATCTGCCAGCTGCTTTAGGAAACGCTTTATGAGCGATTCCTTCTTCTGCTCGGCAAGCCTGTTCCTTCCGAACTGTTCCAGTCTTCTTTCAGCTTCTGCCTCGGAAAGACCGTTGCCTCCGGACCCTGTCGACTCTATGACGGCGTCGACATCTTCCAAATAATACTTCATACTACCTCCTAAAACTATGAGTATTACCAGAGCTCACATATAAAAAGAGCTCATACTGTTGGCATGAGCTCCTATGTTATCCATATATACCCATCCCAAGTTCTTTAAGACTCTCGCCTGTACCCGCAAGCCAGACCGCGGCATCGCGGTCGGGATGTTGACTTGCATACATCATATTTGATGCAGGCTACTCCATCCATGGTGCTTTTTCTTCCACCGCATGCATTATATCCTATACCCGTCCTGTGCGCAAGGAAAAATCATCTTTTCACAGTTTTACACACAAAAAAGGTGATGATCCCATCACCTTTTCATCGTTTCTATTCGCCTCCGCCGCCGCTGTTCTCTGTCGGTGCTGGTTCTGCAGTTTTTTCAGGCTCCTTCGTTTTCTCGGGTTCCTTCGTCGGAGATTTGGTCCCGGAGCTTGCCGGTTTCGTAGGTGTCGGCTGTCCGTAGCCCTTGCCCACTATCACGATTCCGTTTCTTGCGGGATATGTGGTCTTCACATAAGGCTCGGTCTTTATGATCTGACCGTCCTTATAGTAGTTCCTGTACGACTGCCATACAGACCCGTCTTTTCTTGAAGCGTAATTCTCCTTATATGATGCCGGCTTGCTGTTATCGACCCTGTATTCCACATCGCCCGACGGGGACAGGGTCTTCAGCTTCTTAGATGACAGTGTTATCGCATCAAAATCGCCTTTGAAAGGTTCACCGTATATATCGCAGTATACCTTTTTCTCCTCATCGTTGACATACATGATCACATATACATTCGATCCGGTGTTGTTCTTCCACTTGAAGTCGATCGTTCCGGTATTGATGGTAGCGTCAAGTCCTCCGTCGACGTAGCTGATCCTTGAAGAGTGTCCCTGACGGTGCACTATCTCGAGGTCCGCCATGACAACGGCATTGTACATCGTGGTCGATACCTGGCATACACCGCCGCCCGCCTGGTCCTCTGAAGCTCCGCCGTCGACGATCGCCGGTGCAGGCTGCCATCCAAGGGCATAGGTCCTGGGACCAATCGTTTCATTGGTCGAGAACGTCTCTCCCGGAGCCACGATCGTTCCGTTTATAAATCCAACAGCCTTCTTTATATTGAACACTCTCGTGTTCCTTGCAAGATGTCCCGAGCCGAAATAGGTCGAGAAGGAACTTCTCTTCACGATCTCGGTCGTGGGCGCTCCGTCCTGTATCTTGGGTTCTGTCACTATAACGGGAAGTTCGATCTTTCCGGAATACTTTTCCTCTTCGAGATTGTTCTTTATCATCTCTATAAAGGCTTTCCTGTCAAGCTCGTATCCGGTAACGGCATTGGTGTACATGAACATCTTTTCCGGGTCTTCCGCTTCCTTGTCGAGGGTCACGGTCGCGTCCTGTACTTCCACATCTATGAGCGAGCTCAGATCGTTTATGGCTTTATCGTATAATTCCTCTTCATTTATCTCGAGCCCGATCTCGAATTCCCTGCCGTTATGCTTCACATCATTCAAAAGCTCCTGCAGTTCCTCTTCGCCCATCTCCTCATGCCCAAGATCGAATGCCTTGTTGAGGACATACGCGTCATTGCACTCTATGCCGAGGTTCATCGTGTTTCCGGGCAGGCTGATGTCTTTCTCTTCATATACGAGTTCATATCCGACGCTCTTTATAAGCGTTTTTCTTAAAGGGAAAAGAGCCTTTCTTGCTTCATTCATAGTCATACCGCCGACATCGATGCCGCTTACGGTTATCCCCTCTATGAATCTGTCAGGATCTACCTCGATAGTCTCCATAGGCTGATCCTCGCTTGCAGCGGGCAGTTCGTCTTCCTTTTTGGATAAAAATCCAAGATCGAGACCCTCTATCGGATTATTCATCAGATAGAGCACACCCGTTCCAGCAAGAGCCGCGACCATGATGCAGAGTAATACAGTTACAGCAACTTTTGCCTTTTTCTTTCCCATCAATCAAAACCCTCTTCTTTAGCTTTTAAGCTTTCATTTCTATTGTCAATATTATCACAAAGGACCCCTATCTACAATCTTACGGACATCAAATTTTTAAGTTTTAAAGTTTTGATTACAATTATGACAAATATATATTTTCCATGGAAAGCGCGCTCTGTTTTTCATATAATTATTACAGATCTCAACTGAATATGACCGGAGACATACAGATGAAAGAAAGGATCGGAAACGATTACAGGCATACCATATACGCCTGTTATATAGGATTTGTTACACAGGCGGTCGTCATCAATTTCGCGCCGCTGCTTTTCGTCAGGTTCGGCGTCGAATTTGATATCCCTCTTGAAAAGATCACTCTCCTTGCGACAGTCAATTTCCTTGTGCAGCTCATAACGGATGCCGTTTCCCCTCTCCTTATAAACAGGTTTGGCTACAGGTCCCAGGCCGTTTTGGCACATGTCCTGTGCGGTGCAGGCCTCATCTCGATGACCTTCCTGCCAGGTTTATTCAAAGATCCTTCCGCAGGGCTCATCATATCCGTCGTCATCTACTCGATAGGCGCAGGCCTTATAGAAGTCATAAACAATCCTCTCGTCGAATCATGTCCCACGGGTGAAAGAGAGGCCGCTCTGAGCCTTCTCCATTCTTTCTACTGCTGGGGCCAGGTATTTACCGTCATAGTGAGCACTCTGTTCTTTTTCCTCTTCGGGCTTGGCAGATGGCGCATACTTGCCGTCTTATGGGCGGCTGTCCCGCTCATAAACTCCGTATATTTTCTTTTCGTACCCATAAACGAGCCCAAAAGCGCTTCTCACAGCGGTAGCCGTTCCGTGTTCCGTCAAAAGTATTTCTATATCTTCTGTCTTATGATGATATTCGCAGGCGCGACCGAACACGCCATGTGCCAGTGGGCATCGAGCTTCACCGAGACAGCTCTTGGCGTCAGCAAGACCGCCGGCGATATCTTAGGTCCCTGCCTTTTTGCAGCCTGCTGCGGTACTGCAAGGCTTTTAAACGCAAAGTTCGGGAGCAGCCGGAGCCTTATGCCCCTTATGGGCATCGGTGCCTCCCTTTGTGCCGTGTCCTTTGCTGCAGCCTCCCTTTCGCCTTTTCCTGCAGTTGGGCTCGCGGCATGCGGCCTCTGCGGTATCGGGACCGGTATACTGTGGCCTGGCACCTGCAGCCTTGCCTCGGAAAGATTTGAAGGCACAAGCGCGTCCCTTTCGGCATATCTTGCTCTTGCAGGTGACATAGGCTGCTCTCTCGGGCCTACCGTTTCAGGCTTCGTCTCATCCGGTCTCGAAGGGAATATAAGGTACGGTATGGCGGCAAGCATCATATTCCCGCTTATGTTTGCATGCATCATCCTTGCCCTCCGCGTACGTTCAAAAAAGACACCTTAAGCTGACGTATCCCATGAAAAAGACCTGCCCCTTTGATATGAGCAGATCTTTTTTTCTTTACCCGGCAGGCCTTTAAAGCACTTTTGCCGCTATCCTCAGCTTTTCAGCCATCTCCCATGCAAAGCAGTCGATCTCATCACACGGTCTTTCAGCTTCCGGGATCATCCGGTATTCATTGAGCTTCACCGACGGCGGATCCACCATCGGGACAAGCTCGGCGCCTTCAAGGAGGTTTATGATCCATTCGGCAGCCTCGAGCACCGCCTCTGAGTGGTTCGGCCTCTTTTCAAAAACGTCGTCAGGTTCCTTTAAGATCTTTCTCAGTCTTTCTATCGCCTGCTCGGCTTTCCCTTCCTGGTTCGGTCTGAATCTTATCCTGTCGGGAGTCCTTTTCCTGAAGAACCCCATAAAAGCCGCCACCGTCGAAGGATCCCTCACAGTCCCGTCCGGATAGAAGAAGCCATGTATCCCTCCCCAGTGGCCGTGTATCATGAGCTCAAAAGCATAGAATCCCACGTGATTGTCATAGGCTTTCTTTATCGAAAGATCATACGGATTGGCTCTCGCTATGCATGCCAGTTCGCTGTTTATGAGCGGTTTTCCGTACTTTTCCGCGACGCTTTTTGCCAGGGCATAGCTCGCATCGATCCTTACTGTGCTCTCAAGATAATCATGAAAGCTTATCACATCTACCCATTCCGACGAAGGCTCGAGATCTCCGGGATATGTATGTCCTATAGTTATCGGATTCTCCGCGTCCAGTTCCTTTATAAGATCGCAGTAATGCTTTAAAAAGCGGTTCATCTTATCAAGATGCTCTTTTTTCTCTTCTCCTTCCGCCTTCATTATGTAAGGGTTGCATGTGGGTTCGTTCATAACGTCATACATGAGGAATCCGGGCTCGTTTTTAAGTAGCCCGACCATGTCCTTTACATACGCGTCTCCCGTTTCCTTCATGAACTCTTCATCAAGCATCGCGGGATCGAGGCCGTTGCCGTTGAAAAGTATCGGCATGGTGGATATCCCGTATTCCCAGGCTATACTTACCGCTCTGTGCACTCTTTCAAGAAAAGCATCCCTGTCTTTTTCCCAGTCATAGGGGGAGAACCAGCTCCTGAACGAATTGACGCCGATGCTCTTTGCGAACCCGATCTCCCTTCTGAATCCTTCCTCGTCACCGCCGTAGAAGCCGTGGCAGACTCCCTTAATAAAGCTGTAGTCTTTTTCAAGTTTCATATGCAGTCATTTCCTTTCACCGGTCTTAAAAAAAGGAAGCCGGTATCATCCGCGCTTCCGTATTTTATCTGTTTATTCCCATATGGTTTCCGTCACCGTCATGCCGTCCTTTACGGAAACATCTTTAAGTCTGCATGAGACGAGCACGCAGTTCTCTCCTATCTCCGTCTTTCCCGCAAGTATCGTCCCCGGATATATCACCGTATCCCTTCCCACCGTTACGCTGTCCTCGATATATGTGTTCACGGGATCGATCAGCGTGACTCCGGACTTCATAAGCTCCTCATTCTTCCTTTTTCTCAATTCCTCCGATACCTTTGCGAGCTGTATCCTGTCATTGACTCCCATGCATTCGGAAACATCTGGCGCTATTACGGCTCCGCATCTTCCTCCCATGCCACGTATTATGGCAAGGCAGTCGGTTATGTAGTATTCCCCGGCAGCATTGTTCGGGCGCAGCTGCTCAAGCGCTTCAAGAAGCGCCTGTTTCTTAAAGCAGTACACCGAGAGATTTACTTCCTTGATCTTCTTCGTCTCGGGATCCGCGTCTTTTTCCTCTACGATCTTCTCCACTCCAAGCTCATCCCTCACGATCCTGCCGTAGCCTTTGGGATCACCGACGATGCCTGTCATCATAAGGAGGTCATAGTCACCTGCTTCCGCCTCGTCTATCATCCTTCTTATCGATCCGGCCCTGATAAGCGGCATGTCGCCCGCGAGAACGAGAACGAAGTCGGATCCCGCCCTTACTATCGCGTCCTTTGCCGCCTTTACGGCATCCCCGCTTCCGAGGCGTCTTTCCTGCCTTACATATTCAAACGGTCCTTTTATCGTATCGGGCACCAGCTGTCCGCCGCTGCCGTATATTATTATAGGCGCCGTCCCCATTGCTTCGCAGGCCGCGTCCGCGACCCATCTTACCAGTTCTTTTCCGTTCGCCTTATGCAGGACCTTCGGCAGAGCCGATCTCATCCTGGTCCCTTCCCCGGCAGCCATTATGACCGCAGTACAGCTTTTTTTGTCAGCCATTTCGTATTTCCTTCTTGTTTTTTATCCTATATGAAGACTTTATCTATGACTCCCCCGCCCAGGCATACATCACCGTCATAGAGCACAGCGAACTGTCCCTCGGTCACGGCGCGCTCCCTCTCTTTAAACTCGATACGGCATATGCCTCCGTCCATGACCTTTACGTGTACGGGCCTGTCGGGCTGTCTGTATCTGAATTTGGCAGTACAGTCGAATTCATCGTTATCTACTGGGTTTATGAAATTGAACTTTTCCGTCTCGAGCGCCTTTGACCACAGCCCCGGGGTGTTATCGTCCTGAGCCACGATGAGCACGTTGTTCTCAAGGTCCTTTCTTACGACGAACCATCTTCCGCCGTTGCCTCTCCCGCCTATGCCCAGGCCTCTTCTCTGTCCTATCGTATAGTACATGAGCCCTTCGTGGGTGCCTATGAGCTCTCCGTCGACGCTCCTCATCTCACCAGGTTTCGCAGGCAGGAATTGTTTTAAAAACTTTCTGAAATTCCTCTCGCCTATGAAGCATATCCCGGTGGAATCCTTCTTTTCAGCGACTGCGAGGCCTCTTTTCCTTGCTATGTCCCTGACCTCGCTCTTGAGCAGTCCGCCTATCGGGAACACGGCATTTTCAAGCTGTTTTTCGGTAAGCATGGAAAGGAAATATGACTGATCCTTCCCCGGATCCGCTCCCTTTAAAAGCCTCGCATGTCCGTCCTTCATATCCGTCCTGCAGTAATGGCCTGTAGCCATCGCGTCGGCTCCGGTCTTCATCGCAAGGTCCTTGAAGGCGGCGAATTTGATCTCCTTGTTGCAGAGCACGTCGGGATTTGGCGTCCTTCCGCGGGAGTATTCATAAAGAAAATACTCGAACACCCTGTCCCAGTATTCCTTTGAAAAATTGACGCTGTAATACGGTATACCAAGATCGTCGCAGACGCTCCTCACGTCATCGAAGTCGCTCTCTGCGGTGCATTCCCCTTCGGGATAAAGCTCCTCATCCCAGTTTTTCATGAAGATGCCGAACACGTCATGCCCGGCTTCCTTCAGCAGGAGAGCGGATACCGCGCTGTCCACGCCTCCCGATATACCTACGGCTATCTTCATATCACTCGTTCATGACAGGCTCTATGAGCTCAAGTATGCCCTTTTTGAGAAGTTCCCTGTTTTTATCGGCTTCTTCCCTGGTCTCTCCCTTGGTGGATACATATATCTTGAGTTTGGGCTCTGTACCCGAAGGTCTTACTATGACCCTTCCTCCTGAAGTCATGAATATCATCACGTCGGATTTCGGGAGATTGCTGTCCCTTATCTCGCCCGTAAGTATGTTCCTGACAGTGCCCTTTAGTACATCGTCCACCTGTCTTACGGGGAATTCGTCTATCTCGAACGGATTGTGTTCCCTCAGTTCCATAACGGCAGCCCTGATCCTGTCCATGCCTCCCAGCTCCGGACGGGTCACGGATATGACCTCATCGCTGTAGAATCCGTATTTTTCATAAAGAGACTGGACAGCGTCATAAAGGCTCATATCCTTATCCATATATACGCATGCCGCCTCTGCCAGCAGCACAGCCGCCTGTACTCCGTCCTTATCCCTTACGAAGTCGCCTGCAAGGAACCCGTAGCTCTCTTCGAAGCCGAAAAGGAATTTTTCATCCTTTCTCAGCTTGATCTGCTCCGCTATATATCTGAATCCGGTAAGGACCTTCACTGAATTGATTCCGTATCTTGCCGCCACCTGGTCAGCCATAAGAGTCGAGACGACAGAGTGCACCGTAAAGCCGTTCCTGACCTTCTTCCCGGACAGTATATGGTCCATGAGCAGACATCCTATCTCGTTTCCCGTCAGGAGATGCCACTCACCGTTCTTATCCAGAGCCGCGGCGCCGAGCCTGTCGCTGTCAGGGTCGGTAACGAGTATAAGGTTCGCGCCTTTTTCCTTCGCAAGCTCAAAGGCAAGGCTGTAGCAGTCCCTCATCTCGGGATTCGGCGCGCTCACCGTCGGGAAGTTTCCGTCGGGCAGCTCCTGCTCCGGTACCACATATACCTGCGATATCCCTATCTCTTTTAACATATGCCTTACCGGTATGTTCCCGGCTCCGTTGAGAGGCGAATAGACGACCTTGAGCTTTCCCGCGTTCCTTTCAAGCGCATCCTTATGGGAAAGGACCGTAAGCACCTTCCTGTAGTACCTCTCATCCATCTCTCTGCCGATCACCGTTATATTGTCTTTGCCTGATATATCGGACGAGACCTCTATATTTATATAGTCGTCAACGGCATCTATGAATCCCGTTATCTTCGCGGCATCCGCTGGAGTAGCCTGTCCTCCGTCGGCTCCGTAGACCTTGTATCCGTTGTATATGCTCGGGTTATGCGATGCTGTTATGACGACACCCGCTGCACAGCCGAGCTCGAGTATAGTGAACGAGAGCTGCGGGACGCTCCTTAAAGTTTCATATATATAGACCTTTATTCCGTTCTCAGCCAGAAGCCAGGCTGTCTCGAACGCGAATTCACGGCTGAAGTTCCTTGAGTCGTAGGCAATGGCAACGCCTTTTTCCTCGAGTCCCTCGGCTTTGATGAATTCAGCCAGCCCTTTGGTGCTCCTTCTTACCGTAAAGGTGTTCATCCTGTTGATGCCGAGACCTATCTTGCCCCTCATCCCGGCTGTTCCGAATTCGAGATGCCCTAAAAAGGCGTCCTCGAGCTCTTCGCCCTTAAGGCTCAGAAGTTCCTTCTCATATACAGTCCCTTTTAGTGACTCTTTCCAGTACTCATAGCTTCTCAGGTCCATGTCTGCCCTCACCCAAAAAATGATCATGTATATGATACAACATTTTGATACCCGTGAAAAGGTCGGGGCTTATCCCTGTTCTGCCTTTCCGGGGGCTTAAATTGAAACCAAACGGTTAACAATAGGTCTCATCCTTGAACCCCGGGCTTAAGATGTGATACTATCCACATATACGGATATAACTTAAAAAAGAGGCATATGATGGAAAAGAAAAAGAAGCATACAGCCTTAAAGGTCATCCTCATAATACTTGCGGTCCTACTCGTAATTGCAGGAGGCCTTGCGTTCTACGCGCACAGTCTTCTTACAAGACCGGAGAGCTATTTTGACAGATCTGAAACGATATATGTAAAAAACCCGGGAAGAGTCACTGCCATAAGCCCCCACGAATCTATCCCGGACATAATCGTGCCCCAAATCAGGGATGAGAAGCCCCTTGAGGAAACGGGAGAAGAACATGAAGTAAAGGACAATATAATAAACGTCCTCCTTATGGGCATAGACGCTTTTGAGAGCGGCAGATCGACCAGCGGCACCATGCCGCACGCCGACGCGATAATGGTCATCGCCATAAACTTCGACAAGGAGAAGGTGGATCTCATCTCTCTTCCGAGAGATACCTTCACGACAGCCCCAGGACATAACGGATATTACAAGCTCAACGGCGTATTCAACGTCGGCGGTGGGATGAAGGATCCCAAAGCAGGCTTCGAGCTCGTTTCAAGGGCTGCCGAAAAATGGCTGGGCGGGATCTCCATCCCGTATTATTACGGAGTGGATTTCCAGGCTGTGATAGATATAGTTAACGCCATAGGCGGGGTGGACTACAATCTCGACTACAACATCACCACGTTCTCAGGGAAAAAGTACTCTCCCGGAAAACGCCATCTTGACGGCGAGGCCGTCATGGCCTATCTCAGGATCAGGAAATCCGCCGAAGGCACCGACCGCTCGAGGACCAACAGGCAGAGACGCATGATGGTCGCCATCTTCAACCAGATAAAGAAAAAGAACCTGTTCTCCGTTCTTCCGAGCCTCATAAACGCCGCAAACAGCGGCATATGGACCAACACCACGCTGTCGCAGACAGCAGCTCTTGCCGGCTATGCCATGAGATACGACACCGACAGCATAGGGCTCCACGTCATGGACGGCCGTATACAGTTAAAGTATGAATGGGCCTGGAGCTTTGTCGACCAGCAGCCGAGGATAGACCTTATAGACGAGGTGTACGGTATCAAGACTGGTCCCGTGGGCATATGTACCACACTGTATGAAAAGTGGCTCCATGAACACGGCTTCCTTGCCATCAAATATATAAGGCAGGCAGAGAAGGTCATAAACGCGGCCAACTCGCTGGCGGATAAAGGCGAACTGTCAAAAGAGCAGACCGATGCTTACAGGAACTGCTTCAACGCCTATTCTGCGCTTATAGACGCCTTTGAAAACGCTTCCTCCTTCAGGCAGGAGCATTACGAGGGATCTCTCGGTTCCGAGGAGCAGGAGAGGTTCAACAGTCTCAACGCTGAGCTCAGTAAAAAAGAGGCACCTCTAAAAGAAGCTGTTCTTGAGCTTGAGGGGTCCATCGGTCTCAACGAAGCACTGTCCTGGAGCGTAAGGAAAGACTGGTATAACGACAGGGATATAAACGACACCTACGTCGATTTCAGATAACAGGCCGGACTTTTTCAAGGCTTTAAAGAGGAATAAAATGAAAAAGCTTCTTCTTATCGTCAATAATCTGACGGGAAAGGGACAGAACGGTTCCAGCACCTTCAGGCTGGTGAGAAAATTCACCGAAAACGGATATATGGTGACCGTCTGCCCGATAGACGCGGGGCTAGACACCACTCCTAAGACATATATCGAAGCGTCTGAATACGACATGGTCGTCTGCCAGGGCGGAGACGGCACTCTTTCCCATCTCATAAACGTCCTCATGGACAGGGAAAAGAACCCTCCTGTAGGTTATATCCCCGCGGGCACGACCAACGATTTCTCAAGGAACATCGGCATACCTAAAAACATAGAAAAGGCGAGCGATATAGTCCTTAACGGCAGTCCCTCGCCCTATCACGTAGGCCATTTCAACGACAGGTATTTCTGCTATGTCGCCTCGTTCGGAGCCTTTGCCGACAGCAGCTATACGACGGCTCAGAGCATAAAGAACCTGCTCGGGCATTCGGCTTATATACTGAACTCCGTAGGCTCCATCTCAAAGGCCCTGGCCTCCCGTCACAGACTTAAGGTCGAGACCGAAAGCGAGGTCTTTGAAGACGAATTCATATTCGGCGCCATAGCCAATTCGCTGTCCGTAGCCGGCTTTGCACTGCCCGGTATGGACAAAGACGATATATTCGACGAATTCTATGAGCTCCTCCTCATAAAATGTCCAAGGACCGACAGGGACTATACGAGGATCATTACCGCCCTTATAAACGGGGATTTTGAAAACGATCTCATGATATTCCGGAAAATAAGAAGAGCGGATATAACCGTTCTTACGGAAACGGACTGGACGCTCGACGGGGAATACGGCGGACATCCTGAAAAGATCCGTTTCGATATAAGATATGATGCCGTGAGGATAATGACGGCAGGCAAATAACAGACAGCTACAAAGATCTGCATCAGGCAGGTCTTTTTCCTTGCCGGCCGAAAATTTATATGACAACAGCATATGCAGAAATATCCACGGCAGGTTTTTACTGATATAATTGTGTATATAGATCTTAAACTCGATACTTATAAAAGGTGATCACACATTATGGAGCAGATAAAAGAACAGAAATGCCAGAACTGCGGAGGCACGATGGTATTCGACCCGGAGAAGGATCTGTTAAGATGCGAATTCTGCGGGAGCACTATCGACCTCAGTCAGGAGAACCCCGATTCCGGCGGCGTCGCCGGCTTCGATTTCGACAGTCTTCAGGAAAGCGCCAGCGTCCCTGACGCGGAAGCTCTTCCCATCTACAACTGCAGGTCCTGCGGCGCTGAGATAATAGCGGCGCCGGAGCAGATGACCCTCACCTGCCCCTACTGCCGCAACAACCTCGTTATGACAGAGAAAGTATCAGGCAGCTTGAGGCCCGACGGGGTCGTACCGTTCAAATTCACGGCTGACAGGCTCCCCTCGCTGCTGCAGGAGTTCTATAAGGACAAGATCCTCCTGCCGAAGGATTTCTTCTCTGCAGGTACGATGAGCGATATCACCGGCGTATACGTCCCCTTCTGGATCTTCAACGGAGACCTCAAAGGGCTGTTCACATACAGCGGACAGAACACTATGTCTCACAGGGAAGGAGATTACAACGTCATAAATACCGCGCATTACATCCTTAACAGGGATGCCGGCGTGAGCTTCAGGGATCTCCCGGTAGACGTGAGCGGAAAGATAGACGACGCTCTCATGGATTCCCTCGAACCCTTCGATCTTACAGAGGCCAGGCCCTTCGATATAGGATATCTTGCGGGTTTTGCCGCAGACAGATTCGACGTCCCGAAAAAGGATATCTCGGAAAGAGCCGAGAAGCGCATGAGGAACTCAGCAAACGCCATAGTCGACCAGATGGCCGGAGCAGGCTATATGAACGTGCACCGCTTAAGGGGAGATTTCAGTGCCGACATGAAAGTCAGATATCTGCTTCTTCCCGTATATCTTTTCAGCATCAGCCATAACGGCACCGACTACAGCTTCGCTGTGAACGGACAGACCGGTAAGGTCGTAGGCAACATACCGACTGACGGAAAGGTATCAAGGAACCATTTCCTCAAGCGTTTCCTTATCGCCGGAGGCATAGTCGCCCTTATCGTCCTTATAAAATACCTTCTTGGATGGTGAGAAAAATGAAAAAGATACTAAGAATCATATCCGTATTACTGATAGCCGGGATGATCCTCGCTTCATCATCCGTCTTCGCGGAAGGTGAGGACAGGGTCCTTGACCCGGGAGATCTGTTCACCTCTTCCGATATCGAAAGCCTCGAGTTATCCCTCACTGAGCTCGAAAGCGGGTTCGGTGTGAAGGGTCTGCTCGCGATCTCGACCGAGGCTGACAGGGACGGGCTTTCTCTTGCCGATTATCTTGAGGAAGAGGCCGGAAAAAGGGAGCTTTCACAATATGACGCCTTCGCGTTCGGCTTCGATCCCGAGACAGAAGAGACCCTACTGCTCCTTTTCGGAGAAGCCGAGACAAAGGCCGGGACCTACAGGGAATATATAACGGACACTGCCGCACAGTACAGGGAAGAATACAGCGACTGGGGAGTGCTGTACGTTCCCATTGCGCTCATGAAGAGCGTATACAGCAGGGATACCGGGGAAAATGCCGGTGATACAGCTTTACCTGATCAGGAAGGATCTGTTCCTTCCTCTGATTCTGCCGAAAATGCCGAGCCGCTTCCTGAGCTTAAGGCGGAGGACGGTATAAGGGTATACGACATGGCAGGCATCTTAGATCCGGATGACATAACAGCTGTTGAAAAAAGGATCGTGGAGCTTGCCGCATCCGTGAAAAAGGATATCGTCATCTACACCGATACGAAGACATACGGCATGGACATCAGCATAGCCGCTGCCGACCTGTATGACTTCGGCGGTTTCGGTATAGGGGATGACAACGAAGGTCTCATCCTTTACGTCTCGATGGATCCTCTTGACAGACAGTGGTGGGTATGCGCCACAGGCGACGACACGATGAGCCTCTATACCGAATACAACGCGAATATCCTCGACGACATACTCTATGAAGACTTTGTTTCAGGCACGTACGGAAAAGGGATCCTAAACTGGCTCGACGGCGTCGAGAACCTGTATAAGAAAGGCGCCCCCTTCACTCCTTCGTGGTATCCGGACCTGCCTCTTCCCGAGCGCAAAAACGATCCGTCGTCTCCCAGGATATTCGATGAGACGGGGACCCTTTCGGCGGACGAGATAGCCGAATATACGAAAACGGCCAAAGAGATCTCCGATAAATACGGGCTCGATGTAGTAGTCGACATAGTGAATATCGATCCGAAGTTCGATATGGGCGAAGTGGAGTACGCCGAGACCTTATACAGGACAGGCGGCTATGGCTTCGGGGAAAACTACGACGGTCTGCTCTTTACCGTTTATCCTTCAAGAGGCGAATGCTGGATATATACATCCGGGAACGGAGCTGAAGGTCTCAAGGAAAAGGGACATGAAAGGATAATAGAGCACAGCACGAAAAAGCTCGGGGAGCAGGACGTATCGGGCGCGGTAGCGGAATTCCTTTCGAACTACGGCTACCTAAGAAAGACCGGAAGAGTGAAAAGATCTCTCGGGTCCTGGTTCGGGAGCCTCCTTCTGTCGCTCGGCATAGGCGGCGCCACGGGCGGGATATCCCTTGCCGGAGCCAAGCGGAAGATGGCCGTGCCTGCTATAGCCACCAACGCGTCGGCATATATCGTAGGCGATTCGGTAAATATCGGAAGAGTTTCCGACGACCTTATAAACATCTCTACGGTAAGGCAGTATTCACCGCCTTACAGGTCGAGCGACAGCAGCGGGCGCCCCTCGTCCGGAAGCCACCATTCGACGTCGAGCTTCTCCCATTCCTACAGCGGACATTCAGGGACCTCCCATTCCGGTTCCGGAAGGAAGTTTTAAAACAGCACCGGAAGACCGCAGCTGCTTTTCCCTAAGCATGGTTGAAAAAGAGCCGCGCTTGTCATATAATGGAGCGGAAGTCTTTAAAGCGATGCACCGGCGGTAAGGCAGCAGCAAATGGGAGGGAAGAATGGAAAAAAGGAACAGCAATCTCAATATCCCGAATACCCTCAGTGCCATAAGGGTGCTCCTGGTCCCGGTAGTCATATGGCTAATAGCAAAGGACAGGATGATCCCCGCTCTCATAGTTTTCCTTGCCGCATGTTTTACGGACATACTTGACGGGTATATCGCAAGGACTTACGATATGAAGACGAGGCTCGGCAATTATCTCGATCCTTTTGCCGATAAGCTGATGGCCGTTTCGGTCCTGCTGACATTCGCCATAAGGGGCATAATCCCGTTCTTCGTAGTGATCGTGCTGGCAGTAAAGGAGCTCATGATGCTCATAGCCGGCGTGCTTCTCATAAAAAACGGCCATACGGTGCCTTCAAACACATTCGGAAAGATAGCGGCGTTCATGCTAAACGCATCGATCGCGAGCGGGTTCCTTTACCAGTATATCGCTCCCTATTATCTGTACGCGATATACGTGTCGCTCGTGTTCGTCGTAGCCGCCCTTGTCCAGTATGCGGCAAAGCACATAAAAAAGTGCTTCGTGAAGGCCGAGGATATGGATCTTTAAAAAATATAATATTCACGCATTGACGCGGAGGAGTAATATCATCCTGTGCCGGTTAAAAGAGAGGGCATCATAGGCTGAAAGTGCCTGCCGACACGTGATATGAAGGTCGCCGCCGAGCGTGAAAGATACTCTTTAAGAGCCTGCAGTATATCTTCATGAGCCTGCAGGAAAAAAGGTGGTACCGCGGATAAAATTCGTCCTTTTCATCTGTATTGAAAAGGACTTTTTATTTCAGTATCATATCTAAGGCTGAAAACACAGGCCCCGGAACAGGGGGGCCTCAACACATAAATCTAACAGGAGTCATAAAATGGAAACGAACATGGCCAAATCCTACTCGCCTAAGGACGTAGAGGAAAGACTGTATAAGGAATGGATGGAAAAAGGATATTTCCATGCGCATGCGGGTTCGGGCAAGCCGCCCTATACCATAGTGATACCCCCGCCCAATATAACGGGCCAGCTCCACATGGGACACGCGCTCGATGAGACGATCCAGGACGCCGTCATCCGCATGAAGAGGATGCAGGGCTATGAGGCCCTCTGGCTTCCCGGAACGGATCACGCCTCCATAGCTACCGAGGTCAAGATAGTTGACGCTATGGCAAAGGAAGGTCTCACCAAGGAGATGATCGGAAGGGAAGAGTTCTTAAAGAGATCCTGGAAGTGGAAGGAACAGTACGGCGGGAGGATCGTCTCCCAGCTTAAGAAGCTCGGAAGCTCCTGCGACTGGGACCGTGAACGCTTCACCATGGACGAGGGCTGCAGCAGGGCGGTCCGCGAGGTCTTCGTAAAGCTGTATGAAAAAGGCCTCATATACAAAGGCAACCGTATCATAAACTGGTGCCCCAACTGCGAAACGGCCCTTTCCGATGCCGAGGTCGAGTATGAGGAGCAGGATTCCCATCTCTGGCACATCTTCTACAGATGCGAAGACGGGGAAGGCGGCATAACCATAGCAACGACCCGTCCCGAGACAATGCTCGGCGATACTGCGGTCGCAGTGCATCCCGATGATGAGAGATATAAGTCGATGATCGGCAAAAACCTCATACTGCCCATCATGAACAAGCCCATACCCGTGGTGGCTGACGAATATGTCGAAAAGGAATTCGGTACCGGAGCCGTCAAGATAACCCCGGCGCACGACCCCAACGACTTCGAGGTGGCTCAAAGGCACGGTCTTCCCGTGATAAGGGTCATGACGGACGACGGGCTCATGAACGAAAACGCCGGCAAATACGCCGGGATCCCGTCGCTTGAGGCGAGGGAAAAGATCGTTGAAGAGCTTAAGGATCTTGGAGTACTGGTTAAGATAGAGCCCTATAGGCACAATGTAGGCACCTGCTACAGATGCCATGCGACGGTCGAGCCCTTGGTATCGGAGCAGTGGTTCGTGGCTATGAAGGATCTTGTAAAGCCCGCTCTTGAGGCTGTCCGTTCAGGCGAGACCACGTTCATACCAAAAAGATACGAGAAGATCTATTTCAACTGGCTCGAGAACATCAAAGACTGGTGCATCTCAAGACAGCTGTGGTGGGGCCACAGGATACCGGCATATTACTGCGACAAATGCGGTCACATGACGATTGCCGTAGACGCCCCCGAGTGCTGCCCCGAATGCGGATCAAAAGACATAAGGCAGGACGAGGACGTCCTTGACACATGGTTCTCCTCAGGTCTCTGGCCCTTCTCGACTCTGGGATGGCCAGATGATACCGAGGATTTAAGATACTTCTATCCGACCACGACCCTCGTTACCGGATACGACATCATATTCTTCTGGGTCGCAAGGATGATGGTCTTCGGCAAGGAGATCATGGGCGATGCCCCGTTCAAAAACGTGAGCATCCACGGCATAGTAAGAGACTCTCAGGGAAGAAAGATGTCAAAGTCGCTCGGCAACGGCATCGATCCCCTTGAGGTGATAGACAAGCACGGCGCGGACGCCTTAAGGTTCAGCCTCGTCGTAGGCAACGCAGCCGGCAGCGACATGCGCTTCTACTGGGAAAAGGTCGAATCCGCAGGAAACTTCGCCAACAAGATATGGAACGCTGCCAGGTTCCTGCTCATGAACTCAGACGGGATCGCCCGTGATATAGATACGGCAAGGCTCGATATCGCCGACAAATGGATCCTCTCAAGGCTGAACGACATCATAAGAGAGGTCACAGACTGCATGGACCGCTTCGAGCTCGGTCTTGCCGCACAGAAGGTCTACGACTTCATATGGAGCGAGTACTGTGACTGGTATATCGAGATGGCCAAGCCGAGGCTCTACGGTGACGATGAGGAAGACAAGCATCATGTCTTAAGCGTGCTCACCCGCGTGCTCATGGACTCCCTCAAGCTTCTCCATCCTTTCATGCCCTTCCTTACCGAAGAGATATACAGGAACCTCCCCGGTGCAGATGAGACGATAATGCTCTCGTCCTGGCCGGTATACGACGGATCCTTCACGTTTGAAAAGGCTGAGTCCGACATGGAGATCGTTATGGACGCTATAAGGCAGATAAGACAGCTCAGGTCTTCGATGAACGTCCCGCCGTCAAGGCGTGCCGAGCTCATCATAAGGACCGACAGAAAAGACAGCGTCGAGGCGTGCAGGGCATATCTCCTAAAGCTCGCTTTCGGCTCCGATGTGAGATTCGCCGAGGCCGGTCAGAGCTCAAAGGGCTTCGCTTCCTGCGTGTGTGAGCTGGGCGAGATATTCATGCCCGTGGGAGAGCTCGTGGACATAGATAAAGAGAGCGAACGCCTCTTAAAGGAAAAGGACCGTCTTACGGGCGAGATAGCCCGCGCTGAAGGCAAGCTTTCAAATGAGAGATTCGTCGCCAAGGCGCCTGAACATGTCGTTAACGAGGAGCGTCAGAAGCTCGCTTCATATAAGGAAATGCTTGAAAAGATACTGGCACGTATCGCAGAATTTGAAGAACTTAAGAACTGACAGGAACTATCAGGATGAGACTGGATAAGTATTTAAAGGTTTCAAGACTCATAAAACGCAGGACCGTGGCACAGGAAGCCTGTGACGGCGGCCGGGTCCTTGTTAACGGCAGGGAGGCCAAGCCAGGGCTCCAGCTGAAGGAAGGGGATACCGTGACGATCGGATTCGGCGGGCATCCCCTTACCGTCCGCGTGCTTTCGCTGAAAGAGACCGTACGCAAGGAAGAAGCCGATACCATGTATGAGGTAATAGAGCAGGAATGAGGACATATGCTGTCATAGCTGCTGCAGGGAGCAGCAGAAGGATGGGGACCGGGGAAAACAAGGTCTTCCTCAGATTCAACGGAAAAAGCGTGCTTGAGCTCTGTATTGGTCAGCTCATAAAGAGCGGGTGCTTCGGATGCATCGCCATAGCCGTAAGGGAAGACGAGATGGATGACGCAAGGGAAGTGCTTTCTCATTTTCCCGGTACCGAATTCATACTTACAAGGGGCGGTGACACGAGACAGGCATCTATAAGGAACGCGCTTGATCTTATCCCGGAAGACGCGGACGTTATAGCCGTCCACGACGCCGCGAGGTGTTTCGTTTCTCCGGAACTCGTAAGAAGATGCGTCGATACGGCAAAGGAAAAGGGAAGCGCAGTGCCGGTAAGGATAAGTACCGATACGGTGAAGCAGCTCGGGGAAAACGGGATCGTTCTTAGGACCCTCGACCGCTCCCACATAGGACTTGCGGAAACTCCTCAGGTATTTGAAGCAGGTCTTTTAAGAAGAGCGTACGCCAACGCCGAAAAGACAGGGCTTATAGGAACAGATGACAGCTCCATCGTCGAAGCGCTGGGGATCACACCCTTCATCGTGGAAACGACGGAAGAAAATCTCAAGATCACTTATAAAAACGATATCAAAAAGGGAGAATCGATGGCAGGAGATAAAAACAGCCTCAGGATAGGGAACGGGATAGACATACATAGGTTCAAAGAAGGCCGGCCTCTCATCATAGGAGGAGCGGAGATCCCATTTGATCTCGGTCTTGACGGACACTCTGACGCGGATGTGCTGACCCACGCTGTTATGGACGCGCTCCTTGGAGCCGCTGGTCTTCCCGACATCGGAGTACAGTTTCCCGATACCGATCCCGCATATAAGGACATCTCGAGCCTTATTCTCCTTAAAAAAGTTACGGATCTCATAAAGAAGGAAGGATTCCGGCCTCTGAGTATAGATGCAACTCTTATACTACAGTCTCCAAAGATATCCCCCTATGTCGATGATATGAAAATGAACATATCGGCTGTCACCGGATGTCCTGTGAACATAAAAGCCACCACTCCTGAGCGTCTGGGGCATCTCGGAAGGAACGAAGGCGCAGAGGCTCACGCCGTATGCCTCATAGAGCATCTTTAAAACAGGATCTTAACGATGCAGCCATATCCCGGCTGCATTTTTTAGGCTCTATGTCAAATGTTGGGGTAGAGCATAAAATTAGGACAAGATTGTTTAATCAAAACAGCTACAAGATCATGATCTTGTAGCTGTTTTTGTGCTCACCATCGAACCTGATCATGATCTATATCCAAAACCACTAAAAATGGGCATACCAAAGACAGTCACTTAATATTTGTTTTAAACAGATATCCTTAACCGGCTGCCAAAAGTATCCTGGTTCTGAATCTGTTAAAGTTCCGGATCCCAAACGATACCCTCTTCAGGACCTTG
>JAFWWA010000015.1 GCA_017523755.1 Christensenellaceae bacterium | reverse complement strand
GGCAGCCTTGACATGGCATTCCCGGGCAGATTCGAAGTAACAAGGCCGGCAAAGGAATAGTTTTTGATCAACATTCTTAAGTTTACATATTGCTTTTCATTTTTTTAAGATTTAGGTCTCACATCATTGACTAATGTACAATGCATCGCTTTGATCCTGTACGGACAGGTTTTGAGACAAACAGCGCCTGTGCAATGGATACAAACGGCTTTTTTTCTGATATACTTATGTGGATGTCAAATCAATGAATCACAGGCGGCGTCTGATATGTATAAAACGGATAAACTCATTAAAAGAATAGAGACACTGATCATCATGACGGTGCTTCTTGGCATGGTGCTCATAAGCTGTTCGGTTCTGCCGTCAGATGACGGGAAGGGGAACACAGCTACAGCTCTTGAGATCACAGAGGTATCGTCTTCGAACAGGTATTCGTTCAACGCGGGAGAACTAGGTTCCCCCGACTGGATAGAGATACACAACAGCGGAGATACTGCACTGGATCTTTCGGGCTATTCGATCATGAAGACCGAGAGCGACAGCGTTATGATGGACGGGCTGGTACTCGGGCCTGACCAGTATGCGGTCCTCTGCGCATGTTCGCCTGTTTATGACACAGACCTGTTCTGCACAGGCTTCAGGCTGTCAAAGGAAGGCACGGCGGTCTATGTAAAAAACGGTGACGACATCGTCATAAGACTGGGGATACCCGGACTGTCCGAGGATATAAGCTGGGCAAAGACCGATGACGGCTACCGCTACTGTACGACGCCTACTCCCGGATACGCGAACGAAGGCGCGTTCTTTGAAGAACTGCCGGCTGCCGAGAAGAGCAGCCCGCCAAACGGGCTCGTGATAAACGAGGCCTCCGACGACTTCATAGAGATATATAACGGAGGAGAGAGCGCTTTCAACCTGTCCATGTACTGCCTTTCGGACGATCCCTCAAATCCTGACAAGTTTCAGCTTAAGAGCACAATGCTTGGCAGCGGACAGTATTATGTCGTCGGGCTCAAGGGAAACTCCGGTTTTGATGCCGAAGCGGATTTCGGGCTCGGCAAAGACGAAGACCTGTTCCTCTTTTTAAAAGGTAATGTGGTCTCATCTCTCAAAACTTCCGACTGTGCCTATGACATGAGCATAGGGCTTGATAAAAACGGCAGAGAAGTCTTTTATCTGGACAAGACACCGGGACAGGATAATTCAGACAGGTTTTATACAAAGCCGGTACCGTCATATATGTCCGAATCGGCTCCGGTCCATATAAACGAGCTGATGCTAAAGAATACGATGAGCCTGATCGACGATGACGGGGACAGGAGCGACTGGGTCGAGCTGTTCAATCAGTCTGACAGCGAGATCGAGCTTAAGGATTATTACCTCAGCGATGACAGGGAAGATCTTCTGAAATGGAAGCTGCCCGATGAGAAGATCGGTCCCGGGGAGTATATGATCATATTCCTGTCCGGAAAGGATAAAGAAAGGCATACAGGTTTTAAGGTGGGAAAGGGAGAATCCCTGGTGCTTACCGATATGTCCTCATTCAGCTATGAGGAAGTGTTTTTCCCTGATGAGGAAAGGAAGATCAACATCTCGTTTGGAAAGCAGGACGGCGTCTGGAAATACTTCGGAAAGAGCACTCCCGGAAGAGAGAACAGCACTTACGGCAGCGACCGTTCCGATAATGCCGAGATGCTAGACAGGACAGGGGTCTATATCTCAGAGGCATCGGCAACGGCTGCCCCGAGATCGGTAAAGCTCGACTGGGTGGAACTGTATAACAGCGGAAGCAGGGACATCAGTCTTGATGATCTGTACATAAGCAATGACGGGAACGACCTTTTCAAATACAAGCTGCACGGTACGGTGCCGGCAGGTGCCTACCATCTCATTTACTGCACATCGAAATCGGTGCTGCAAAAGGAATCCAACGCTAATTTCGGGATATCTACAGCAGGAGAGGACCTGTATCTCGTTTCCGGGTCAGGAGAGATACTCGATCACTTTTCGACAGGATACTTGAGGAACGGTGTCACGAGCGGCAGAAAGACGGGCGACTATACGGGTGAGCGCGTTTTTTTTACTGAGCCCACTCCGTTAGGGGAAAACAGCGGAGAAATAGGAAGCTACCTTGAAATGCCTGTTTTTTCAGTTGACGGAGGCTGGTTCGAGGGGCCGGTCGAGCTGAGCATGAGCTGCGCTGAGGGCGAGATAAGATATACCCTTGACGGAAGTGTCCCCGGCAGGGATTCCGCGCTTTATACGGAACCCTTAAGACTGGAAAAAAACACCGTGGTAAAAGCTGCCTGCTTCATGGACGGGAGGCTTTCAAGCGACACGGCGGTCTCGACATATCTGTTCGACGCTCCTCATGAGCTGCCCGTGGTGTGTCTTTCGATCGATCCGTCTGATTTCAGGAGCGTTTATTCGGTATCGACAAGGAATCAGCCTGTTGTAGAAAGGAGATGCTATTTCGAGTATTACGAGAACGGGCTCCCTTCGGTCTCATTCCCCTGCGGTGTGAGAGTTTCGGGAAATTCCACCAGGACATATGCGCAGAAATCGCTCAACGTATATCTCAGGGGAGGATACGGGCAGAGCGATGTGGACTATCCATTCTTTGAAGAACACGATATCACGGCCTTTAAATCGCTGAATCTGAGAAACGCGGGACAGGACAACTATGAAGGCCGTATTGCCGACATATATGCTTCAGAGCTCATGAGAAGAGCGCTTGATGTCGACTGTGCCGCCGGCAGATTCGTAGTACTGTATGTCAACGGCTCTTATTACGGGCTTTATGACCTTAAGGAAAACCAGAATGAGGACTGGCTCGCTTCAAAATACGGCTGTGATCCGGAACATACCTGCCTTATAAGAAGGAATGTGCGTGCGCTCAGCGGTACCAATACCGGGATCAAAAAGGTGTACGACATGTCAGTATCAAGGAGCATGTCTTCAGATGAGAACTATGATAATTTCATAAAATATGTTGATCCGGACGGGTGGATCGATTATATAATCGCACAGTCGTTCTGCGGGAACGGAGACATGTTCAACCAGAAGCTCTGGTATGTCGATGACTTTTCGGTACGGGTCAGACCCGTTTTCTATGATCTTGACTTCGCCTTCGGAGGAAGCAATGCCAGCGTGCTGTCGAACTTCTTCACGGGAGACGGGGTGCCGTCTCCGGACGGATCCCTTACCAATATGCATATACCTACCGCTCTTAAGAAAAACAGCAGATGGTGCGAGGCATTCATCAAAAGATGTGCCGAGGTGTTGAACGGGTATCTGCGTGAAGGAGCGCTCGATCTGTATGACAGGATGGTAGAAGAGATGAGACCGGAGATGAAAAGGCATATCTCAAGATGGCATACTCCAAGAAGCTATGACACATGGGATTCCTGCATAAGGAACATGAGGACGATCATCTCCAACAGGCCGAGGGCTCTTGTAAGACAGATGGCATCTGTTTTCGGAGTCAGCTCGTCAAGGATAAACGAGCTGTTCCCGTGGTACTGAAACTCTATTAAAGCATGGAAAAGGGATAATGAAAAAAACTGTTTATTTGGTCATATGCTTGATCCTTATATTGTCTTTGTGCTCATGTCAGGCGCAAGCTCCTGATATCGATGAAGGACCCGTGGCCACCTGGGAGTTTTCCCCTGCGGATCCGGCACCCTCGGCAGAAGCGCTGCCTACACCCGAGCCCACTCCGGAGCCTACTCCCGAACCTACCCCGGAGCCAACACCTGCCCCTTACTTCGGAGCGTTTGGCGAAAAGTTCTACGGGGAAGGCTACGATGTCCCGTTCGCTGATGACGGCGGAGTATATATGGACGAAAACGGATACAGGAGCGAGGGCATATGCTTTACGGTTAAAGAGGTTAAGGCAGAAGGCCTCATCTACTATGTCGCCGATATCTACATCAAGGATATAGAGAGCTTCAGGACCGGGTTCTCGAACGGGAGATACGGCGCTAAAAATGAGCAGGTATACGTGATGGCAGAGAGGGAAAACGCTCTCCTTGCGATAAACGGGGACTACTATACGGTCCAGAAGCAGGCTCTTATCATCAGGAACGGAAAGAAGTACAGGGATGATAAGGCTACCAATGATGTATGTGTCCTGTTTAAGGACGGGACTATGAAGGTCTACGGCCCCAGGGAGTATGATTCGGATGAGATAATGGAAGCCGGAGCCTGGCAGTCATGGGCCTTCGGGCCGATACTCGTAAGGGACGGTGAGATACCTGAAAAGTTCAATTCGGACGTCAAGCCGGTAAATCCAAGGACTGCAGTAGGATACTATGAACCGGGGCACTACTGCTTCGTGGTCGTAGAAGGACGGTCTAAGGAATCGAAGGGCCTTACGATGCAGGGCCTTGCGGAACTGATGCAGAGCCTCGGATGTGTGAACGCGTATAATCTGGACGGGGGAGCTACCTCCGTGATGGTGCTGTACGGAGAACAGATATCGAGACAGTCGAATGAAGATCGCGGATGCGGCGATATACTCTATATAGGCGAGATCGAAAACAAAGAAGATGCAGGATGATGGTCCTGCATCTTCTTTTATAAACGGCCCGCCTGACTCACAGCCTGTTCAGGAAAGCCGCGGTCTTGAGGATGCCTATCTGTGTCTTCGCGTCTTTTATCTTTCCTGACATAACCATTTTAAGGGCTTCACCTATCTCTATCTTCTCGATCTCAAGGAACTCGTCGTCATCAGGAGAGCTCGAGCCTGTCGAACCCAGTCTGCAAAGCCACAGTCTTATGATCTCGGATGTATATCCCGGGGAGGGATATATATCTCCCAGATAGACATAGTCTGTTCCCGTAGTCCCGGTCTCTTCCTTCTGCTCGCGCTTTACTGCCTCAAAAGGATCTTCCCCAGGTTCGAGCTTTCCCGCGGGAAGCTCGAGTACGGCTTTTCCGTAGGGATATCTGAACTGTCTTACGAAGAGTATCTCGTCCGATTCTGTCAGCACGGCGACGGAAACCCCTCCCGGATGTTCTATCACTTCCCTTTTTGAAGTGTTCCCGTTTTCAAGCAGCACATCGTCAACGTGCAGTCTTATTATCCTGCCGTCATATATCCTGTTTTCAGAAAGCTTTTTCTCGAATAATCTCATTATCTGATACTCCTCTGACCGTTGTATGCCGTCAGCATTGTTTAACGGCAAAAAACGGAAAACGATGGTATAATACAAATGTAGAATCACAGTGTGATCGGTATAGATGATTATATCAGTAAAAGTTCCGGAGGTGTAGCCATGGCAAATCTTTTTTTGAGGTTTCCGGGAAACAGACATAAAGCTCTCACATTCAGCTATGATGACGGTCCCAGAGAGGACGTAAGGCTTATAGACCTGTTCAG
>JAFWWA010000014.1 GCA_017523755.1 Christensenellaceae bacterium | reverse complement strand
TATCTTACTCTCTTTGGAGCAACGCCAATCTGATGCGCTAATGATGTTGCTCCAATCTTTCCGCTGGCAACTAGTTTTGCGCATTCAACTTTTATCTCAACAGAAATTTTTATGCCTTTCCTTTCCATAAAAATACTCCCCCTATGATTAACAGTTTTATTTTTTTCACTGTCTCTCATAGTGGGAGCATATCACAAAGGATGGAAAACTCTTTTTAGTATCAGATCTTTCTGTTATTCGTTGTCAGGAAGCTCTCCCTGATCATCAGATGAAGACACATTTCCCTTGCCCAGCTTTGCCATTATCTTGGACTGGACTTCCTGTGCTACCTCTGGATGGTCTTCAAGATATTTGCGTGCGTTTACGCTGCCCTGGCCGATACGCTCGTCTCCGTATGAGAACCATGCTCCGGTCTTGTTCAGGATACCGAACTGTACGCCGACGTTGAGAAGGCTTGCCGAGTAGGATATTCCTTTTCCATATAACAGTTCGCATTCAGCTACCTTGAAAGGCGGCGCAACTTTGTTCTTTACGACCTTGATCCTGGTTTTGTTGCCGATGATCTCGTCTCCCTGTTTTATGGCTTCTCCCTTCCTTACGTCAAGACGTACAGAAGCGTAGAACTTGAGTGCTTTTCCGCCTGTGGTGGTTTCGGGATTACCGAACATTATTCCGATCTTTTCCCTTAACTGGTTGATGAAGATGACGACCGTTGAGGATTTTGCTATGATGCCTGCGAGCTTTCTCATAGCCTGGCTCATCATCCTTGCCTGAAGGCCAACGCTTGAATCTCCCATCTCTCCGTCTATCTCGCTTCTGGGTACCAGAGCTGCAACGGAGTCTATGACTATGACGTCTATGGCGCTGCTTCTTACAAGTGTCTCGGCGATAGCGAGACCCTGCTCGCCGGTATCAGGCTGTGAAACGAAAAGGTTGTCTATATCGACTCCGAGGTTTCTTGCATATACCGGATCAAGAGCGTGCTCGGCATCGATGAAGGCGCATGCTCCTCCAAGCTTCTGGGCTTCTGCCACGGCATGGAGAGCTACAGTGGTCTTTCCTGAAGATTCGGGACCGTATATCTCAATGATCCTGCCCCTCGGGTATCCGCCTACGCCGAGAGCCACATCGAGCTCAAGGCATCCTGTAGGTATGACGTCTATACCGGATGTGCTTACTGTATCTCCGAGCCGCATCACGGCACCTTTTCCGAAGTTCTTTTCGATCTGCGCCAGAGCCATGTCGAGAGCCTTTGTCTTTTCAGCTCTTATCTTTTCCGCATCCTGTGATTTGTCTATTACGTTTAGAGTTTTCTTCTTATCTGAAGCAGCCATGTTTTACTCCTTTAATATATTTGCATTTTTTATTATGTATTCAGCACAGGACCACACTGAGAGGATGACGCTCAGATAGAGAAGTATCTCTCCCATCGGGATTCCCATGAGGTTGAACAGAAGATTGTCAAGGAAGAGTATCACGATCGCTGTCATCTGCACGGCGGTTTTCCATTTGCCGGTCCTGTCAGCCGCGATCACGACTCCCTGCTGGGCGGCGATGAGCCTGAACCCGCTTATGAGGAGCTCTCTTGATATGATGATGATATTTACGAATGCCGGTATGCTTCTCCACTCCTGGATTATGAGGAGAGAAGCGATGACGAGCATCTTGTCGGCCATCGGATCTATGAACTTCCCGAAGTTCGTCACCTGATTCCGTTTCCTGGCTATTTTTCCGTCGAAGAGATCGGTAAGCGACGCTATAAGGAAAAGAGCAGCTGCAACATAATTCCAGCCGATGAAGCCGAAGTAGTAGATCACGCAGATCACCGGGATGATGATGATCCTTGAAAGGGTCAGGATATTGGGAAGATTAAGTATTTTCATATTCGTCCTCCGGAACGGAATAGAGATCATAGTCGTCGGCATCCGTTATCACTACACTGATATAGGAGCCCGGTGTAAGTTCCCTGTCTGTCTTTATATACAGGATCCCGTCAACATCGGGGACCTGGTATTCGGTACGTCCTTCATATCCGCCGTCGACAGCGTTTTCGATAACTGCGGTATATCTTCTGCCGATACATTCATGGCATTTTTCATTCGATATCACGGCCTGAAGTGCCATCAGCTCATCAGCTCTTTTCTCCTTCACGTCTGAGGGGAGCTGGCCTTCAAGCGAAGCCGCTGGGGTACCGTCTTCAGAGGAGAATGCGAACACGCCGAGCCTGTCGAAGCGGATCCGCTTTATATCGTCCTTCAGCTTCTCAAGATCCTCCTCATCCTCTCCAGGGAATCCTGTGAGGATGGTCGTCCTGATGACGAACTCTGTGTCGTACGAACGAATGAGCTCGATCGCTTTCTCCGAAACAGAGAAGCTGCTCCTGTTCATCTTTTCAAGGATCCTGTCACTGGTATGCTGTATCGGCATATCTATATAGTTCACTATATTCTTTTTCTCTACGATAACGTCGAGAAGTTCCTTTGTCAGATCCTCCGGATAGCTGTAGAGTATGCGGAGCCATATAAGCCCGTCAATGTCCGAGAGCCTTTCAAGAAGTTCCTTTAAGACCGGTCTCCCGTACAGATCGATGCCGTATTTCGATGTATCCTGAGCGACCAGGATGATCTCGCGGTATCCTTTATCAACAAGAGACCTTACCTCTGACTCGATATCGTTCATATCCCTGCTCTTATACGGGCCTCTTATATACGGTATGGCACAGTATGAACAGAAATTGTCACAGCCGTCAGCTATGCGGACATATGCATATGACGAGCCTGTTGTGACGACACGCGTCAGGAAATCGGCACTGTCGTTGTCGGTATATTCGGAAAAATGCTTTTTCATTCCTGCTTCGGAGATGGCGTCCCTTATGCTGTTGTATCCATGGATACCTAAAAACGCATCGACTTCAGGGAGCTCTCTTTCCAGTTCATCCCTGTAGCGCTCCGAAAGACATCCTGCAACTATAAGTATGGATCCGTCCTTCCTCATCTCCGATACCTCGAGAATGGTCTCGATGGATTCTGTCTTTGCTGCCTCGATGAAGCCGCAGGTGTTGATGAGGATGACATCCGCCCTGCTTATATCGTCAGTCATCTCATATTCGGGGATCATTCCCAGCATAAGCTCTGTATCGACTCTGTTCTTTGAACAGCCGAGTGAAACGGCCGCTATCTTTTTCTTCATATTGTTTTCCTGACTTGCGGAGACGGGATTCATTCGCCGCTTCCGTAGAGCTCGTTGAACTGCTCCCAGGTTATGAGTATCTGCCTGGGCTTTGCACCTTCGGAAGGTCCTACGAAGCCCTTTTCTTCCATGGCGTCAACGATCCTCGCAGCTCTGTTGAAGCCTATCTTCATCCTGCGCTGGAGCATGGAGGAAGATACCTGATTGTATTCGAGAGCGAGCCTTACGGCTTCCTGCATTCTGTCATCATCGACATCGAGATCGTCATCGGACTGTCCCCCGTCCTGCTTTACGCTGTCCTCCACGGTCTTTATAACGTCTTCGTCATACTTTATAGTGTTCTCGCTTCTTAAGAAGTCCGTTATCGTCTCTATCTCGCTGTCATCGATATAGCAGCCCTGTACACGTATAGGCTTTGAGCTTCCGGGAGGAGTATATAGCATGTCGCCCTTTCCAAGAAGCTTTTCGGCTCCGGCCATGTCAAGGATGACTCTTGAGTCGACCTGCGATGAGACCGCAAAGGCGATCCTCGTGGGAACGTTGACCTTGATGTTTCCTGTTATGACGTTGACTCTCGGGGTCTGTGTTGCGATTATAAGATGTATCCCGGCGGCACGGCCAAGCTGTGCTATCCTGCAGATCGCGTCCTCTACCTCTTTTGAAGCCGTCATCATGAGGTCTGCCAGCTCGTCGATTATTATGACGAGATAGGGCAGTTTCTCATGGCCTTCCTTTGCCATCACGGCATTGAATCTGGGCAGATCCTTGGCGCCCTTCATCGCAAAGGTCTTGTATCTGTTCATCATCTCAGCGACAGCCCAGTTGAGTGCACCGGCGGCCTTCTTGGGATCCGTGACTATGGGTATGCGGAGATGGGGTATGTTCTCATAGGGCTTGAGCTCGACCTTTTTCGGGTCTACGAGTATAAGCTGCACATCTTTGGGCGAGGCTCCGTAGAGCAGGCTCACTATGATGGTGTTTATGCAGACGCTCTTTCCTGAACCGGTCTCGCCGGCTATCAGAAGGTGCGGCATTTTGGCTATATCGGCATATATGTTCTTGCCGACTATGTCCTTGCCAAGAGCGAATGTGACAGCGTTTTTCTTGTGTCTGAATTCTTCCGTGTCGATAAGATCCCTTGCGCAGACCATGTTCTTTACTTCATTAGGAACCTCTATGCCTATGGCAGCTTTTCCGGGTATCGGGGCTTCAATACGGATATCCTGTGCCGCGAGATTTAAAGCTATGTCGTTTGTGAGCTCCACTATCCTCCTTACCTTGACTCCCGGAGCGGGCTGCAGCTCATACCTTGTTACGACGGGCCCTCTCACGGTATTCGTCACTTTGGCGTTAATAGAGAAGCTCCTTAATGTGGATTCTATTATCCCTGTCTTATAGCGCATCTCCTCCCTGTCGGAGTATCCCGCTTCGGAAGAGGTGCCGGGCTGCAGGAAATCTATATCGGGATATACGTACGCCTTATCATCGTTCTCTATCTCGGGGATGTCATCTTCATCGTCGTCAAATCCGCTGTCACTGCTGTCATTTTCAAGATCGTCTATCTCGGCGTCTTCGGGGATATCGTAATCCTCTTCCTCCGGGACCGGCGGATCATACTGAGGAAGGTCTTTCGTGTCAGGTTCGGACACCGGAGCGGCATCCGTGTCCTTGAGCTCCTGAGTCTCTTTTATGTCCGTATCTATGAACGAATTTCTCTCGTCCACGTTTATGAAATCTTTTCTTTTCCCGATCTTCTCATTGAGCCCGGGATAAAGGGGAGAGTAGCAGTTTTTGATATCGAATCCGGACGGATCTTCCTTCTCAGCGCCTTCATCCTTAAGGAGCCCTGTGTCGCCTTTTCTTGAACCCGGTTTGCCCTGGTCAGTGCCCCACGGGGCGGCCTCCTGACCGGCTTTGCGCTTCTTTTCTATGTCGTCAACGAAAAGCTTCTTTTTTTCTTCCTGTCTTCTTTCTCTTGACTCGTTATAGTTGTCGGCTATTTTCTTCGCGGCCGAAGCTGTAGCCATAGCTGCTTTTTTTGTCACCTCAGCGGTCTTTTCACCTACGCTCCTTATGGAGAGTTTCGTAAGGAGCATCACCGATATGAGTATCAGAGTGAGGCTCAGTATTATTCCCAGCACAGTGCCCAGGAAATGATGGACGGGATAGGTGACCGCGCCGCCGATTGCTCCCGCGCCGAGATGGAGAAGGGCACCTACGGAATATGATCTCCCGATATAAGGCGCATAACCGTCCTGAGCGGAATAATTGCCTGCAAAGATAAGATGTATAAAGACAACGGCTCCGAGCATCCCGAGGAGGAACGAGAAGAACCTTGAAGCCCTGATACTGACCTTTTTCGTTGCGATCAGGATCACTCCGAGAGAGAATATGATAAGAGGCACCGCGTATCCGATGAGACCGAATACGCCCATGATGACCGAGGACACCGAGGTAATGAAACCAGAGTTCCCCTGCGTGTATACCGAAAGGCCTATGAGGATGCCCAGCGCGATCACTATGACGCCTGCTATCTCGCGGCCGTTTGAATCCTTAGTTTTTTTAGCATTCCTGCTGCTGTTTCTTTTTACCTGTTTGTTAGCCATATTTTTCTCCATATTATATCTATTATATTATACATCAAAACTGCGCTATTTTCCAATGCCTGTGCGAGTGTCCTGGAGCCCTCGCAGTGGTGGAATCGGAACATGTGATATGATATAATTTGTAGGAAGTTCCAAAACTTGAGGTTATGGAGAAGATATGAATATTTTTGATGATAAGCCTCTTATGATAACCCTAATACTGCTTGTAGTGCTCACTGTCCTTCTGTTCGCGAACATCGGCTCCTCCGATGAGAGCATAGTGGGAAGATGGATCGCACCTGCTCAGCAGAAGCTGTATGAATTCACAAACAGGATCAGCAGGTCTTTCGAGGCTGTTACAGAGACAGATGCCCTTATAGCCGAGAACCTGAGACTGAAGGAGGCGAACGCAGCCCTGAATGTGGAACTCATGCAGATGGACGAGCTCAAGAGAGAGAACGAGAGGCTCTCCGATCTGCTCAAGTTCACGTCGTCAGTGGGATATGACAATTTCGTCGCTGCAAGGGTAATAGGCAAAGCTCCCGGAAACTGGTTCTCGGAGTTCACGATAGACGTCGGGCTGGAAGACGGGATAGAATCCGGTATGGTGGTCATAGCCGAAGACGGGCTCATAGGAAAGGTGTCAGTGGCATATTCGACCTACAGCAAGGTCATAAGCATCATAGAGATCTCGACGGGGGTTCCCGCCATGCTTGAAAGGTCGAGGGACTACTGTGTCGTGAACGGCCAGGCTTCGGAAGTGAGCGATGACGGCACGCTTCTCGGTATTTCCTTCATATCAGATCAGGCAGGTGTCGTACCAGGGGACAAGGTGATAACCTCGGGCATAGGCGGCGTTTATCCTAAGGGCCTTCTCATAGGGACGGTCACTTCCGTGTCGAACGACCTTAAGGAAGTCACTATCATAAGCAATGTCGACTTCATGCATATAGAGGAAGTCGTGGTCATAAAACAGCTGTTTGAGGAAGTGGATCAGTGAGATACGTTATTATAATCCTCCTCATACTCATATGTACTATGCTGACATGCGGGGTACTGGTACAGTTTCCGGTCCTTGAAGCACAGGCTGACCTCCTTCTTATAGCGCTGGTCATGATGACCGCTTTTGAGAAGAGGCTGAGCCCTGTTCTTTTTGTTGCCGCGGGAGGGCTCATAATCGACTCCCTTTTTGCAAGAGGGCTCGGCTTTTATACGGTGCCCTACCTGGTATCGGGGATCCTGCTGTATGCTTTCTTCGCGGGGAGGAATTACAATAACGCGCTCATAACCGCCGCCGCTTCCGGTGTCATATGGTTCATAAAGGAGATCATATCGATCATCCTGTGCATACTGATGGGATACAGGATAGGAATTTTGAACAGGATACTTACGGTTTCGCTCCCGGGCATCGCGGTAGAGGCGGTGCTGGGGCTCATATCCTATCTGCCGTACAAATGGCTTTATTCGTTCGCGTTCATGCAGCCTCAGGACGACAGCGAGTTCGCCGGACTTAAGAGGAGGTGGAGGAGAAGATGAGATACAAATACAGGAACAGATATATCATAGTCACCGCTCTCATCGCCGTTACCTTCCTTGGACTTATACTCGGGCTGTACTTCAGGACGACAGCTTCAGCGGACAGCAGCAGAGGGGACACCAACTTCGTCAGGATGACTTCAAAAGCTGGGCGCAGGGGCCCGATACTCGATATAAACGGCACGCAGCTGGCCTATGACGTGAGCGTATACAACGTTCAGTTCCTGAAGGACGTATCTAAGAACAACTCGTCCGACAGGGCGAACTATACGCAGTCGATCATAAAGGCCGTGGGAATAATAGAGAAGAACGGATCCAAGACTATAGATACGTTCAACATCGTTTTCGGGCAGAACGGAACGTTCAGCTATGATTTCGGAGATATTTCCGTACAGCTGGAACAGCAGAGGATAAAGAACTGGCTGAGCAACATGGCCGTGCCTGAGAACATGACCGATCCAGAAGAGGTTTACTACGAGCTCAGGAACAGATACAGGATACCTGAAGAGATGGGATATGACGATGCGAGGAAGATCCTTTCCATATGGCAGGAGTCGCAGCTTACCGGCATGTATGCATATGAGCCTGTGACCATCGCTACCGACGTCAGCTATGAGACCATAGCCGAGATAGAGGTCATGCTGGATCAGATGGACGGAATAAGCGTGGATCTGGGAAGCAAGAGGTATTATCCGTATTCAGAGCTGGCAGCCCATCTTCTGGGCTATACCGGAAGGATATCGGACCCCGATCAGCTCGAGGAACTGTCGAAAAAAGGATATACGGAAAGTTCCCTTATAGGAAAGATAGGCCTTGAATATTCGCTTGAAGAGCATCTCTCGGGCGAGGTGTCGGAAAAACGGGGATATACGACATTCAGGATTGACTCGACAGGGTCCGTCAAGGACATAATAGGAAAGAGCGATCCCAAGAGCGGGGATACCGTAGTCCTCAATATCGACCTCGACCTTGAAAGAGTCGTGATGGAGGCTCTTGAGAATAATGTCACAAGGGTGAGAGCCGAACAGGAAGAGGAATATAACAAGAGACTTGCCGATGACAAGCTGAGAGAGGAGATGCTCGAGGAACTGGGAGACAGGGAGCCTGATTTCTGCAACAGCGGTGCGGCTATAGTGGTCGACATCGATACTCTCGATGTAAGAGCTATCTGCAGCTATCCTTCCTTTGACCTTAATGAATTCGTGGGAGGCATCAGTGCTGACAGGCTGAGGGAATTCACTGAGGATGAGGCGACTCCGCTGTTCGACAGGACCATCCAGTCAAGGTCCACACCGGGTTCGATCTTCAAGCTCCTGACAGCCGTAGCGGGGCTTATGGAGAATGAGGTCACTCTGGGCGAGACCATAGATGACAGAGGACCTTTCACAAAATATATAACGGACGGGAGCGACGCTCCCAAGTGCTGGACAAAGTACTATTCGAACCATAAGGCGCAGAACGTAGTCAAGGCGATAAAGAACAGCTGCAACTACTATTTCTTCGTAGTAGCGGACAGGCTGAAGATAGACCGTATACATAAATGGGCTGAATACCTTGGACTTACCTCTAAGACAGGGATAGAGCTTCCATATGAGACCGCCGGATTTGTGGGAGACCAGAAGACGCTCTACGATTCATCAAAGGATATAAACGAGCAGATCACTTCCATGCCGAGGCTTGTATACAATGCTGTAAGGAAGAGACTTAAGGCATTCGGAGCAGAGAGGAATATGGAATACTCCTCTGATAAGCTCTCGGACGCAGCGGAAAAGATAGTTGCCCTGGCAGGTACGGGGAGCAGCAAGATGGGTGACAAGATAAGGAAAGTGCTCCAGAACATCCTCGATATCCCTGAGGCCTATTCCTCAAATAAAGGATGGGACAACGAGCTGAACGCTCTCCTGCTGGAACTCATATGGGACGGCACGGATACGGTAACTACGGGCATAGGCACGAATATAACGCAGCTGACGCCCATAGCGGTAGTCAGATATCTGGCTACTATCCTTAACGGCGGGAAGCTGATGGTGCCGCATCTCGTCAACAGGATAGTTTCCGCAGATGGGAAGGTAGTATCTGAAACTGAGAAAGAGGTCCTTTATGACCTTGAGATCAGACAGGAATTCATCGATGCGGTAAAAGAGGGGATGAAGGAGGTCACGCTCACTACGGATGGAGGAGGAACGGCTGCAAAGGTATTCAGGGATTTCAGGTATCTTGAGCAGTTCGGCGGCAAGAGCGGTACCGCTCCTGTCTCCAATTTCGATCTGGAGGATAACGGCTGGTTCATATCGTTCGCACCTTATGACGAGCCTGAGATAGCGATAGTGGTGTTCCTTCCCCACGGGGCATCCGGTTCGAATGCCGCTTACGCCGTGAGGGACATCCTCGAATACTATTTTGACAGGATAGAAGACAGCGACAGGAACGGAAGGCCCGTTGAAAAGGAAGGAAGCATGATCCCGTAGGGTATGAGGGAGAGGAGGACGGTTTTTTGAGACTGAAGGTACTGAAGAGGATCGACTGGCTGATGATCATACTTGCGGCAGTGATACTCGTATTCGGGATGATATCGATCTCGAGCGCTGTATCGCCTGCTTCTTCATCGGAAGTCTCTCTTTTTGAGCTGGCAAAGCTCGCCAATACTGAATATTCGTCTCTGCAGCTCGTATATTTTGGAGCCGGAGCGGTCATAATAGCGGTGCTGCTGTTCATAGACTATTCCAATATAGGAGAGTTCTCGGAGATCATCTACTGGGTCTCTGTCGCGCTGCTGGCGGCAGTCGCTCTTTTCGGCTCAGAGATAAACGGCACTGCCGGGTGGTTCAAGATCGCCGGAAGAGGATTCCAGCCTGCAGAGTTCTGCAAGATAGCGATAATAATAGTCATAGCGAAGGAGACCGCAAAGGTCACTCAGGATAAGGAGACGGGCCTTGACACGGTAAAGGAGATATGGCCCGTGCTCTGGAGATTCATGATTCCGTTCGTGCTGATAATGATCCAGCCCGACTGGGGATCTGCTTTCGTGTACTTTTTCATAACTGCCGGTATCATGTTCATGGGAAGGCTGGGCTGGAAGAAGATACTCGTATTCCTTCTTTTAATAGCTGTCATCGTTCCTTTATTATGGTTTTTCGTGATGGACGACTGGCAGAAGGCAAGGATAGAGGTCTTCCTTTATCCCGAGCTCGATCCTATGGGCAACGGGCTCCAGTCAATGAGGGCAAGGTCGGTCATAGAGGCCGGGGGACTTCTGGGCAAGGGCTTTTTCTCGCCCGATCTTCTTACCCAGCAGTCCAATTATCTGCCTGAGGAGCATACCGACTTCATATTTGCCTCAATGGTGGAGTCATGCGGCTTCATAGGCGGGCTGATCCTGATACTGCTGTATGTCTTTCTCATACTGAGGATATTCAGGCTGGCAATACGGGCCAAGGACGATTTCGGGATGTATATCTCCTGCGGAGTTGGGTTCATGCTGATCTTCCACATAGTGGAGAACATAGGGATGAACATAGGTCTGCTGCCCATCACAGGCGTGCCTCTGCCGCTCTTCAGCTACGGGGGTTCCAATATGATCACCACCATGGCAGGCCTGGGGCTGGTCATGGGCGTAGACTTGAGAAGACAGAGCTGGGACCTTCTGTAGGTCAAAGGGAGCGGTGATATGGCAGACAGCGGAACAGTAAGCATAAAAGCCGGAGGAAAGATACTAACGGCGGATAAAGGCTCCGTGCTCATGGATGTCTTCCGTAAAAACGGCATAGGCATAGACGCCTACTGCGGAGGAAGGGGCTTCTGCAGAAAGTGCGCCGTCAGGTTCATAAGCGGAGCGCCTGAACCTTCATCCGAGGACAGAAGGGTATTCACTTTGGATCAGTTGGAAAAAGGGTCGAGGCTCGCATGCAGGGCCCGTCTGTTTTCCGATGCTGAAGTGGAGACCGGATTCAGAGAAGGATTCGAGATACTGGAAAGCTATGAGGGGGAGAGCGGGGGAGATATCTCCGACTCTTCATATGTCCTTGGGATCGATATAGGAACGACGACGGTCGTGATGCAGCTTGCGGGTGCCGAGAGCAGAAAAGCAAGGGCAGTAAGGTCTTTTCTCAACCCGCAGAGGATATACGGCAGTGATGTCATCTCCAGGATATCGGCTGCGGCTGCCGGGAAAGGCGGGGAGATGAGGACGCTCATCACTGAAAAGCTGGCTTCCGGATACTCTTCGATAAAGGAGGAGCTCGGGATCAGTGACGGGATGGTAAGGAAGGCCTGCGTAGCAGCCAATACAACGATGCTGCATCTGCTCCTGGGTTATCCTGCTCAAGGACTCGGCACATATCCTTTCAGACCGCACAGCCTAAAGTATGAGGAAAGAGACCTGGGAACGGTGCTTGACGGAACACCGAACGGAGTGGTGCTGTCGGTGCTTCCCGGAATGTCCGCCTTCGTAGGCGCGGATATCACCGCGGGGCTGGTGCTTGCGGGTCTTGACGAGCCGCCGGCGCCTTCGCTCTTTATAGATCTTGGAACTAACGGAGAGATAGCTGTCTCGGACGGGAACGGCATACTAGTCTCATCCACTGCGGCGGGTCCGGCGTTTGAAGGCGGCAACATATCATGCGGGACGGGGACTGTACCTGGTGCGATATTCAAGGCCGTATATCAGGACGGATCCTTCATAACGGAGACGATAAGGAATGCCCCGGTCTCCGGTATCTGCGGAACGGGTATAATCGACATAATGAGCGAGCTGGTGAAGAACGGGCTCTGTGATGAGACGGGAAGGCTTGACGGTAGGTTCCATGAAAAGGGAGTGCATCTTGGAGGGGACGTTTACTTCACACAGAAGGATATAAGGGAGATACAGCTGGCAAAGTCTGCCGTGTGCGCGGGGCTCCTTACTCTCATGAAGAAGAAGGGGCTAAAGGCTGATGACATAGGTGCGCTCTATATCGCAGGCGGCTTCGGCACGAAGATAGATATAGGGAATGCGGCAGATATCGGTCTCATACCAAAAGGTCTTGAGGACAGGACCGTGGTCATGGGAAACAGTTCCCTCGGAGGAGCTATGGAGTTCCTTTTCACCGGAGACAGGGACAGGTTCATAAGGACAGCCGCCGGGGCGGAGGAGATCACTCTTTCGACTGACGACGATTTCAGCGAATATTACATGGACTGCATGTTTTTTGAGAGGCTCTGATGGAAGAAAGATTTGCTATTCCCGCGGTTGCGGCCATAATCGAATACAGGGACAGCCTTGGCAGAGACTGCATCATCATCCAGAAGCGTATGAAGGAGAACGGAGGCATATTGAACGGGCTCATGGAGATCCCTGCGGGAAAGATAAGGGAATACGAATGGGTATTTGATGCCTTGAAACGCGAGGTGAAAGAGGAGACCGGCCTTGACGTGGTCTCGGTCACGGGTTTCGGAGGGGAAGAGGAATACAGCTGTAAAAGGACCGGATACAGAGTCATGAGGATCATGCCCTACAGCGTTACTCAGAATGTTTCGGGGGGATATTCCGTGATACTGCTCACTTTTCTGTGCAGGGCAGAAGGGACGGTCGTAAAAAGCACCGATGAGACTCAGGAGATACACGTTGCGGAACTTACTGAAGTCGAAAAGCTTATTAATGAAAATGAGATGATGCCGATACATATACCGGCTTTAAGGAAGTATATAAGTGAAAAGAGGAAGGCAGCGGGCTCTGCCGGATAAGGCGGATGCTGAAGGTGACAGTCAATGAAGAAAAACAGTCTGGTATTTTTGATATTCGGAGCGCTTCTTACGGCTATAGCGGTCGTATTCAAGGTGTTTCTGGGGATACCCGTCACGTTTCTGGGCAATTTCGTGAAGGATCTGAATCTTTCTCCTGCCGTCATAATGTTCGGAGGGATAGTGATGGGACCGTGGATGGGCGCGCTTATAGGCGCCTTGACCGATATCGCGGCATTCCTCATTAGACCCATGGGCCCGTATGTTTTCTGGTTCACGCTCACCAATGCACTTATAGGACTTATCCCTTCGCTGTTCTACAGAAGGGATGATGAAAAAATGTTCACCGTAAAGGAGAAGAACAGTCTTTTGCGCGCGTTTGCTGTGAGCTTTACTGTACAGACCGTCTGTTCTGCCGTGATGAACACTATCCTGCTCGTGAACCTTTACGGGCTGAGCCTTAAAGTGGCTCTTCTGAGAGCCGCGGGATCATATGTATCTGCCGTGCTCTATGCCCTCATAATATACTATCTGCTTGACAAGGTACCTAAGATAGCCGCAGGGTTAAAAAAGTGAATCGACGGAAATAATGGATATTAAAGAACAGCCGGAGCATCCAAGAAGGGTCTCCGGCTGTTGCGGTCTATTTAAGATTTTTCATATTCATTTCCCTGTAGCGCCCCGGGGATACCCCGGTATGCAGCTTGAATACTTTTGTGAAATAGCTCTGTCCGTCAAAGCCGCAGAGCTTGGCCACATCGGAAAGATTCAGCCAGGGATCGGTCAGGAAGCCAAAGCTTTTTTCTATCCTGACGCTGTTGACATAATTGCAGAGAGTGGAACCGAGCCCGTTGTTTATCACTCTTGAAAGATGCGATTTTGAAAGATGAACGAGTTCCGATATCTCTTCGAGCGATATCTTCTTATAGTAGTTGTCGTTGACGTATTCCTTTATGCGCTGTATGGTCTGAACGTGATAGGTATCCTTATATGTATCGAAGAACGACGAGAAGTTCTCTACGGCGCGGAGCACCAGGTTGTGCATCGACTGCACGTCGGCCATTATCGATATGTTGTTCAGATATGCGTATGTAAGTTCAAGTATCTGGCCCGCGTCTGCGCCTGCTGATATGCACGCGCGTCCTGCAAGGACTATGAGCTCGGATATCCTAGAGCGGGTAACCGATATATCCTGCTCATATATTGTAAGGATATAGCCTATATAAGAACCTATGGCTTCCTTGACGTGTTCCGTGTCGTGTGTCGAGATGAGGGAAAGTATCTTTTCCTCCTGCTTTATAAGATATCCGAATCCGGGATGCACTGTGTCGGAATTTGATTCGGCCATGATGGTGAAATCGTGCGTGACATCCATAAAAGCGGATTTGACGGCATCCGACAGAAGAGTGCGGAGCGCCCGTCTCTGTTCACCTTTGGGCTGTGAACCTGGAACGTATGTAAGGACCGAATAAAAACGGTTGGAACCTGATTCGAGAGATATGTTGACGGGTGTCTGTGATATGGGAGTTGCAAAAAAATATCTGCTTTCCTGACACCTGTAGTCTATGCAGTCGTTCTTTTTAAATGCCGATACAGCTGAATTCCTGTGGAAATCCTTGGGAACGCATTCCCCTGCTTTTGGGCAGCCGGCACAGAAAGGTGGCAGGGAAGAGTCATCGATATATGAGATATCGATGATGATGCTCTCCGTCATGGCGACAGATGATATCGACTTTATGTGCTGTGTCACTGTGTTGATAAGATCCATGGTAAAACTCCGAATCGGCTTTTTAAAAACCAGATTACACATAATTTAACATATCAGGACCTGCAATGCAAGAGAAATTGTAAAAAAATGCTGCCTGTGAGCACCGGTTCCTCAAAAAAAGGGTATGGGGTATAATATAGGGAACGGAGGAACATCAGGACAGAGATCATATGAAGATACTGCTAGTAGGGATAAATGCCAGATACACACACACGAACCTTGCGATACGAAGGCTCAGGGCAGCGGCGGAGGGCCGTGCCGAAACGGTAGAGCTGGCTGAATATACCATAAATATGCCATGTGAACATATCCTTGACGATATACTTAAGCGCGGGGCCGATGCGGTGGGGTTTTCCGTATATATATGGAACAGCAGCATCGTCCTCAGTCTCATGAAGGAGCTTAGGCGCGCAGGTATGAGAGTGTTCGCCGGCGGCCCCGAGGCTACCTTCAGCTATGAAGAGTTTATCGGGTATTCCGACTGCATCATATACGGTGAGGGAGAGAACGCTTTTCCGCAGGTCCTTGACTGGCTCAACGGCACAAGGAGGATAGAGGACACGGCATCCGTTTACTATATGAGGGACGGGAAAGTAAGGGTGACTCCGGCGGCGGCCCCGGTAGACATGGAGACGCTCCCCGAGCCATACGGTCTTTCTGAAAAACATACGGACGGGAGCAGGGTGATCTACTATGAAAGCTCGAGGGGCTGTCCTTTTTCCTGTTCATACTGTCTTTCAGGGAGAGGGGAGAAGCTCAGATCCTCATCCGCCGAAAAAGTCGAGAAAGATATGGCGCGCTATATCTCTTCCGGGATAAGGCATGTCAAATTCGTCGACAGGACATTCAATGCCGACAGGAAGCGGGCAAAAAGGATATGGAGCTTCATTGCCGGTCTTGACGGAGAATGCGAATTCCATTTCGAGATAGCAGCGGATCTTCTTGACGATGAATCGGTCGGAATAATAAATACTGCGCCGGAGAAAAGGATAAGGCTCGAGATCGGTGTGCAGTCAGTGAACATGGACACCCTTAAGGCCGTAGGCAGGTCCCAGGACGTGGGTCATATAAGGGATATGACTGCGGGGCTGAGAAAAGGAAACGCGGTCGTGCATCTCGATCTGATAGCCGGACTGCCTTATGAGGATCTCATAAGCTTCAGGGATTCTCTTGACACGGTGATGTCATTCGGAGCCGATGAGGTCCAGCTGGGTTTTTTAAAGCTGCTTAAGGGATCGAGACTGTACGATGAAGCGGAGAAGTACGGTATAGAGTGCTCAAAGGAGCCTCCGTATGAGGTCATAAGTACCAGGTGGCTGAGTCATGACGATATAGCTCTGCTGAAAAAAGCGGAATACCTGCTTGGAAGGATATACAACAGCGGCCTTTTCAGGAATACTATGAGATATCTTGCGGGCAGGGGAAGGGAGACCGTACCGCTCGTATCCGGGATGCCCGTCTATGAGGGGAGCTACTTTGACGCGCTCATCAGGATAGACGGATTCGCAAAAGCATCGGGGAAAGAAGTGGGCGGTATGGGTGAAACGGAGCTGGCCCGTCTCCTTCTTGATTTCGGTATGTCCGAGGGGCTTGTCAGGACAAGGGATATCCTAAGATATGATATGTTAAAAAAGAAGAGAAGGCCTTTCCTTCCCGAAGAGCTAGAGGACGGTATATCCGACATGAAAAAAGACTATTTCAGAAGACATCCGGAGCTTCCGGGTCTCAGAAAGGGAAAAAGACCGTGGCATTTCGCGAGGGTGGAGGAGTTCATGACCGATGTGACAAGGTATGAGAAGGAAGGCGTGCTTGACGGCATACCGACTGTGCTTCTCTTCGATTATATAAACCAGAGGGTATCGTATCTTAGGGACAAAACGGCGGATAGCCCGTGTGAGTCCGATATGATAGAATAAACACATATAGACCCCTCATCCCGGTCATAAGATGAAAGGAGAGAAGGGCGAAGGGATCTTCCCGGATGGGGATCCCCGGACCTGACACATGATGAAGATCATTTTCATAAGACATGCCGAACCTGATTACTCGATAGATTCTCTTACGGAAAGAGGATGGCAGGAAGCGGACATCCTGGCCGACAGGATAGCAGCTCTTAAGGCCGACGCCTATTACTGCTCGCCTCTAGGGAGGGCAAAGGATACGGCAAAGGAGAGCATGAGAAGGCTCAAGAGGGAATACACCGTGCTCGACTGGCTCGAGGAGTTCCCCGCGAGGGTAAAGGACCCTGTGACCGGGGAGGACAGAATCCCGTGGAATTTCCTTCCGTCTTACTGGACGGAATACGATGATCTCTATGATGCCGAAAAATGGTTCGATGTACCGATAATGAAGGAGAGCCATGTAAGGGAGGCTTACGACAGGATATGCAGAGGGCTTGACAGTCTGCTCCTGGAGTACGGCTACAGAAGGGAAGGAAGGATATACAGGACTGAAAAAGGGAGCGACAAGGTGATAGTGATCTTCTGTCATATGGCCATGCAGCTCACTGCGCTGGCATATCTTACCGGCCTTCCGGTGCTTCCTCTCTGGCAGAATTTTTTCGTTGCTCCGACGGGCATAACCGTCGTTGCGACAGAAGAGCGTGAAAAAGGGATAGCTTCTTTCAGATGCAAGATGATGGGGGATATATCCCACCTGTACAGTAAAGATGAACCGGTGTCTGATTCCGGTTTTTTCAATGAAGTTTTTTAACGGAGGGAATTATGAAGTATATGGATCTTAAGGACAGGATATCGGAATATGTCGACAGCCATATAGACGAGCTGGTCGCTGACGTGATGGAGCTCATAGGTACGGACAGCAGCCGCTCGGAGGCTCTTCCCGGGATGCCTTACGGCAAGGGCGCTGCGGAAGTGCTAAAAAAGGGCATGGCCATATTTGAGAAATACGGTTTTGCGTCAAAGAATTATGATAATTACGTGATAACCGCCGATATGAACGGACTTGAGAAAGGTCTTGACATACTGGCCCATCTGGATGTGGTGCCAAGAGGAGACGGCTGGACCGTGACAGATGCGTTCAAGCCTGTTATAAAGGACGGGAGGATATACGGAAGGGGAGCGATAGATGACAAGGGACCTTCGATGGCGGCGCTCCTTGCGATGAGAGCCGTAAGAGAGCTTGGTATACCTTTAAAAAAGAACGTGAGGCTCATACTGGGTTCCGACGAGGAATGCGGAAGCAGCGATATTGCATATTATTTTTCAAAGGAAAAGAATGCTCCAATGACATTTTCTCCTGACGCTGATTTCCCGCTGATAAACATAGAAAAGGGCGGCCTAGCAGGAAGATTCAGCGGCAGGTTTGAAAAGGCTCCTTCGGGGAAAGCACGTCTTGTTTCTTTCAGCGGAGGAAAGACAACGAATGTCGTTCCAAATAAAGCCCATGCAGTAGTTGAGGGCATCGGTCCCGATAAAGCAAGGGAAACGGCTGAGAGATCCGCCGGGAGGACCGGGGCTTCATTTAGCATCAGGGAACAGGATGGCGGCATAAGGATAGATGTGGAAGGAAGATCCGCCCACGCCTCGACACCTTTCATGGGCAACAATGCGGTGACAGCTCTGCTGGATATTATCACGGAGCTTGATCTTTGCGGTGAAACGGCTGAAGCTCTTAAAAAGCTGTATTCTGTCTTCCCGCACGGGGATACGGACGGTACTGCGGCAGGCGTAAAGATGAGCGACGAGCTTTCAGGAGATCTTACGATCACGCTGGACATACTCGAGGCTGAGGATGGACGTATATCGGGAGTTTTCGACTGCAGGGCGCCTATATGCGCAAACAAGGAGAATCTGTACGATGTCATGGCCGGAAAGCTGAAGGATGCCGGGCTTTTCTTTGATGAAGGAGTGAAGATGAATCCTCCCCACCATGCTGACGGAAACAGCTTTTTCGTAAGGACGCTGCTTGACTGTTATGAAGTGTATTCAGGAAAAAAGGGAGAGCCTATGGCTATAGGCGGCGGGACATATGTCCATCATATAGATAACGGAGTGGCTTTCGGGTGCGAGATAGAGGGCATAGACAATCATATGCACGGAGCGGATGAGTTCGCGGATATAGACGTGCTCGCTATGAGTGCGAAGATTTTTGCCCTTTCGATAGCAGAGCTCTGCAGCTGACAGTTCAGTATATAATGAAAGACGCGGTCATTATCATCGTGACTGCGTCTTTTTTTATATCATCAGTTCATTCCGAAGCATCTGCACTGTTTGGTCCCCAGGCTTGAGCAGACATTTTCCGATGCCTCATCGACGTGCTCTGAAATGTATATCATCCCGAATTTTGCCAGCTCATCAAGAGCCGGGATAAGTCCTTTTCCTGTTTCGGTAAGCTCATATTCCACCTTGGGCGGGACCTGCGGGTATATGGTCCTTTTCACTATGCCGTCCGATTCAAGCTTTCTAAGATGCTTGGTGAGCGAGGCCTGATTGAGCTCGGGAAGGAAGCTTAAGAGCTCGGAGAATCTGAGAGCTCCCTGCCTTAAAAAGCACAGTATGAGAAGCGTCCATTTTCCTGAAAGTATCTTTTGCATGGTGATATACGGACAAATCACCGGCGAGGTATTTACGGGTTCCATGACAGCTCCTTGGTATGTTTTTTGATACTAACGACAAAAAAAGATTGTACTTGTTAAATCATAAGTCATGATATATCATTATCACGTAAAAATCAAATGAACCAAATGATCGATGAGAAACAAAACCTCATTGGAAAGGCTAGCTGAAGTGGAAGATGTCATTTTAAGACTTGAGAATATCAAAAAGAGCTTTGACGGCGTCACTGTGCTAAACGGTATAGACCTGGATGTGAAAAGAGGGGAATTCATAACCCTTCTGGGGTCCTCAGGCTGCGGGAAGACCACGACATTAAGGATAATAGGCGGTCTTGAGACAGCAGACGAAGGCAGGGTCATACTTGAGGGCGTTGACGTGACGAATGAAGAGCCGAACAAAAGGAACGTGAATACGGTTTTCCAGAATTACGCTCTTTTCCCGCATATGAATGTTGAGCAGAATGTCGGATACAGTTTGAAGATCCGCAGGAGGAGCAAGGAGGACATAAAGAAAGCGGTCAGCGATGCCCTTCAGATGGTCCAGCTCGAAGGCTATGAGAAACGTATGCCAAACGAACTGTCGGGCGGACAGAGACAGAGGATAGCCATAGCGAGAGCAATAGTGAACGAGCCTAAAGTGCTCCTGCTTGACGAGCCCCTGGGAGCCCTTGACCTCAAACTGAGGCGCCAGATGCAGATAGAGCTCAAGAGGCTCCAGAAGCGGCTGGGGATCACGTTCATATATATCACCCATGACCAGGAGGAAGCGCTCAACATGTCCGACAGGATAGCCGTCATGAGGAACGGCGTGTTCGAACAGCTGGGTACTGCCTCAGACGTATACGACAGGCCCAGGACGAGCTATGTGGCTGAGTTCGTGGGCTCGGCAAACATAATAAGGGGAACGGCCCAAGGCTCAGATGAAAATACAGTCCGCTTCGTGAACAGCTGTGGTACGGGAGAGGTATCAAGGAACGGTGCTGCGATAAAAGACGGTGAAGACGTCGTGACCGCAGTAAGGAGCGAGCACATAGATCTTTGCAGCCCTGAGAGCGGAGCGAAAGGCCTCAGGGGGACCGTGAAGGAGAAGAGCTTCTCCGGAGGCATGTTGAGGATAGAGGTCGGTCTTGAGGACGGCACATCCGTCGTATCAAGCAGACACGGGATAAATGCCGACTGGGTGCCGGGAGATGCGGTGATCGCATCCTGGGATCCTGAAAAGGCAGTACTGGTAGATCTTGAAGGCTGAGCGTGGGAAGGAACAGACAGATGAAAAAGAAAAAGGCTGCGGGAAACGGTGCTTTCAAATGGTTCGTGATGCCAATATATCTTTTCACTCTTTTCTTTGTCATAGGACCGCTGATCTATATGGTCATATTGAGCTTCCTTGAGAGGGAAGAAACATGGGGAGTCACCAATACCTTCACCTTCGGGAATTATCTCAGTATATTCGATCCGATATATCTTAAGACATTTGCCGAATCACTGAGACTGGCGCTCATATCAACAGTGCTGGTCGCGTTTTTCGGATATGTTTTCGGCTATTTCATGGCTAAGCTGAAGCCCAGGATGCGTAAGATGATGATGATGCTCCTCATGATACCGTTCTGGACGAACTCCCTTATAAGGCTCTACGGATGGATCATCATATTCAGGGCTAACGGCACTCTTGACAGCGTCCTCATGGCGATTGGCCTCATAAAGGAACCTTTAAAGCTGCTATATACATATCCCGCTGTCGTGGTGGGTATGATATATGCCCTGATACCGTTCATGATACTTTCCGTGTATTCAAGCGTGGAAAAGATGGACTGGCATCTTGTGGAAGCGGCAAGGGATCTCGGCGCAACTCCCGCAAAGGCATTCTGGACGGTCACGTTCAGGCTGACTCTCCCGGGCCTTCTTACAGGAATAATACTGACATTCGTACCTTCCATGGGACTGTTCTTCATAGCGGATATACTCGGAGGCAATAAGGTAGTCCTCGTGGGCAACCTTATACAGGAACAGCTCATGAAAGTGCATAACTGGCCGTTCGCGGCAGCGCTTTCCGTGGTGCTCATGCTCATAATGACGGTAATGATATGGGCTTACAGGAAAATAGCGAAAGCAGATGAACTGGAGGCAAGACTATGAAAAACAGGACAAAATGGCCTTCAGTGTATCTTGCGGTGCTCATGGCACTGATGTATCTGCCGATCCTGCTGGTCATAATCTATTCATTCAATGAGAGCAAGATAACATCTGTCTGGGGAGGATTCTCATTAAGGTGGTATACTGAGCTTTTCAGGGACAGAACGATGTTCGAGGCTCTCTTAAACAGCCTGTTCGTAGGAGTCGTATCCTGTTTCCTGGCTGCTCTTATAGGGACCTTCGGTGCAGTAGGCATGTCTAAGGTCAGCTTCAGGTCAAAAGGCGTGATAGAATATGCGAGCCAGCTGCCCATGATGATACCGGAGATAGTCCTGGGGATGGTATTCCTGACTTATTTCTCGCTTTTAAGGCTCCCGTTCGGCATGATAACTCTTATAATCGCCCATACCGCCTTCTGCATACCTTATGTATATATGGAAGTAAAGGCCAGGCTCGTAGGCCTTGATCCGAGCTATGTAGAGGCTGCTAAGGATCTTGGCGCAAGCGAGATAAGAGCGTTCTTCGACATCATATTCCCGCTCATGCTGCCCGCAGTGGCCTCAGGAGTGCTCCTTGCATTTGCAATGAGTTTTGATGATGTTATAATAAGCGTGTTTGTCACGGGAGTGGATGTCAACACGCTCCCGATAAAGGTCTATTCTCAGGTGAAGACAGGCGTTACCCCCAAGATAAATGCCCTGTGCACCCTGATGTTCGCAATAACCGTGATTGTAATAGTGATCTTCAATATCATAAGAAGGAAAAATGATGTGAAGACGCTTGAAAACAAAGATTTATAATTCATGATCAAAGGAGGAAACGACATGAAAAAGTTTATCGCACTTATGCTGGCTGTTCTCGTGCTTGCGGGATGCATGGCCGGATGTGCAAAGAAAAAAGAGACACTCACGATCTATACCTGGGAAGGAATGTTCCCGCAGGAAGTGCTTGACGCCTTCACGAAGGAGACAGGGATCGAGATCAATTATGCTGTTTTCGATACTGATGAGACGATGCTTGCAAAGCTCGAAGCTGCAAAGGGCGGAGACTATGACCTTGTCATCGCTGACGACTACATAATCGAGATGGCAATAAACGAAGGACTCGTACAGAAGCTCGACAAGTCCAAGATCAAGAATATCGACAGCATCAACCCCGTTTATCAGAAGCAGTTCTATGATCCCACCGATGAGTATACCGTACCATACGGTGCAGGCGTTCAGACGATAGTATATGATCCCTCAAAAGTCACAGTGGATATAAAGGGATATGCAGATCTCTGGGACGAGTCTCTTAAGGATTCGATAGGAATAATCGCAAACTACCGTGTCATAAACGGAATGGCGCTTAAAGTCCTCGGCAAGAGCTACAATACCGAGAATGCCGAGGAGATAGAGGCAGCAGGCGCAAAGCTGAATGAGCTCGCTCCGAACATCAGGCTCATCAAGGATGACAACCTTCAGGACGATCTTCTCTCCGGAGAGATAAGCGCTGCAGTCATGTACACCTCTCAGGTCACCATGGCAAAGCTTGAGAATCCCGATCTTAAGGTGGTCTATCCTGTCGAAGGCATCGGATTCGGAATAATGGGAGCATTCATCCCGTCCAAAGCTCCGAATGCTGACGCTGCTCATAAGTTCATCGATTATATCCTCGATGCCAAGAATTCGGCAGCATGCTTCGAGTATCTCGGATATTACTGCACGACAAAGACAGCAGATGAACTCATAGCTGACGAGTATAAGGACTTCCTTACTTTGCCCGCTGATTTCGATGCTTCCAAGACCGAGATGATCGAGAATGTGAGCGCAGAGATAAGCGAGCTCCACGACAAGGTGTTCACTGAGTTCAAATCGCTCTGCGAATAAATGCATTAAGTACAAAAACAGCATGGATCTCATGCTGTTTTTGTTTTATCCTCCGGTTTTAGGATGAAACTGCTTTTTACTGAAGGAAAGGATATGGACATAATAAAAAAGCTTGAACGGCCGGATAAGGACTATACTCCTATACCTTTCTGGTTCCTGAACGGGGATCTCACACATAAGGAGATAAAAAGACAGCTCAGGGACTTTAAGGCGCATGGGGTGAGCGGTGTCGTGATTCACCCAAGACTCGGCATAAGCAGAAGGATCGGTTACCTGTCAGCGCTGTTCTTCAGATATATCAGGACGGCTGTTGAGACTGCTGATGAGCTCGGGATGAAGGTAGTACTGTATGATGAAGGAATGTACCCTTCAGGTTCTGCATGCGGGCTCGTGGTAAAGGACGCTCCTGAACTGGCCAGCCGGGGGATAATCATCACAGATAAGCCTTTAAAGGGGGATACGGTGCTTACCGAAACTGAGGAAGGGTATCTGGTTGAGAGATTCAGCAGGGGGACATTAAGGGGCATACATTTCGGTGAGGATGACGGCGAGGCAGAAGCACCGTTAAGCGCCGATATACTTAATCCCGAAGCTGTCGCCAAGTTCATAGAGCTCACTCACGAAGCTTATTTCAGGGAGTTCGGACGGTATTTCGGCAATACAATAATAGGATTCTTTACAGACGAGCCCAGCATACTGGGAAGGAACGCAGACGGTTTCAGACCCTGGACCAGAGGATTCAGGGAGGTGTTCGAGCGTGAAGGAGGAGACATAAAAGGACTCACGGGGCTCTTCACAGGAGCCGGGAATAAAGATACCGAGCTTTATGACGGGCTCATCCTGAGACTTGAAGAGGAAGTCTACTACGGATCGCTCTCGAAATGGTGCGAAAAGCACGGGATAGCGCTTATGGGGCATCCTCATCAGAGCGACGACATAGAAGTGGAGAAGTATTTCCATATACCGGGGCAGGATGTTGTCTGGAGGATGGTGGCACCTGAGACGGGCGGCACGAAAGGCATAGACAGCACTATGGCCAAATGCAGTGCTGACATGGCGCGTCTTATGGGGAGAAAGAGGAACTCGAACGAATGCTTCGGAGCCTGCAACAGGGATAATATCCCGTGGTATTTTACCGGGTCGAACATGAAATGGTATATAGACTGGCTCGCAGTAAGGGGAGTGAACATGTTCATACCTCATGCGTTCTATTACAGCATCAAAGGTGCAAGGAGCCAGGAGAGACCGCCAGATGTCGGACCGTGGAGCATATGGTGGCCGTACTACAGGAAATGGGCAGACTATATGAGCAGGCTTTCGATGCTTATGAGTGAGGCTGAAATGATCCTTCCCGTAGCCGTTCTTGTAAAGAGCAGGGATCTTCTGCCCGAGCTGGTCGAGGGGCTGATAAGGGATCATGTCGGTTTCCAGTATATCCCTATGAGCATGTGGAAAGACTTAAGAGCCGAAAACGGGAAGCTCAGGCTCAGGGAAAGAAGCTATGACGCTGTGACGGGGATCGGACCCGTGTTCGAAGGGGTCGCGGGAGATGTAAAAAAGGTGAAGCCCGACATAGTAACGAAAACAGAACAGCCGGATCTCAGGTGCGCTCATATAATATCGGGCTGCCGTGAGATGTGGTTCCTAGTAAACGAGGGAGAAAGAGATATCGTTACAGAGGCTTCCGTCATGACCGAAAGTCCTCTTGCGAGGTATGATCTTTTCGGCAATGTGAAGGAAAGGATCAGTTCAGAAAGAAAAAACGGCATAAGCTCGTTCAGTATAGGACTTTCAAGAAACGAGAGTTGTCTTATCTATACTGCGGACGAGGATGAATGGGAGTCTCTTGATGGGCCATGGACTGCCGCAGCTTCATATGACAATTCGCTGTTTAAACCGGTATCGGAAAGTTCGCCTGACCAGAAGAAGATATACGAAGCCGAGATCGGAAAACAGGACGGGGACACTAAGATCGTGCTTGAAGCGGATGAGATGACGGAACTGTTCATAAACGGCAGGTTCTTCGACGTTTCATTCTGGTCTCCCCACAGATTCCGCATACCTGCGGGACTTCTCGGAAATGATGTGAATAAGCTGAAGCTTATTGTTACGGGAAGCAGGGCCAATGTTTTCGGAAAAAGAAAGATACCGTATGGTCTTTACGGTATCTGACAGAGTCTGATCATAAAGGCTCTATGTCAAATGTTGGGGCAGAGCATAAAATTAGGACAAGATTGTTTAATCAAAACAGCTACAAGATCATGATCTTCTAGCTGTTTTTGTATAAGAAAACCTCGCGACTATCGCGAGGTTTTCTTATACAATAAATGTTGAACCTTAAAGTCAGAAATCACTCGCTGAGCTTGATACAGGGACCCCAGTCATAGTTGAGTTCGTAGCCAAGGCCAGGCCTGTCAGGAACATCTATGAAACCGTTGTCAACTTTCGGCTCTCCGAGGAACAGCCTTGAAGGCTCTGTTATCTGGTTGAACAGAAGAGTTTCGGCAAACGGGGAAGTCAGGCTCGAAACTGAGAAGTGGAATACCGGCATTCCGTGGCAGTGGGGCACAAGCATAAGATTCTTTGCCTTAGCCAGAGCATTGATCTTTCTTATCTCTGAAAGACCGCCGGTGTACCATATATCAGACTGGAGGAGATCGACGCAGTCCCTTTCGATCAGGGTCCTGGTTCCCCATCTTGTGAATTCATGCTCTCCGCCGGATACGAGTATGCCCATTGAATTCAGAGCATCCTTGATTCTGTGATATCCTTCATAGTCATCTGCAGGCACAGGTTCTTCTATCCATCTGATGTTCAGATCCTTCATCATAGTGCAGAGCTTTATCGTGTACTCGACATCCCATGCGCACCACACGTCTATGGCTATCTCGGTATCATCGCCCATGACCTTCTTGACGTACTCGATGCATTTAACGGTCTTGCGCATTCCCTCCTTGCCGTCTACAAGCCCGTATGGACGCGGTATCTTTACTGCTTTATAACCCATATCCCTGTAATCTTCAAAGGCAAGGCCGGTCGCATATACCTTTATCCTGTCCCTTACCTTGCCGCCAAGGAGCTGGTAAACAGGCTGATTGTAGAGTTTGCCTTTGAGGTCCCAGAGAGCTATATCTACAGCAGAGATGGCCTGCATCGCAAGGCCTGCGCGGCCCCATGCAGATGTAGAGAGATACATAAGGTGCCAGATATACTCAATCTCCTCGCAGTCAAGTCCGATGAGCATTGGCTTGAGATGGTCTTCAATTATCTCGGCAGCCTGTCTGTAAAGGCCTGTGCTCCCAAGACCGTACATCCCGTTTTCGGCAGTGATCTTTACCACAGCAGCGCCACCGGCGAGATTCGGGATATGCTTCATATGTTCTATTATGTCGGGATATATCGCCCATGGAAGATCCGTCGGCCATCCCGGTCCCCTTGAAACATTTTCACCGGTATTTTTAGGGGTGGTGAACTTGAATACTTCAACTTTTACTATTTTCATGTTTGTTTCTCCCCTCGTCATCCTTTGTGGAATTCTTCCATATATCCCCAGTCATAATTCAGTTCATATCCGAGACCAGGAGTATCCGGAACATCGATGTAACCGTCTATGACCGGAGGCTCGCCCAAGAACAGGCGGGCTGTATCCTCACTGTCGAGCAGCAACGTTTCCGCGAACGGAGACTGCAGGCTCGATATCGAGACGTGGAACACCGGCATGCCGTGGCAGTGCGGGACTACTATGACGTTATGAGCCTTGGCATAAGCGATTATCTTGCGTATCTCTGAAATACCTCCGCTGTACCAGATGTCGCACTGGAGGATATCCGTAGCCTGGGCGTCTATGAGCTCTCTTGCACCCCATCTCGTGAACTCATGCTCACCTGTGGTGACGAGGATGCCCATGGGATTAAGCAGGTCCTTGAGCCTTCTGTGGCCCTGGATGTCGTCAGCCATAAGAGGCTCTTCTATCCATCTTACATTCAGTCCCTCGCGCTTGAGCTCCTTGCAGACCTTTACTGTGAACTCTATATCCCATCCCTGCCAGCAGTCATACATTATCTCAGCATCGTCACCCATTATCTTGGCGACTCTTTCGGCAGCAAGGACATTCAGCTTGACACCTTCCCGGCCTGATCCAGGGCCTGCGGGAGCCGGTATCTTATTTGCCTTGTATCCAAGTCTTGCATATCTTTCGAGGTCATTACCGGTCGCGTAGACCTTTATCTTATCCCTGACTTTTCCGCCAAGGAGCTGATAAACAGGAAGTCCCATCGTCTTTCCCATTATGTCCCAGAGCGCTATATCCACTGCTGAGATGCCCTGGATCACGAGACCTTTCCGGCCGTACATCGAAGTGACCCTGAACATAACGTCCCAGATCTTTTCGATCTCCATTGCGTCAAGACCGAGGATGAGCGGCTTTAGAACGTTCTCGATAAACGGAGCGGCTATGTTGTACAGACCTGTACTGCCGTATCCGTATATCCCGTCTTCGGTCGTGATCTTTACGACAGCAGCTCCGCCTGCGCCGGGCTTATCGGTAAGCACGCCCTTATTGGTCTTGACATTGTAGGTGTGCTTCAGCCTTGGCATGGACTTCGTGGTGATGTAAGCCATCCTTCCGTAGTTTGGCCTGTCCCAGTCCGGCTTTACGCCCGGCTGGGGCTTACGCGGAGGCTGTATAAATTTGAATACTTCCACCTGTGTTATTTTTGCCATTTTTCCTTCTCCTGATACTGGATTATCGTCTGCTGGCATGCAGCATATAGTGACGTTGATGCCTCACTCCTGTGAGGTCAAACCTTATAATTCCGTTTCATTACCGAATCCCCGCACCGTCTCAAATTCCCCGGCACAGCCGGGAGCGTTCCCAAAGCATATGCACTCAGCAGAATCATATGATTCGATAAAGGGGGTATTCAGATTTGAGAGAGCGAACACCATAGAAGACCTGTCGCTTCCGACGGGGACTATCATCACCCCATTGATCTGTGAATAGGATGCGATCTTCCGGACTTCGGAAAGACCGCCGCATTGGGGTATGCTGAGTCTCAATATGTCGCAGCACCGTCCGCTTATGACTTCCCTTGCCCTCATGAGCGTATAGCCGGTCTCCGTGAGCATGAGCATGATGCCTTCCTGGTTCAGGAGGTCCTTCATCCTTCTTAGAAGGTCGTAGCTCATGAGCGCCAGAGGAAGCCTTATATACCTGACTCCCGTTTCCCTGAGCCCTTTTATAAGGCGGACCATATACTCCTGGTCAAGTCCCATGTCGCAGGTGAAAATGATGCCCGATGACGGGGAATCTTCTTTTGCCTCTTCAAGTATATGAAGGTTATCCTTAAGACCTTCCCTGCTGAAATAAGGCTCACCTGTGAAGGGGACTTTGATCAGCGGGGCTGGGACATGACGCTTTATGGCATGGTCGTGTGCGATCCTTACAGAATCTCTTACCGATCCCCCGAGTAGCTGCAGCGCCGGCAACCCCATGGATCTCGACAGAAGATCGAAAAGCGCCGTGTCCACAGCGGATATGAATTCCGCCTGTGAAGAAACTGCTTTGGTGCGGACAAGTTCCTTTACCATGTCAAGACTGGAACTGTAATCCCTGACGTTTCTGCCTTTAAGCAGGGAAGATATACCGGCAGTATCATATTTAAGAAGATCATATCCGTAAACAGCTCCAAGACCATATGTGCCTTCGTCGTCTGTTATCTTAAGGATACATGCTCCGTTAATATTTGGAGAGACAAGGATCTCCTTAATAGCGCTCATAGGAATCTCTTTTACCTGCAGGCAGAGCCTTTTTCCAAAGCCCGCTTATTGATTTTTTACAGCAAAAATTTACAACTAAAATTCTATAGTAATGAGAGGCCTGTGTCAATATGGACGGGAGCTATAAATATGTGCAGTGATTGACTGAAAACAGTCACAGGTTGTATAATCGACCCATCTGAGACACAACATATAAGGAGGACTTGACGTGAAAGGTATAGCGGGAAAGTCGGCCGTAGTAACAGGCGGAACGTCCGGGATAGGCTATGCAACAGCGCAGAGACTGCTCAGTCTAGGTGCAAGGGTTCTTATAGTCGGAAGGAATCCCGAAAAAGGGAAGAATGCATTAAGAAAGCTGAGAGAGGAGCACCCGGGGACCGAGTGCCATCTGTTCTTAGGGAATCTTGGAGACGAACAGAACTGCAGGGAGATCATAGCTGAAGGGATAAGGCTTTTCGGGAGCATAGACTTCCTGGTCAATAACGGATTTGCCTTTACCAGATGGGCATGGGACGCATCAAGGTGGCACTGGGACCACGTTATGGAGGCCGGTCCTCTGAATTATTACACGATGATAAGGGAATTTGTGGACCAGCATCCGGAAGGACATAAAGGCGCCATAGTGAACACATCGAGCATATCCGCCTTCATAGCTCAGGACAGGAGCTGGACATACAATACGGCAAAAGGCCTTGTAAGACAACTGACGATAAGCGCAGGGCTCGAGCTTGCTCCTGATATCAGAGTAAACTCCATCTCTCCTGCCGGAGTGCTCACCGACGAAGTGAAAGGGATACAGATAAAGAAGGGCGACGGGACACAGGAAGAAGAGGGATCAAGAAGCGATACCATGCTGAGAAGGATCATAATGCCGGAAGAGTGCGCTTCCGCTATCGTGTTCCTGCTTTCTGACGGAGCGTCTGCAATAACCGGGACGGATATCGCCGTCGACGCAGGTTACTGCCAGGTAGGCCCGGGCGGAATACCTGAGATCAGTGACAAGTCCAAGTTCTTTGACTATTACGGGACAAACTGAAAAAGGAGGACATACCATGGGCGAGTATAACGGACTTAACGGCAAAAAGGCCATCGTAACAGGTGCCGATGATATAGGAAGGGCAGTGTCGGAAAAACTCCTTGAAGAGGGATGTTATGTTCTTGTAACGGATCCCGACGGATCGGCGCTTCTGAAACTGAAGGAAAAGATAGGAGACTGTGAGGGCAGGCTCTTCGCGTATGAGGCCGATCTCTCCACAGAAGACGGCTGCATGCTTGCGATAAAGAAGGGCGTGGATATGTTCGGATATGTCGACTATCTTGTGAACAACTATCTGCCCAGAAAGAACCTGCTTAAGGAAAGCAGCAGGGATGAGATCATGGAGGAGATCGACCGAAGCGTCATATCGTATGCGACCATGATCTCCCAGTACAGGATACAGCAGGGCTACGGAAGAAGCGGCGCGATAGTGAACGTGATGGGATTCGAAGCGTTCAGGACCCGTCCCGAGGCATGGTTATTCAATGCCATCAACGGCGGAATAGATCAGCTTACAAAGAACACGGCTATAGACCTTTCCCCGTACGTAAGGGTAAACAGCGTTTCACACGGTTACTGCCCCGAGACCGATCTGCCTTTTGAGGGCAGCAGATTCGCTCCGGTAAGCCCGGATGAGATCGCTCCTTCTGTTGCGTTCCTTCTTTCGGATGAGGCATCAGCAATATATGCCACGAATATCGCCGTAGACAGGGGGTACATAGGAGCCGCCTCGAATATGTACTGATACACGACTTAAAAAAGCAGGGACTGCATCTTATGCGGTCCCTGCTTTTGTATCCCGGGTGAGATCAGTCCCTGTTTTCGACGAACAGGCTCATACTGCCTTCCCTGACCATCCTTATGAAATCTCCCACGCTGTTCACGGGGATATCGGAAGCCATGCCTGCCAGCTTTGGGGCAGAGCCTGCCCTGTGATTATCCGTGCCTGCAGTCACAAGGAAGCCGTACTCTCTGGCATAGTGCTCAGCCATGAGGTTCTCTATTTCTTTTCTTCCCGCATTTATTATTTCGATCCCGTCCACGCTTCTCGGATACAGGCGGATATGGTCTATATATGAATCCTCCCTGAAAGGATGGGCATGTATCACGAGAGCGCCTGCTTCCCTGAAGAATCCCAGCTTTGTCCTTTCATCCATTTTCATTATCTCGGGATGAATTAGATACCAGTCCTCATCAAGTCCGTAAATAAGGAAATCAGTGCCTGCGTAAGTCTGCTCGACGCCTGGGAATACTTTTATACCTATCTCCCTGCCGATTGCTTCGGCTTCATGGAAATCCGAAAAATAGAAACGTATCTTTTCCTCATAGGGGGCGTTCCTGTCTATATTTATGTTTCCATCAAGGAAATGGTTGGTTATGAATAATCCATCATAGCCTGCTTCCCTGTAAAAGCGGACAGTATCGGCAACAGATGCC
>JAFWWA010000013.1 GCA_017523755.1 Christensenellaceae bacterium | reverse complement strand
TCCCTTCCGTTCATGCAATCCTCCACGATCTTCAGCTTCTCTTCTGCGTTGTATTTACTCTTGTGTCCCATAAAAATACCCCCATAAGGTCGACAATGAAATCTTTTATATTTCACTGTCTCCCTTATGGGGAGCATATCACAGATCCGGAGCCTTCCTTTATGATCCATATGTCTAGATCCAGGCTGTTCAGAAAAACAGCTTTTTTTCTATCTCTTCCTTTATCTTTTTCTGCTTTACTCCAAGAAGCAGCATCGCAGCTATGAGAAGACACGGGATCAGTACTATAAGCGACCAGGTAAGTCCCCCGTACTTAATGTATCTTCTTATGATTATCTCTATACCCATCACGAAGAAGCCTGCAAGAGCGATTATAAACGCTATCCTTGTAAGCTTCATAAGATCTTTCTTCCCCCAGATATATACTATGACATATATGTAGGCAAAAACCAGGAAGGTCAGAGGGAACCCAAGCGACGGGAACCATTCCATCCCCGAGGTAAGGAAACTGACAAGGGCAACATATGAAGCAGCCGCGACAAAGCATAAGGGTATGCTGATATACTTCCTGCTTCCTCCGAGAACGAAAGGTATCATTAAGATCAGATACAGTGTCAGTATCCCGCCGCACGCATATGCGGACCATGTGATGCCGTGGGAGATCATGAGATCCGTTACAAGACATGTAAGCGCCGGTATGAGCGCTATGAGCCCGACAAGATAAGCCGCATACTTCTTGTCTACTCTCCTTATCTGTTCGACCTCGTCGGGATAAGGCTTTGTTTCAGGCTCCTTCCAAGGATCGGTCCTGTTTATGACAACGGTACCGCAAAGCGGGCACCGCTTTTCAGACGCGGCAAGTTTCACGCCGCAGTTCACACAATATGACATTTAATTCCCCTAGTATCTGTTATTGCTTTCGACCGTGACTTTGATCCCCATCTCCACAAGCTCCGTGAAGAAGTACCTTTCAAACTCGGTCTCCCTGATCTTTCTCGTGAAGGTGATATTCATCATTCCTTTATATGAGACAGCAGCACAGTTCACATTCATATATGAAAGAGGCCCCAGCATGAAATCGAATCTCCTGACATAGCTGTCCATTGGCGACGGAACGGATACGGCGCCGAGATTGGTGAGAGTGCTTGTCGTTGTCCTGTCCCCGCCCCTTCTGAAATACAGCCTCATGACCGCATTCTTTATAAAAAGAGGAAGGACCCTTACGGCTTTGATCTTTTCCTTGTTCACGTTGTCGGAAAACTTCGCGTTGAGCATCTTTTCCGTGACTTCAGCCCCCATGAAATGATGTACCGCATCTGCGGTTTCCTCAAAAGAATAATCTCCGTATCTCGGGTCTATCCCGGGATTAACATATGAGGAAAAATTCCTGACGGTCTTTGACGGATAAAATCTCCTCAGATTAACCGGCACGCTTATCTTGACGGGCCTCTTCCTCATTATGAGAGAACTGTCTTTCTTCTGGAGCGAACGTGCTGACATTATCAGAAGCGAAACTATGAACTCTGTTATGCTGATGCCCATTGACCTTGACTTTTCCCTCAGCTCATCTACCGGTACGGTACCTGTGATTATCTTCAGATAGTCATCAGGCTCCTTGGTTCCCTTTATATGATAAGCCAGGCTTTCCGGTTTGGTATGCCCGTAGTCTCTTGCATATCTTATAAAACTGTCCTCGGTCATCCCGCTGTCTGGCTCCTTTGATATGTCCATGATATCATCCGTGAACGGGATCTCTATATCATACTTCAGTCTCAGATATTCCGCAGCAAGATTCTTTATAAAGACCAGCCCCCCGTACCCGTCAGTGACAACATGAAAAAACTCGACGGCTATCCGGTTGTTATGGTATCTGATCCTGAAGGTAAATCCTCCGTTCTCGTCAAGATCCATCCTTGCAAGAGGGTTCGCGACATCCTTCAGTACAGGAGGCTCGCCGTCTATGTCCTCAAGATAAGGCCAGAAAAGCCCTTTTCTCAGTCTTTTGAAAAAGCTGGGAAAACTGGGTCTGAGATTGGAGGCTGCAGCCCTGAGGATGTCGGGATCAACTGCCTCATCAAGCTCGAGAGAAAGCCTGAACATCGGCATCCATTTTCTTGACATCGCCGCAGGGTATATCTTTGCTGCATTATCGAGCCTGATCCACTTTTCAGCCATTTTCTCTCCTTTTCCCATAATCTGTTTGCCGTATATCATACCACATATTCATATAAAAATGAATGATATCTGTCTAGAATGATACGACTTTCAAAACCTTTACACATGTTACTGATCACTGCACAAGGATCTTAATAAGGAAAAAAGGACAGCTTCTAAAAGCGGTCCTTTCCATAAATGATTTGCTATATCTTATAATGGTGATTTCTCATTGCTTTTTTTAAGTGGCATGCCCCGCACATCGCGCATCTGCTGCAGTCACATCCGCAGGACACACCGCCCTTCTTTTTTTCCTTCCTCATGTACAGGATGATCATCGTCACAAGAGCGGCAAGCAAAGCCGTGACAAGTATCGTTCCCGAATTAGCTGCAAGCCATTCCAGCATATCATCATCCCCCCTTTTCCGTCATTATGCGTCCACTGTCAGCTTATCAGCTTCTTTGTACTTCTTGAAGAAAAGCATGTAGATCATAAGCACTAACGCAGCTGTCGCAAATATAAGACCTACCGGCTGGATATTTCCAGTAAACAGCCCTCCGAACTGATTGATCATAAGAGCTATCACATAAGCGAAACCGCACTGATATCCAATAGCGAACCATGTCCACTTCGCATTGTTCATCTCACGCTTGATCGCACCGATAGCGGCAAAGCAGGGTGCGCATAGCAGGTTGAATACGAGGAATGAATAAGCTGTAACGCCCGTAAATGCCTGGGCCAGCGTCTGCCATACAGTCGCGTCTCCTCCTCCGTAAAGGATACCCATCGTTCCTACGATGTTTTCCTTTGCTACGAGACCGGTTATCGAAGCTACTGCAGCCTGCCAGTTGCCCCAGCCTAAAGGAGCGAATATCCACGCTATCGCATTTCCTATCTTTGCAAGTATCGACAGCTCAAGCTCATCCTCAGAGAGCATACGGAATCCTTCCGATGTGAATCCGAAGTAGCTCGTGAACCATACCACGATAGTCGAAAGAAGAATGATCGTTCCGGCCTTTTTGATGAAAGACCATCCACGCTCCCACATCGAGCGGAGCACATTACCGAGTGTGGGCCAGTGGTATGCCGGAAGCTCCATAACGAAGGGAGCAGGATTTCCCGCGAACATGCGTGTCTTTTTCAGCATAACGCCTGACACAACGATCGCAGCCATTCCGATGAAGTAAGCTGAAGTCGATACCCACGGTGATCCTCCGAAGATAGCTCCGGCTATCATCGCTATAAACGGCACCTTGGCTCCGCACGGTATGAATGTCGTCGTCATGATAGTCATACGGCGGTCACGTTCATTTTCTATCGTCCTGCTGGCCATGATGCCCGGAACTCCGCATCCGACACCTATGAGCATCGGGATAAAGGATTTGCCCGAAAGACCGAATTTACGGAACACACGGTCAAGCACGAATGCTATACGGGCCATATATCCGCAGGCTTCGAGGAAGGCCAAAAGCAGGAACAATACCATCATCTGAGGAACAAAGCCAAGTACTGCGCCTACACCCGCAACGATACCGTCAAGTATCAGGCCTTTCAGCCAGTCAGCTGCATTGAGAGCATCAAGACCCCTCTCCACTAGCACAGGTATACCGGGTATCCATGTACCGTAATCAGCGGGATCAGGCTCATCGCCTATCTCCTCAAGAGTCTTAACAGCTTCTTCATAATCTTCCAGGCTCGCTGTCTCCTCTATGACTTCCAGCGTTTCCTCATCCTCTACAGTGTACGTGAACTCGCCCTGAGGCTCTGTTCCGTTCTTCTCAACATACGCATCAAATCCGTCTGATATCGCCTGAGCCTCGCCATAACGTTCCGCAAGTTCTTCATATCCGCCATCCATCCCGAAAAGATGGAACCCGTCTCCGAAGATATTGTCATTCGTGAAATCCGTTGCTATAGCTCCGATACCGACCATTGATATCCAGTAGACAAGGAACATGACTAAAGCGAATATGGGAAGTCCCAGCCATCTGTTCGTGACTATCTTATCGATCTTATCTGAAACAGTAAGACCCCCTTCTTTTTTCTTCCTGTAACAGGATTTTATGACTTCGGCGATATAAATGTAGCGTTCATTGGTGATAATGCTCTCGGCATCGTCATCAAGTTCCTGCTCGGCAGCTTTAATATCCTTTTCTATATGAGCAAGCGTCTCCTTCGGGATATTCATCTGCCCAAGAACTTTATCATCTCTCTCAAAGACCTTTATGGCGTACCATCTCTGCTGTTCTTCAGGGAGCTCGTGTACCACTGCTTCCTCTATATGAGCGATCGCATGCTCAACAGGTCCTGAGAACGTATGCATGGGAACGGTCTTTGCATTTTTAGCTGCTTCTATTGCAGCTTCTGCAGCCTCATTTACTCCTGTTCCCTTAAGCGCGGATATTGCTACAGCCTTGCATCCGAGCTGTCTTGACAGCTCTTTCAGATCGATCTTATCACCGTTTTTATTGACGATATCGATCATGTTCACTGCCAGCACCACCGGGATACCGAGTTCGGTCAGCTGAGTAGTAAGGTAAAGGTTTCTTTCAAGATTCGTTCCGTCAATGATATTTAAGATAGCATCAGGCCGTTCTTCGATAAGATAGTTCCTTGCTACGACCTCTTCAAGCGTATAGGGTGACAGGGAGTAGATACCCGGAAGGTCAGTCACCGTTACATCCTCATGTCTTTTCAGTTTACCTTCCTTTTTCTCAACGGTCACCCCCGGCCAGTTTCCGACAAACTGATTGGAACCGGTCAGTGCATTGAACAGCGTAGTCTTTCCGCTGTTCGGATTGCCTGCTAGGGCAATGCGTATGTTCATTATCTTCATCTTCCTTTCTACTTCATACAGTTTTAAACGGTTAGCTTTCACTAACCATACACTGTAAAAAAACGGGATACTCCCGGTCTTTTATTCTACTTCGATCATCTCTGCATCTGCTTTACGTATAGAAAGCTCATAGTTTCTTACAGTCACTTCGATCGGATCACCGAGCGGTGCTACCTTTCTCACATACACAGGGGTATGTTTCGTGATCCCCATATCCATGATCCTGCGCTTTACCGCGCCTTCTCCATGGATCTTTACCACTGTAACCGTCTCGCCGATACCCGCGTCTCTCAATGTTTTCAATGCTGAACCCTCCTTTGATTTAAACCATGATCTTTCGTGCCAGTTCACTGCTGACTGCCACGCGGCTCTCCCTGACCTTAACTATCAGGTTTCCCCCAAGCGTGCTTATGATACTGACCTCTCCGCCAATATTGAAACCAAGATCAGCAAGATGCTGTTTGACCTCAGGATTTCCGCCGATCTTCTTAACGATCTGAGGCTGCCCTATTTCCGCAAAATTCAGCGGCATCATGATCATCCCTCCTGTCAGCTTTTGATTAGCTCCAGCTAACCATAAGCCTTTAAAAATAGTTAGTCTTAACTAACTATTAACAATTTTAGTTAGCGTCCGCTTACTTGTCAAGGATTTTTTTGCTATATGTGAAAAACATCATCTATGAATATAAGCACATAATGAGAAATAAAAAAACGGCATGACGTTTTTATGCATGCCGTCAGGTTTCATTAAAGGAGTTCTGCTTATCGGGAACGGTAAGTATCCTTAAAACAGCTTCTTCAGGTCGCCTATCTTTCCAAGAATATCGCTGCCCTTCAGCTTAGCCTTTATCCCTTCAGCTACGGGCTTTACCGCGTCATCCGGAAGGTCGAGCCCTGTCATCGATTCAAGAGCTTTTACAGGATCCTCTGTGAACTTCTCAAGCAGCTTGGGATCGTTTTTTATTTTGGCAGTCACTTCATCTATAATTTTCTTTATATCCATTTTTGATCTCCCTTCCTTAAGGTTATAATCTTCCCTCAATACGGATTATAACCGCATCACTCACATGTTTCAATCGGGCTTTTATTGCTTTTCTCTCTTTTTCCGACGGTGATTCCCGAAAGAAAATATGCCGCCGCAGGGACCATCATAGGCACATACTGGAAAAGATACTGTGATTTGGCCTCAAAAAGGGAATGATATATGAAGGCTCCGAGGAATATGAGCGGGAATATCAACGCACCGAGATCAGTGAACTCATAGCTTTCCCCTGCCTTTTTCGTCCTTCTTAATATGACCATGATCAGTCCTGCCGTAAAGCAGCAGTAAATGAACTCGGCATAAATATCGAAATACCAGATAAGGACTTTGCCTGTCTTTCCTTCATATATATCTCTTGCCATAGAAGAAAGATCATGTTCATGCTTCTTCACCCTGCTTACCCATATGCTCTCGTAGCTCGTCTCCTGCCACTGGGAATCGAGCTTCTTAAGAAAGAAATCACCGGCATAACCGATGTCGTTACTGAAAGTGCCGATCCTTTCCTCTACGTCAATGACCGAATCCTCCCCTATACTTTCCATATCATAGTCATTGTCCCTGAGCACTGTTCCCAGATAATGGCTGTACCATCCGGGCGCCCTGTCCGACTCTGACAGCCCCATGGCGAGCCAGGCAGACAGCGGAAGGCTGTCCTGTATCTCGCTCCCGCTCTTCTTTTCATAATACAGCTCGACTGCTGACATAATGACAAGCGGCGATGCGATCATAAGGACTGATGCGGCAGCACAGATTACGATTTCCCTCAGTCTTTTCTGTCTCAGCGTGAAAAGCATCCCCGTTATCATAAGGGCTATCGCGCATATCCAGTAATTTGGCTTTGCCATGACCGCAAGCCCCGTGAATAGAGCAGCGGGAATAAACGAATATCTCTCTCCTTTAAGGAATCTTATCATGAACAGGACTGCCCAGGAAGAGAAAGCGAAGCCTATCATGTTCCCGTACAGGAAAGTTGCGAAGAAAGCAGGCTGGAGACAGAAAAGAAGAAGTATCTCAGTTGCAAGGACCATCCTCCTGTTATTGAAGATCCTTCCTGATATAAGGATCACTGCTGTATATGCGGCGCCAAGCGCCAGCGAATTGAAAAGTCCCAGAAGTCCGTAGTTATTGGACCCCATTACAGACTGCATTAGCTCCTGCATGAATACGTACCCCAGCTGGTATTTGTATGTCCTGAAATACGATGTCCTTTCCGTGAGCCAGTCATAGTTGCCCAAAAGAGCATCTGCGGCTGCAGAGGTGACCTTTCCCGTATCGGTCTCAGGGATCGATCCCGCTGAGAGGACCCACCACGAGGAGAGCGCTGTCACCGCTGCTACCGTAAATATCCCGAACAGCGTCACGTTTATCCTGCCTGCTGTTCTTGACCTCATCAGGAATACAAAAGCAGCCACAGCAAGAAGCGTGACTGCGATACTTAACAGTATATTGTCATTGTTATACAGGATATGCTCTTCGCGGTATCTGTCGGGATCAAGCACTGCAGTGATCATAAGAGACCTTGCCGCAATGAACAGCGCAGGCAGGAACGCCAGGATGAACGCGCAGCATGTAAGAAATCCGGAGAATCCTTTTCTGTTCTCTTCCATAAGCACCGTAAAAGGATCCTCTTTACAGATCCTTCGTCGCCTCCATATATGCCATCATTCGTTTGACGTCTATCTTCGGGTCATGTTCCTCGCCCTCCACTTCCACGCCGAAAAGACGACATGCCTTCATAAGCGAGATATTCCTGTTCCCGAGCTTTACGGACATATCAACATGGCGGGCCTTGAACATATTGAACACGTGTTCTCCGAAAGTATTCTTGATGAAATACGCATCGGTATCCCCGTATGTATAAATCTTTCTGGCCTGTCTGAACATGTCTATGAAGTAATTCTGGAAATGCTCTATCCCAGGAGCCGCAAGGATGTCCTCCACGCTGTATGGAAGAAGATCGGCATAAACAGCAGCATATTTCCTTCTTAATCTCTTCTCATCCCTGAACGGTCTTGCTATCCCCTGATATTCCCTCTCAGTATTTCCGTCGGACAGCACCCCGTACCATCCGCATATCTTCATGTCCACAGCTTCAAAATCTATATACAGATAATTGTGAGCCTCCTTGGTCTTGTGCTTGTCCACCTTGTTCACATACATGCTGTAGACAGCGCTCTTTTCCCCGAAGGTCTGCTTTACGGTGTTCTCATAATCCTCATGCGGCCTTATCCTGTCGCACTTGGAGAAGGCTTCAAGAAAAACTCCCGCGAAGGAATCTATCCTCGGAGCCGCTTTAAGCTGCTTTAATGTATAAGGTATGTCTTCTATATCCGAAGGATAGACCTTATCCATAGAAGCCATCCTTTTGAATGGCCTTGCCACGCCTGATTCGACTCTGCCGGAGCTCAGGCTGAACTCCCATGCGCATATCCTGTCGCGCAGCAGATACAATTTCAAATCCAGTATTTCCATCTAAAACTATCTTTTTCCGATCGTTCAAATAATTCGCTTTCCAAAAAGATATTTTATCATGTGATAAATACCGATGTCAAAATCAGCACAGACGCAGGCAAAACAGACATATACCAAAGCTGCTTTTCCGTCCTGTTTCCGCTCCTTAAAATATGTCTGTAAAAATCAGAAAATCATAAAAAAAAGTTCCCAAATCCAATATGATGGAATATAATAATAGCGTATTTCTTATATCATTTCAGGAGGTGAGATTTTTGGAAAACTACGACAGTAGCGGCCCAGGGCGAAGTAGGTCATCTGTATACGCCAACGGCATAAATAAAAGATCTCACCGTTCCACGTTCTGATCTTTTGTTCCTGCGTATCTCTGACCGCCCGGCCTGACTTATATTGAGCACTCCGGGCTATTATTTTGCTCTGTCCTAAAAAAATCTTTATAGCTTAAGGAGGTTTTTATGACAGAAAAGAAAAAACAGAAACAGAAAAAGAAGATCGACCCAGTAATTGAAAAACAGAAACTGGTCGAGGCAAACTTAAGAGTCGGCAGTCTCCTTCCCATGGAAGAGCTTTACAGAAAATACAATTCTTCCGATGAAGGTCTTTCCATCGTCGACATCGACGATCTTATCGATGAGTACGGCGAGAACAGGATCATAACCGGGAATGAGAACACTCTCTTAAAACAGCTTGTAGACGCTTTTATCAATCCTTTCAACATCGTTCTTGTGGTCATTGCACTGATCACGCTTCTGACCGATGTCATTTTGGCGTCCAGGAAAGACTATGCTACCTTCACGCTGATCATCGGAACGGTAGTCATCTCTGCTCTCATTTCGTTCATACAGTCTGCAAGATCCGACAGAGCGGCAAAGAAGCTCCGTAACCTTATCACCAACAAAACAGACGTTATAAGGGACGGAGTACAGCAGCTCTGCGAAGTCGAAGAGCTTGTCCCGGGGGACGTGCTCAAGCTCTCATCAGGCGACATGATACCTGCAGATGTCAGATTCTATGACACGAAGGACCTGTTTATCGATCAGGCCTCCCTTACAGGCGAGTCAAATCCTGTCGAGAAATTCAACTCCTGCAAGGGGACAGAGCCCGTGACGGAACTCCCGAATATCGGGTTCAGAGGAACGAACGTCGTTTCAGGATCCGCGATGGCCATAGTCCTTTCGACGGGAAATGATACCTACCTCGGGAACATGGCAAAGTCGCTTGCCTCCGTAAACAACAAGAACTCGTTTGAAAAAGGTATCGATGACGTCAGCATGCTTCTTATCAGGTTCATGCTCGTCATGCTTCCCATCATACTTGTCATCAACCTGCTCACGAAGAACGACATCCTTTCTTCGATAGTCTTCGCAATAACGATAGCGGTCGGCATAACACCTGAGATGCTTCCCGTCATAGTAACTGCTACGATGGCCAGAGGCGCAGTCGAGATGTCGAAGAAAAAGACTATAGTCAAAAGGCTCTCCGCGATTCAGACCTTCGGCCAGATGGATATCCTGTGTACAGATAAGACAGGTACCTTAACGGAAGACGAGATCATACTCGAGAAATATATGGACGTCAAGGGCAATGAGGACAAGAGAGTATTAAGGCACGCGTTCCTCAACAGCTACTTCCAGACAGGACTGAAAAACCTGATCGATATAGCGATCATCAACAGAGCTGAGACCGAGCAGATGGGCGAGCTCAAAGAAAGGTACATCAGGGAAGATGAGATACCTTTCGACTTCTCAAGAAGAAGGATGAGCGTCGTTTTAAGAGATCCTGACGGGAAAAGACAGCTCATTACAAAAGGCGCAGTCGATGAGATCATGAACATCTGCTCATATATAGATATGGGAAGCGAAGTCATACCTCTTACCGACGATATCAGAAAAAAAGCCTATGAAGTCTATGAGAGAAACAATCACGACGGTTTAAGGATACTTGCTGTAGCGCAAAAGAACGATGTGCATGATGTTTCCCAGTTCGGAGTCAGCGACGAATCGGCCATGGTCCTTCTTGGTTTTGTCGGATTCCTGGATCCTCCGAAGAAGAGTGCCGAAGAGGCGATCGCAGCCTTAAGATACCACGGTATAGATACCGTAGTACTTACCGGTGACAGCGAAGGTGTTGCCCTTCATGTATGCGACCGCGTCGGTATCGAGGTCGGAGATATGCTTACAGGAAGAGATGTCGATGCACTTAGCGACGACAAGCTCAAAGAGCGTATGAAGAACTGCCGCCTTTACGCAAAACTCGCTCCTCTTCAGAAACAGAGGATCGTAAGACTGTATCAGGAGATGGGCCGCACTGTAGGGTACATGGGTGACGGCATCAACGACTCTCCCGCTTTAAAGCAGGCTGACGTCGGCATCTCTGTTGATACAGCGGTAGATATCGCTAAGGAAACAGCAGGCATCATACTTCTCGAAAAGGACCTCAACGTTCTTGAACAGGGCGTCATCAACGGCAGGAAAACATTTACGAATGTTCTTAAGTACATAAAGATGGCTGCCAGCGGAAACTTCGGAAACATCATGTCAGTCATTATAGCGTCGGTGCTCCTTCCGTTCCTCCCGCTCCTTCCTGTACATATACTGATACAGAACATATTCAACGATATAGCTCAGCTGGGAATGCCGTTTGACAACGTCGATCCCGAATTCATAAAGAATCCCAAGACATGGGATACAAAAGGGATAAAGAATTACATGTTCGTATTCGGTTCGATTTCGACGGTGCTCGACCTACTGTGCTTCGCAGTGCTCTGGTTCGTATTCGGATTCAATTCTGTGGATAAGGCTTCCCTGTTCCAGACAGGATGGTTCGCTTTCGGTATAATATCACAGTCACTGATCATACATATGATAAGAACTGCAAAGGTACCGTTCGTACAGAGTTCGTCGTCAAGAGAGCTAATCATATCTACGTTCCTGGTGACTGCAGTGACGCTCGTCATAACTTTCACGAGCATCGCTACACTGTTCCACCTTACAGCGGTCCCGCTCAACTTCATGTTCTGGATCGCATTGTTGCTTGTCCTTTACGCAACAGCGATACAGGTCTATAAATACTTCTACACGAAGAAAAACGGCAGCTGGCTGTAGAACATAACGACCAAAAAAGGAAGGCTTACATGAAGCCTTCCTTTTTTGATATCAGGATATCAACTACTCCATTATGATCTCAAACCCGAGGGCAGCCTGTTTGTCTTCGTCTCCCATAACGAATAGACCGTCCTTCTTCCCCAGCTCATATATCCTGTTGCCGTATACGTCAAGAGCGTATACTCTCTTTGCGCCTGGTATCTCAAGCGTCCCTTCGGGATCATCAACGAACAGCTTTCCCCCGAATCCGAGAGATATGTCTCCTGCCCATTTGTTATCATCATTTCCTGTCTCTCCGGTAGCCAGGATCAGAAGGGCTTTTGACTCGTTAACAGGCTTACCGTCTGAAGTAAGCAGCGACAGTGACATCCTGTCATTTTTGAGCACTGCAGTAACAGGTCCCAGCTTTATCGGACTTCCGTCCGTGAATCCGGTGAACACCTTCAC
>JAFWWA010000012.1 GCA_017523755.1 Christensenellaceae bacterium | reverse complement strand
TTATCCGCTACTGTCTTCGGCTCTTCCTTATGATCGTCAGTACCCTCTCCCTTACATGAACAGCCAGGACATGTGAGCATTATGAGAACGAGCACCGCAAATATCAGGACGACCGGTCTTCTCATCCGTATAAACATGGCAAAACCCTCCTTTCATGCTTTTTTATCTTATGATGATACCCTTTAACACCTCGGTGTGACTGCTGAAAAGCCCCGCTTTTTCCTGTGCCTCAAGGTCCCTCATTATCATCGTGGCCTGTCCCTCTCCAAGATCCGCAACAGCAGTGAGCACCCTGTCGCATTCCTCATAATGACCCGAATAGAGACATGCGTATCCGTAGTTCATGTTTGCAAGAACGCTCCCAGGCTGCAGTTCAAGAGCTCTTACCGACGCTTCGAGTGCGCCTTCAGGATCATGCTCATTTATGAGCCTGTGATATGAGAGCCAGGTGTAATACTGCGCAAGGTCGTAATCGTCAAGTTCGTTAAGAAGCGTCTCAAATATCCCGAGCCCTTCCTTAAAGATACCGTCAGTCTCCTTATAGTCCCCGGCCTTGAACGCGTTCTCTCCGGTATTAAGGAGCGATACGGCGTATGTAGTTCCTGATGACACGGAGCCTGACGTATCATATATTTTCTTATAGATGCCCGACGCTCTCCTGTAGAGACCGTCGGCCTCCTTATATCTCTCCTGCGAGTTGAGGCAAAGGCCGTGATTGTTGAGGATCTCGGCAAGTATCACCTGATTTTTAAGGTTCTCACTGTCCTTTGCCAGCCACTCGGCTTCCCTCTCGGAGGCGGCGAAAAACCTCTCGGCTTCTTCATATCTTCCCGAATCGGAAAGACAGGCAGCTAGCACCGACAGGCTGTTGAGATACGGGACACGGTCGGTAAGACGGCCCGTCTCATTTACTATCGACTCATAGAGCCCTGCCGAGCGTTCAAGATCAATAGAAGCTTCCTCATATCTGCCCTGCCTGTAGAGCCAGGTCCCGCGGTTATACAACACTGAAGCAGTCTCAAAGATACTCCACACCTCATCTTTTACTTCATCAAGGACAGTGAGAGCCTTATCAAAATATCCGTCTGCACTGTCGTCGCCCGTGCTCACGGCATTTGCTGCAAGATTGCCGTATATCCTTGCAAGCATCATATGATCAGTGTCCTCCATATGAGTCAGTATAAGAAGAGACTTTTCATAATCTCTCCAGGCTTCATCATATCTTCCGGCAGCGTGGAATATATTGCCCCTGTTGTTTAGTGAAGAACCGTAGGCCAGTACATGGGCGTCCTCTTTATCCTCCGCCAGCTCCTCATAGGCTGCTACGGCAGTATCCTGCGCTTCAAGCGCTTCTTCATACATGCCCATGACGCTTTTTGCATTGGCGAGCCTTTCCCTGTTCGAAGCGGCTTCGAACCTCGCCTTTGTGCCGTCCCTTGAGAGCATTATCACCTTATCTATCGTATCCGCATTCTCCTCAAGGATCCCGGCTATCCTCGAATAAGCTCCGGGGACATCCGCCAGCCTGTCAGGCAGATCGTACGTGAGCTCGCTTAATATCCGCATGGTCGCCTGCTCCTGGAGCTGCGCCTTATCCCTGTACTTCCCCGCCAGCGACATAAGAAGGAACGATACCGTGCCCGTGATGATGAGGGCAGCTGCCGTGACGGAAGCGATGAGAGCTGTCTTCCTGTTTTTCCTGAAGCTCTCTTCCCTTCTTAGTACGGTCTCATCCGTACCCGTGAGATCAGCCACGGCTTTTAAGAGCGGAGTCCTGGGGCTTGTAAGTATATCCTTTTCCCTGCTGCTCTCCTTCCTTATATCCATGACCCTTTCTTCTATGCCAGGGATCCTTTTAAGGGACGGCGGGAACGAGGCCTCAAAGTCTCCGTTTATAAGGAGCGGATATATATGCTCCTGTCTTCCAAGCTCGGAAAACATCTCTATCTCACGGTCGACCCATCTTGAAGACGGGGTATCGGCGGAGCATATGACGATGAGGATCTCGGACGAGGAAAGGGCTTCATCGATCGTTTCGGTAAGGATACCTGAAAGCGGCAGCTCCTCCTGGTCCCTGAATACCCGCTTTATCTCCCTTTTGCCCTGACTCCTGACGGATGCCGGCAGTTTGTAGCCCTCAAGCCATGAAAAGACCTTTTTCGTCACTGCCGTATCAAGGGGCATATGTCTGTAGCTTAAAAACACGTCATATCTGAAGCTCATGGCATGCTCCCCTCTTCAGGGCTGTCGGAAAGGCCGCTGATGCCCAGGTCTTCAAGCTCATCGTCTGCTTTCTTCACCGCTTCATCTATATATGGAAGGGCGTCGGGATCGTCTTTGAACAGCTCCGGAAGTTCTTTTATGGTCCGCTCCGCGGTCCTGACCGTGAGCTCTGTCTGCATGTCCGCGGTCCTTCCTTCGTTCCTCGCCCGGATACCGAGCCATGTGAATATGCCTGAGATGATGAGAACGGCTGCGGTCAGGACAGACAGGATCCGTATAAGGCTCCTTCTCTTCCTTGCTTCGTGCCGTCTTTCGAGCTCGTCCGGATGCAGACCAAGGACAAGGGCCGCTATGCGGACGGTCTCATATCTTAAAAGCTGTCTTCTCTTCTTTTCCGTGTCTCCCCTTAAGTCCGCGGCGACAGGCTCGATGATCTCGGTCCTTTCTATCGTGCGGCCGTCCGGAAGAGCGTGGGTGACGGTCTTTTTTTCTCTTAATATCTCAGGGAAGGCTTCGTCAGGCTCTCCGTCAGATATAACGGTGATGAGCCTGTCCTTTTTATGTGTGTCAAGAAAATATAAAAGGCGGTCTTCAAGGGCACTGTTCCCCTTAGATGACGGGGAACAGATAAAGATCATATATCCCGCCTCTTTTATCCGCTCCTTTGCCTCTTCATCAAAAGGGTCTTCTCTTAAATCTTTACAGACGCTCTTAAGAAAGGAGGCGTCCTCCTTTAATGTCAGGCCTTTAGGCGGTCTATAGCTTTTTATGCTGTTAAGGAGCTCTTCTGCGGTCCTGAGATCGTTTACCGAGGACACCGCATATATGTGGTATCTCTCCATGATCAGCTCCAGAACTCTAATAGCCTTGTGACAGCGTTCATCATCCTCACTTCTTCAGATGAAAGACATGCGTTAACAAGCTCGCTCTTTGTCTTAAACAGTCCTTCAGGCTTTATGATAACGAAATTTCCAGTCACATCAGACATAAAGCGGTATCTCATGCGGGTCATGTCACAGTATACGGGGAATATGCTTATCTCTTCGTCTTCGCCTGAGAAGACAGCGTAAAGTCCTGCCCCCGTTTCCATACCTTCCCTTATCTCCGCTTCAGCCTCGACCTGTACCGGCAGATCCTTTATCTCTTCATCCCCTGCCGTTACCGACAGTCTCATGAACAGAGGCGCGTCAGTATCAAGGGAGGGATAGCTTATCTCCGTTACCGATACATAAGCGGCCCTGAAGGGACCTGTCCTGTCAGCTTCAAATACGAACCCGCCCTCACCGGCATCATATTCAGCCTTTATATAACGGGCATCCTTCCCTTCACCGAAAACGGCATAGATGGTCCTGTCTTTATCAGAGGCAGAGGTATCGGGAATCCCGGCTCTCACTGCAAGACCGTAAAGGTCCTTTACCTCGCCGCCGTTCCTGTACACCTTAAGCTCATACATGCCGTTTCCTTTTGCTGATACTACGGGTACTAACGGAGCATCATCTTCCCTGCCGCCGGTGCTTTCAGGTCTCCTTGTCCTTACAGGCGTCCTTGAAGGCGTGGCACTTCCTGACGGCATCGCCGTAGGCCTTAAGGTCGGTGAAGCCGTGGGTCCTGAAATCGGCGACACAGTTGGCCTTGATGTCGGCGATGCTGTGGGCCTTGATGTCGGAAGGCCTGAGGGACTGCTCGAAGGCGTGTTTACGGGCGTGCTGTATCTTGAATAGATCCTGGTGCCTTTGCCCGAGGTAACGTTCCCGTTCCCCGTGCCTCCGAGGTTTCCGTTTCCCGTAAAGGAAGTGTTAGTCTGTGTTATCGCAGAGCCGCCCTGATCCCCCTGTCCTGTACAGCTGAGGATCCTTATGTGGATGACGTCATCAAGGCTGAACAGGGTGCCGTCGTCAAAGAAGAATCTTTCACGGGAAAGGTCGGAACGTATGATCTCGACTGCGGTACAGCAGTCGTTGCTGTTCATGCTTCCCGTTATGCCGTATAAAGCTATGAATGACGCACAGGTGAACTCATCCTCCCCGCCCCTTTTGAAGGATCCGATCTTCTCATATGTATCTACGGACCATGTGCGGGCTGCCACCCTCAGGGAAACGAGAGTATCTATGACTGTCATTTTTATGACCTGTATCTCATCCTCCCCTGCAAGCTCTGCCGCATCGGAAAGGTCCATGTTTAACGGTTCAACAGTCGAATCTATGTCAAAGCCAGATACCAGGACCCTTGAGGCATATCCTCCGGGTACGACCGGGATACTGTCCGTACTGCTCCCCGTATATTCGGTGATGCCTGCCAGCACCCTGATCTTTCCGCCGGTGACAGTGCCCGTTACCTTAAGACGGCAGTCTTCGACGTATCTTGCGGGATCGTTGCCGCCCGGAACGTACGGATGATTGTTGCATACGATATCAAGGCTGCCGCCGCCGGGGAATCTGACATCCCCTATCTCAGGGATGCGGTATCCCTGGGAATACCCCGAGGTGCCCTCACTGTTTATGCCTATATATGACGTACCTGAAACAGTAAGGTCATCAAGCTTTACTCCGCTCCCCTTTATGTATATCACGCTGTCCCTTATATCGGCTTTGACAGACATGCCGTCTCCGCTCACGGTGAGCCCGCTCATTTCGAACTTCAGCTTCTCTGAAAGCTTTCCTCCCCGCTTAAGATCGGTCTCGGACAGGATCACCTTACCGTTTCCCTTAAGGCTGCCGCCGTCAAGGATATTTATGAACCCGCCTTCTATCGTACCGTCATTTGTAAGATTGCCTTTAATATCCATTGCCGAAGCCGTGGATATGAAATCCCTGCCCATGGCGGTGCTCGTTATCTCCTCGAGTTTTACCGTGGCCTTGTTTTCTATATTAAGAGAGCTGTTCCCTTTAAGCGTGAGCCTTGCGGCCACGCTTTTCATCTCCACATTCCCGTTCTCATGTACGGGATCGAAGTCTTCCCAGGGGACCGTTTCCTTATATATCCTTACTTCAGTCTCAGGAGCGTCGGAGCCTTCAGGCATCCAGGTCTCGCTCCTTATGGCCATTGCGCCGAGCACGAGCGAGGAGCCTTCCGGTACTCTAAGCTTCACATCATCAAGCTCATACGATTCGTCAAGTATGCCTGGGATGCTGCCGTTTATGAGCTCGTAGTACCCGTCATTGAGCAGGAATACGGCAGCGCTGCCGCTGTCATAAAGAGAGATATCGGGCATGAGCGAGATGCTCCCCTCTTCTATCTCTATGCTGTCGAGCAGTATGATGCCGGTGCCCACGATGTTGAAGGAGCATCTTCCTTTAAGGGACTTTATCCTGTTGACGCCCGCGACCGCCAGCGTCACTGTCCCTCCGTCCGCAGAAACTACGGTGTCCCTCCCGTCGAAGTCGACCATCGCCACATATTTCCCGGCCAGGTTCTTCCAGCCCTTACCGTCTGACCAGCCTGATAAGACGTTTTCTTCAGGGCTGAAGGAGCTGTCCCCGATACGGATCGTCACGCTCTCAGCCCTTGCTGCGGCAGACCAAAGGATGCCTGTCACCATTATCATGGCAAGGCAGCAGCATAAAAGCCGTCTTGAAAGCATATATGAGACCCTTTTCATAACTCACATCCTCCGTGAACGGACCGGGTATAAACTGATACTTCTGTATGTCTTGATTATATCAGAGGCATGACCGACATTTCCATAAAAAGGCAAAATAAAACGGCACAGCCTTAATGGATCTCATAAAAGACGTGCCGCATATCCGTAAAAGCGTTTTCCTCCCGGCTCAGGCTTTTGTATCTTAGGTCTCCTCCCCGGCTTCTGGTACGCCCTGACCCTTTTCATCCTTCTTAAAAAGCACGAATTTCTCGAGCGGGAACAGTACAGCCATCTGCACGAGGCCCGCCGCCATGGCGGCTATGGTACGGCTGAAAACGGCAAGAGACGTCACATTTAGCTTCGCCGTCACATAGCCCTGCAGCCATGTGGAAAAAAGGATCAGGGCCGTGAGCACAATAAGATATACTGCAAGCCCCCATCTGCTCCCCCTGCCGTTAAAGGTGGCCCTCATATTTACGAAGTAGCCGTATATGTTCGCGATGAGATTGGAGAGGAAAAACGGCAGCACATAGCCCCATGTGACTATGCCGTCCACGACATACCCTGAAGGGCCGTTGAACAGAGTTTCCGGATCAAAGACAGGCCTTAAAAAAGAAGGCAGCACATCGGTGACGCCGTCAAAAAAGACAGGCAGTATATTGGCAAGGATAAGCTGCAAAAGCGATATGCTGAGGCTCACGATATTGAATTTAACGAACTGCCAGAAGGCGCTGTCCTTATACCTTTCATCAAGCTTTTTTAAAAACATTCAGGGGCTCCTTAATGATGCTTTTTGTTTTATCGGCGGTACTTACAGGATAATTATGATATGGCGCCGCCTGCAAGTCAACCTGCACATTTCCAGGGAAGGGATATACAGGGCGCTTGAATATCACGCATTATAGCTGTATAATCATTAAGTATTTAACATTTCCCGGATATATCATGATGCGGAGATACGCATACACTAAGAAGACGTCTTTTAGTGTGATGCTCTGTATTTTCAGTTTCACGCTTTCGGGATGACACAAAAGAAGAAAGGAAAAAAGATGGAAAAAAGGCGCTATACACGTACCGCCGATCAGGGCAACGGTACATACATCAACCCGATCCTGTGGGGACAGTATTCCGATCCTTCGATAATGAGGGACGGAGATGACTATTATCTCATGTCCAATTATTCCACGGTCTACCATTCAATGGACCTTGTCAACTGGGAATACCTCTACACCCTGTCTCCCCAAACACGCGCTGCAGGGCTCGAGCCCTGGGCTCCTGACCTCGTAAAGGTCGGCGACACATATTATTACTACTGCTATTCCGAAAAAGGCGGCATGAACCTGTTCGTCATGACGACCAAGGATATAAAGAACGGGCCGTGGTCCGATCCCGTTATCATGGGCAAGGCCGGACAGACACCCGAGGGCGACGAGCTCATCGACCCCGCCCTTATAATCGGTCCCGACGGAAAACGCTATCTCTTCATGTCGAAGAACTACATCTATCCCCTCACCGACGACGGCATGGCTCTTGCCGGCGAGGCCGTAAGGGTCCTCGACGACTACGAGTTCCCGGATGACTGGGATATCGAAGGCGTATATACCGAAGGCCCCCATTTCACGAAGAGGAACGGATACTACTACCTCCTCATTGCGGCAGGCGGCACGATGGGACCTCCGACGGCCCACGGCGTGTTCTCTTACAGGGCCAAGGACCCGATGGGCCCCTGGGAGGAATCCCCGTATAACCCGATCGTATGCTGCAGGAGCAGGAAGGAGACATGGTGGACGAAGGGCCACGCCTCATTCATAGATACTCCCGACGACGAATGGTATATCATCTATCACGGTATTTTGAACGGATATATCAACCAGGGAAGGATGCTTCTCATGGAGCCTATCGAATGGACCGATGACGGATGGTTCAGGATCCCCGAGGGCCAGATGCCCGATCAGCCGCTCCCGATGCCGAAGCATGGCAAGTGGGTGCAGCACGGCTATCCGATAGACTATGACTTTACCAAAAAGGAGTTCTCCCCGGCATGGCGCGCGGCGTCGGACGGCACCACCTTCCTCTCGCCCGATCCGTCTATAGCGGAACGCTTTAAGGATATGAAGTTCACAAGTGAAGGTCTCGTAATAAAAGGACAGGGTGAGTTCCTGCATGACACCCAGCCCCTGGTCCTCGAGGCAGGCTTCAAGAACTTCGAGGTCGTAACGAAGCTCCGCATTTCAGGAGACGCCGGCGGCGGCCTTACGATGTACTTCAACAAATGGAACTGCTGCGGCATCCAGCTAAGAGGAGACCTCGTAAGGGTCTATGACAGCCACAAGCCTCTTCTTGAGAAGCGCTTCAACATGAGGGAATGGGATTCGGATACCATATACTTAAAGCTCAGGAACTTTGACCAGGTGGTCTCCCCGTGGTACAGCTCTGACGGGATAAACTGGCATAAGATAAACGTCTGTGCGTTCATCGAGCCCTACAATTCCCACGCGTGCTATCCTTCATCCTGCGTTTCATGGATAAGGCCCGGCATCTTCGCCGTCGGCGATGGCGAGGTCGTGTTCGAGTCCTTTAGCATGAGAGAGCTCGACGAGAACGGAGACCCGGTATAGGAAAAGAGCCATGGGACGATTCCCGCATAAGACCTAGGATAAGGAAACGGAGCATCCGTAAAGATGCTCCGTTTTTACTATCTTATATTTTCATATATATCACATGACGGCCGGGCTCAGTAATTGACGCCCGTGTTCTTCCTCATCTTCTCGGCCTTGGGCACCCACTTCCTGCTCCTCCAGCGGATAAGGTTCATGGTGCCTCTGAAGAGCTCGTCCATAGCGAACGAGATCCAGCATCCGAAGAGCCCCATTCCCATGAGTATGCCGAAGATATATGAGAAGCCTATCGAGAACACCCAGCATGAGACGATGTTGAGATACATGGAGAATTTCACGTCCCCGGTGCTCGAGAGAGCCGAATCGCCGACGTTGTTCATGGCCCTTCCGACCTCCACGAAGAAGTCTATAAGGAGCACGGACTGGGCGAGCTCCATCGTCTCGGGCGTCGGCGAGAAGATCGACAGCACCTGGTATCTGAAGATATAGAGCACGATGCTGAAGAGCCCGTGCAGGAACATCGCGGTCTTAAGGTTCTTAAGGTTGATCTTATACGCTCTTTCGAGCTCGCCCGCGCCTACGAGCCATCCTATCATTATACCGTTTGCGGACCCGAGCGACGAGCCGGCAAGAGCAGCATACATGACTATGTTGTTCACATACTGCTTGGCCGCTACGGCGGACATGCTTATGGCTGCTATCATGCTCGTAGAGACGAGCTGCGAGAAGTCATACGAGAAGAAGGTTATCCCTCCCGGGATGCCTATCTGAAGGACTTCCCAGAAGATCGAGAACGGCTTTTCCTTAAAAGCATGGAGATCGAGCTCCATCCCCGTATGCTTGAGCATGAACAGGAACAGTACGAGCGAGATAATGATGCTATATTCCCTTAAAAGGGCGACGCCCTTCACTCCGTAGAACGGGATCTCGATAGGCCTGTATATTACGAGCCAGCTTCCCAGCGCGTTGAGGCCGTTCATGACGAACATGGCTATCATGGAGGCTCTCGTGTCGCCGTAGCTCCTTGCTATCGAAGAGAAGGCTGTTATGAATCCCTCGAAGATAGAGAATCCGACCGTTATGCGGAGGTATGTAAGACCGTCTTCCATAAGGGATTCGTCGAGGTTCATGAGCTCAAGGAGAGGCCTTGCGAAAACGAATATTATCGTCGAAAGGACTATGGATATGAGGCCCATGAAGAATATGGTCACGGTCCCTACGTAAGACGCCTTTTTCCTGTTCCCGGCTCCCAGGTTCTGGCTTATGACGACAGCTGCGCCGGCAGCTATGACATAGTGCAGCATCGTTATGATCGAGAGCAGCGAGGAAGCTATGCCGACCGCGGTTACCGCTCCTTCCGAGAAATGGGAAAGGAGTACGGTGTTGACCGTGCTTAAGAGGTTCCTCAGGATATTCTCGAGCAGTATGGGCCATAAGAGGCCTAAAAGCGTCAGCTTCCCCTGACCTGTCTCTATCTCATACAGGTCTCTGTCTTTTGAAAAAAGCTTCATATCAAAACACCTTTAAAAAAGATTCTCACGTAAAAAAGCAGCATCCGGACGGCTTATGTGTGCCTTTCCCGGATGATGCGCTACATCTGTTAATTATATTGAAAGATCGGCAAATGTCAACTTTTGAGAGGCCTCTTCGGACATGTCTCCAAAATGACAAAAAAGCATATATATGGTATCATTTATACTGGATCGACGGATCCGTGAAAGGTCTTTTTTATGATGGGAAAGGATAAGAGGATCCTTGTCATAGGGAGCTACAACGCAGACCTTACGGCAAGGGCAAAAAGGATACCGGGACCCGGTGAAACGGTCTTAGGACACGGCTTTGCCGTAACGAACGGCGGCAAGGGTTCCAACCAGGCAGTGGCCTGTGCAAAAGCAGGTGCCGCATGCACCTTCATAGCTAAGCTCGGGCACGACACCTTCGGCGACATGGCGATGGAGATGTACAGGTCGGTAGGGCTCGATACCTCGGGCATGCTCTTTTCCGACACCGAGCCTACGGGAGCGGCGCTCATAATGGTGAGCGACACGACTGCAGACAACTGCATCCTCGTCTCGAGCGGAAGCAACCTTTCATTTGATAAAGATGACGAAGAAAAGATAAAGGGCTATATAGACACAAGCGACATCATACTTTTCCAGCTCGAGATAACGCCAGAGGTGAACTTCTCCCTTATGCGCTATGCGCATGAAAAGGGAAAACGGGTGATACTCAACACGGCTCCCGCAGGAGAACTTCCAGACGATCTCTACCCTGCCCTTTTCCTTGTTACGCCTAACGAGCACGAGGCTGCCCTCATGACAGGCATAGAGGTGACTGACATCCCTTCGGCAGACAGGGCTTGCAAGGCCCTTCTTGATAAGGGCGTAAAAAATGTCATCATAACCCTGGGGAGCATGGGAGCATATATAAAGAACGGTGAGATCTCCTGCCATGTGCCGGCTTTCAGGGTGGAAGCCGTTGACACTACCGGGGCCGGCGACGCCTTTAACGGAGCGCTCGCGGCTGCACTTCTAAAAGGAATGGACCTTCCGGAAGCGTCAAGGTTCGCTTCGGCTGCTGCCGCGATATCGGTCACGAGACCGGGGGCTGCCGTATCCTCTCCCTATATTGAAGAAATAGATAAATTCCTTACGGAGGCATGTTACGTATGCTGACACAAATATTCAATTATCCCAGCATAAAGGATTTCCTTGTTGATTTCCTGATCTCGATACTTGCGTTCCTGATCTCCCTCACCTTCCACGAGTACGCGCACGCTGCCGTGGCGAACGCGCTCGGAGACCCGACAGCCAAGAATCTGGGCAGGATGACACTCGACCCCGTAAAGCACATAGATCCCATAGGCATGATCTCGCTCATCATCTTCGGATGGGGCTGGGCAAGGCCTGTCTTAATAGATTCAAGAATGCTCAAGAATCCTAGAAGGGATGATCTTCTCATAGCGGCCGCAGGTCCGTTCACGAACCTCGTCCTGTCATTTATTTTCTATGTGGCTGACATGCTCCTCGTTTACAAGGCCGGGCTCACGGACCCGACGCTTCAGGCGGTACTTATAAGCATATCGGCTACGAACATGGGACAGGCTATATTCAATATACTCCCGATATTCCCTCTTGACGGATATCATGTGTTCACGAGCATATTCCCGAAGCTCAGCTTCAAGATAAGCCCGTTCATGCTCCGTTACGGGACATATGTCCTCATGGCGCTCTCGTTCTCGGGAGCTCTCGACTATGTGATCATGCCTGTATCAGGCTTCTTCTACGACCTGTTCTCGAAGTTCGTTATGCTGTTCCTATGAGTTATGAAGTAAGACTTGAAAATTTCGAAGGACCTCTGGACCTTCTGCTCTCTCTCGTCACGAGCGCGAAGATAGAGATTAGAGACATATTCGTTTCAGAGATAACCGACCAGTACCTTAAGATGATGAGGGAGGCCCAGGATCTTACCATGGACTCGTCTTCGGAATTTCTTCAGGTCGCCTCCGAGCTCATATACATCAAATCCCGCTCGCTGCTCCCGAAGCAGGAAAGGGACGACGACATAGACGAAAACGGCCTCACCCCCGAGGAAAGGTTCATAATAAGGCTCGAACAGTATAAGAGGTACAAGGAAGTGAGCGAGAAACTAAAGGAGTTCGAAAAGAAAGGCTCCCTCTCCCGCTACAAGCTTCCCGAGGAGCTCATCCTCGATACCGATGATTCCGAGCTCACGATAGACTCGAATCTCATATATCTTGCCTACACAAGGCTGCTCGGAAGACTTAAGCGGTCCGAGGAAACGGCGCTTCATAAGGTAAGGATCAGAGAAGAGGTATTCACCGTAGAGTCTCAGACCAAGAAGATAACCGCGTACTTAAGGGTATACGGCAAGATGACCTTCGAGTCGGTGCTTTCCGAGATGCCGACCGAAGAGGAACTCGTCACCACGTTCTCTGCGCTTCTTGAGATGCTCCATTCGGGGCAGATACACGCCTATCAGGAGAAGACGTTCGGAGAGATATATATAGAGAAAAGGAAAAGCTGATGATGGACAACAGGGAGATCCTTGAGAACATACTTTTTGCCGCCGGGGATTCGATAGGGATGCCCGAGCTCGCCGAAGCGTTCGGTATGGAATACGAAGCCTTCGAGGCCTTCTGCGACAGCGAGATCGAAAGAAGGGAAAACACGGGAGGGCTCATCATAAAGAAATTCGGGAACAGGCTGCAGCTCACGACCAATCCCGGATGCGATGAGATCATATCGCGGGTGTTAGGCGAGGAAGGAAAACACGAGCTTCCGAGGGCTCTCATGGAGACGCTTTCGATAGTAGCCTACAAGCAGCCGGTCACAAAGGCAGAGATAGATGAGATAAGGGGCGTCAACTCCAGCTATTCCGTCTCAGCCCTTGTAGACAGGGGCCTTATAGCCGCGGCAGGCAGGAAAGAGACGATAGGAATGCCCATGCTCTATGTCACGACAGAGGACTTCTTAAGGCATATGGGGATAGAGAGCCTTGACGAGCTCCCCGATCTTCCCGATGCTGAAGAAACACCTGAGGACACGATAGATATCTGACAACGAAGGAGAAGACATTATGCTTGAGAAAAGTATAAGGATAGGCACAAAAACCGTAAAGAACAGGATCGTCCTGCCTCCGATGGCGACATTCGGGATGACGAACGATGACAATACTGTAAGCGAGACACAGATAAAGCACTACGGCGCATACGCCGATAACGGCGTTGGCCTCATAATCATCGAAGCCTGTGCCGTAAGGGAGATGGATGAGCCCAGGACCACGATAGGCGCTTATGACAGGCGCTTTTTAGATGGTCTTAAAAAGCTTTCCGAAGCGACGAGAAAGAACGGTTCAGTTGCAATCGTCCAGCTCATAAATACAGGGCTTTCCATAATGAAGGAAAACAGTATAGACGAGATACCGCAGGACCTTTTCCTCTCCTACAGGGATGATTTCATAAAGTCTGCCGGGATAATAAAGGAAGCGGGATTTGACGGTGTCGAGCTCCATGCAGCTCACGGATTTTACCTCGATCAGGTACTTGAGACGAGCACGAGAAGCGATATGTACGGAAAAAGCCCTAAGAACAGGGCCGCATATGTCGCAGACATCATAAAAGGGATAAAACAGTCCTGCGGGAACGATTTCATAGTCGGCGTAAGGCTAGGGATGCATGAAAAGACTTCAGATACTGTATTCATGGCGCAGGAATTCGAGAAAGCCGGGGCCGATGTAATACACGTATCTTTTGGTATCAGGCGACCTGAGGAAACAGAGGAACCCAGCCTTGATGCACGCATAATCTGCGCGGGCGAGGTAAAGAAAAACATCTCTGTCCCCGTTATATGCGTAGGCGGGCTGAAGACATTTGAAGATGCCGACGGTGTCCTTCAAAAGGGATATGCGGATCTTGCCGCCATAGGTACGGCACAGCTTGCCGACCATGCCTGGGCAAAAAAAGTACTTTCAGGTGAAACTCCGAAAAAGTGCCTTAACTGCAGACAGTGCATGTGGTGGACGGACGGGACCAGGTGCCCGCTTGCAAGAAAGCTGTTCAGCTGAAACGGGCCGAATGGAAAGGCAAGGAAAGGACCGATGAAAAAAACGGTCATAGCTGTCAATGCCGGGCCCAGGACAGGCTGGAACACCGATACACTTATAAAGAAGGCTTCAGAAGGAGCCGAGTCGATGGGTGCCAAGATAAAGCGCTTCGATCTTTTCAGGCTCGAGAGATATACCGGATGTGTGTCCTGCTTCGGATGCAAGAAAGAAAAGAACAGAGCTCACTGTGTCTTAAAAGACGGACTCACGCCTGTGCTCGATGCCATAAGAGAGTCTGACGGTCTTATAATCGGCTCTCCAAATTATCTGAGCGAGATGACCGCCTCTTTCAGAGCGCTTTATGAAAGGCTCATCTTCCAGAGCCTTACCTACAACAGGGAAACTCCTTCATGCAATGAAAAGAGCATCCCGGTCCTTCTTATCATGACGAGCAACGCGCCTGACACGGCATACAGAGGGCTCGTGGAAAGATACAGGCAGACTTTTGAAAGATTCGTAGGTCCCGCAAAAGCTCTCATATCAGGGGATACCCTTCAGTTAAAAGATTACGGCAGCACAGACTGGCCATGGACGATGTTCGATCCCAAAGCCAAAAAGGAAAGGCATGAAACGGTATTCCCGCTGGAATGCGAAAAAGCATTTGAGATGGGAAAAGAGCTTATTATTTGATGTGTTGGATCAGTTGACAAACCTAACGGACGTCTTTCCGGTCTGTCAGGATTCATATAATATTTATAAGATGTGAAAACAATGCGTCCAAGAGAACGTGTGTAAGCGGTACTGAACGGGCAGAAACCGGACCGCATTCCTAATTTCAATATCGTGATGCTCTTCTCAGCGAAGCAGGCTGCGAGGTGCCAAAGGATACACCTGAAGAAAATCTGATGGTCATCCTGCACGCGCTGGAAGAAAAGGGCGTCTTATAGGAGTGTTGAATGCCCAAAACTACTTAAAAGATCGGCAAGGCAAAAGAACTCGCATCAAGACACTGAAGAGAAAAACAGATGGAAGAAGGAAATAAGAATGATCAGAAAATACAGCATAGTGGATCTTCCCGATGACGAACCGTACAGATGGTGGAAGCTTTACGACGACACGTATGTCATACACTACGGGGAAGCGCTCGATACGTTCCTGCTTTTGGGAGACAAGAAGGCTCTCCAAATAGATACAGCCTATGGGAGAGGAGATTTCGCTAACATCGTCGATATGTTAAAGGGTGACAGAGATCTCATAGTCGTGAACACGCATGAGCATTTCGACCATACAGGAGGAAACATGTTCTTCCCCGAGGTCCATATGCATCCCCTGGCATTTGAGAATGCGGACAAGGCTTTCGGACCGCTCGACGAAAAGTGGCTCAAAAACATGCCTTACCCGAATTATACAAAGATACCCGTAGAAGACAGCTTCGTGTTCGATCTTGGAGGCAGGAAAGTGGAAGTGCTCCATACTCCCGCGCACTGCAAGAGCTCCATCTCTCTTATTGACCATGGAAGAAGGCTTCTCTTCCCAGGAGACGAGCTCGATTCAGGCCAGGCGAACCTCAATGTGTTCGATTCTGTAAAGGCATTCCTTAAGAACTGCAGAAGACTTTACGAGAGAAGAGACGAGTACGACTTTATAATGCCGAACCACAACGGATGCCCCGTTTCGAAATCATATCTTGTGGATTTCATAACGGCGGCTGAGCATATAGTTGACGGACATCCGGACCTTGTTGACACGGAGGATGTGCAGAACTACTGCCACGGATTCTTCAAAGGACACTTAAGAGCCCAAATAGGCAACTCATGCATAAACTATCTTCCCGAAGGATTAGTCCCTGAAAGAGGCTTTTAGTTGAGTTGAACGATACACCATTTTTGACTAGTCATTCAAGTACAGATAACCAGAACTGATAACCTACGGTTTTCTGATAGAGCAAAGGGTGCAGTTGAGCCTAATGGTGCTAGGAGTTAGTTGGTATAGAGTGAAAGGTGGATAATGAAATGGTAAACTATGGGTACGCCTATGAAAAAGCAAAGACTTTAAAGGATAATATTAATGCCTGCACAGAGTATGAGCGGGGGTACGTGTTCTACAATACAGAGGACGGGGACTACGACGGAGGAGCAGGGCATACACCAGTTATAATACTTAAAGAGAACGGTAGAGCGGTTAATTATTTATATAATATGGTGAATGGCTTAGGCGAAGAAATAAAAGATATAGATATAAAATAAGGAAAACAAAACAACGGTTTTAAAAAATAAAAGCATCCGAGAGGGTGCTTTTTTGTTGCCCGAAAAGAAAGATTGAAATGACAGAGCATAAAGAATTTAAGAGTTTGTTGAACGATACACCATTTCTGACTAGTCATTCAAGAAAAAAGAAGGACCTTGATTCTATCCAAATCAGAGTCCTTCTATGGTACGAGTGGAGATAACTGACTCAGCGCCGAACGACAATATTTTCTAGTCGTTATTGACACAATACTATTACGATAGGTCTTAACGATTATTTCTATAAATAAGGGATAGTAAGAAAGGGTGCAGATAGATATCATTCATCGGCACTTTTTCTTTTCTCCCAACAAAACCTTCTTTTCTCCCAAAATAGCACCTGATCTGGGAGAAATAGCAATCATGTTGGGAGAAAGGAGTTATATGCAAATTGCATAAATAACATGTATTACAATAATAGAATTATATAATAATATGACAGATTATCATAATCATTTCAGTTGTATCTGAGATTTAACATATCAAAAGACAGGAAAGAAGGTTATGCTCATTTAGTGACATATTCCCACCACCTATAGAGGAAGGGGATTTCTTGCCACACTTTGTTAAAAATACCCCTTAATATTGCTTTTTCATCTCGCAGAAATTAAAATTAGATTATAGACATAATTTTTATAATTTTATAATAAATATACTTATTTTGAGTGGTGAATACAAATATGGCTATAAGGATCAGACGATCAGCAGCATTTCTGCTGTCCTTTCTGTTTATAATTTCAACATTTTTCTGTACATCTGAAGCAAAAGCTGAAAATCATAAAGTTGACCGGTCCTTGGAAAAACGTACTTATGACGTTTTGACTGAAGGACAGATCCTGGAAGGTATCACTATAGGAATAGATCCGGGGCATCAGTCTCATGCAAATCACGACACAGAACCACAGTCACCGGGTTCTTCAGTCATGAAGGCAAAATGCTCATCGGGAACCGAGGGACTGACGACAGGGACTCCAGAGTATGAAGTAAATCTTAAAGTCTCACTCAAGCTTGCTTCCCTACTTGAAAAGCAGGGAGCTACAGTCATAATGACCCGAACAGAAAACGATGTCGACGTATCGAACATAGAGCGGGCAAGTATCATGAACGACAACAATGTCTGTCTTGCTGTAAGGATACACTGCAACGGAGGATACAATACCGCTGTAAAAGGCGCTTTCATGCTGGTCCCTGAAAAAGGCTGCACAGATTATTATGATGAAAATGTAAGGGCAGCAAGAGCTATCATAGATGAATACTGCCTTGAAACAGGCATACAAAAGATCAAAGACAACGGTCTTACTTATCGTGATGATCAGACGGGATTCAACTGGTGCACACGTCCTATAGTCTGTATCGAAATGGGACATCTCAGCAATGCACAAGAAGAGCTTCTTCTCATAGATGACGCCTTCCAGGATAAAATGGCAAGAGGGCTCTATAAAGGCCTTGTGAAATTCTTTACCGAAAAAGTACAGCCTTCCCCGACACCAACGCCCTCAATAGTAACCGACGGAAGTATAGGAACCGCAAAATGTCTTGCAAAGTCATATATGAACTTAAGAAAAGGACCTGGCACTTCATATGCGAAAGTCGGAACTCTTCCAGGCGCGGCCATCGTCAAGGTATATCAGAAGAGTGGAAACTGGTATAAGATCTATTACAAGGGTCAGTACTGCTGGGCTTCGGGTGATTATCTTTCAGTTACTATGTATCCTTCATCTTCTGCATCCACTGTCCCGACAGCCACGGCTGCCCCTTATCCGTCTGCTACAAAAGTTCCGTCACCTTCGACTATATCTGACAGCAGCATCGGTACTGCGAAATGTCTTGCAAAGTCATATATGAACTTAAGAAAAGGGCCCGGAACTTCATATACAAAAGTAGGAACTCTTCCGGGTGCGACCATCGTCAAGGTATATCAGAAGAGCGGAAACTGGTATAAGATCTATTACAAGGGCCAGTACTGCTGGGCTTCAGGTGATTATCTCAGCGTAGAATTAAACACTTCTCCATCTTCTTCTGCTTCTGCTGCTCAATCTTCAGACGGCAGCATAGGCACAGCCAGGTGCCTTGCCAAAAGCTATATGAACTTAAGAAAAGGACCTGGCACCAGCTATGCCAAAGTCGGAACACTTCCAGGTGCTACCGTCGTCAAGGTATATCAGAAAAGTGGAAACTGGTATAAGATCTATTACAAGGGCAAATACTGCTGGGCTTCAGGTGATTATCTTTCATTCAAACCTGCCTTTTGAATCATAATTACAACCGGTATCTCACAGACTCTGCCTTATTGTTCACTATATAACAGATGTATTTTTGTCAAATCTTATGAAGAACATATCGTCATCGTCTCTGACAAGACAACCACGGATCCAGTTATGCGATCCTGCTGCCATCTATATACAGTGGGATGCTCTCTTAATTAGCCGAACGGCAAAATACTGTATATCGGCATAATGATTTCGCCGTTCGGCTAAGTCAAAACCGACTGCCCCGGATATCGAGAATTACCTGGATATGGGAGTATAAAAACGATCCCCTGGAAACATCTCCAAGGGATCTTCTGACTGTTTTCCTTAATTGTTCTCGCGGAAGAACTCTATCTTCTCCTTGCAGGGTCCGATGCAGAATGCCATCGTTACCGGGAGCGGAGGCTCTGAAGCGATGACGATGTCTCTAGGCTCGACATGGATCTCATAGCCGGCTTTCCTTATGACCTCTATCACTTCTTCGACATGATCTGTCGCAAGAGCGAAGTGATGCACGGGTCCGTCAACTATGGAAGAACCGTCAGCAGAAAGCTCTATTATATTGTTGCCTGTATCAAACATGATATAGGGAGAGGAATCGGTATCCCAGGTCCTTATGACCTTGAGGCCCAAAACGTTGCCGTAGAAATCAAGCGCCTTCTCATATGTTGCCATATCGGGAGCCTTGACTGAAACATGATGTGTTCCTTTGATAAGACCGCTCATAAAACCATCTCCTGATTTCATTATGTGATGAATACATTATACAACATTTATGACCACTGTCATATATCACAGGGTTTTACAGCAAAGAAAAACGGCTCTGTTTTAAGAGCCGTCATTATCTGATATATCGGATCAGTCTTTCTGCTCCTCAGCCTCGTCAATGGCTGTAGCAGGAGCAGTCTCGAGCTCGTCGTCCCTTATTATCCTCTTCTCCATCCACTTCTTGCTTCTCCAGCGTACGAAGTAGAGCATTCCTCTCGTGAGCTCATCCATTGCGAACGCTATCCAGCAGCCCGTAAGACCGAGCCCACATACGACACCGAAGATATACGAGAACAGCACCGATACGAGCCAGCAAGACGAAAGTCCTATCGCCATCTGATAGACGACGTCTCCCGAGGATCTAAGAGCTCCCTCCTCGACGTTGTTCATAGCCCTTCCTGCCTCGGTAAGGATATCTATCGCCATTATAGGCTGGACCAGGTTTATTATCTCGTCAGATGCGTTGAATAGCAGCCTGTAGATAGGTCCTGTGAATATGCACATGATTATGGCAAAGAACACGTTGCTCGCTATACCGGCCTTCAGGGTCTGTAGCCCGAGCCTGTAAGCCCTGTCCATATCTCCCCTTCCGACGTTCCTTCCTACAAGTATGCTCGTTGCCTGTCCCATGGAGGAACCGACAAGCGCCGAATAGAAGGTGACGGAGCTGAGGTAAGCCTTTGCCGATACCGCGACCGGTCCGAAACCCGAGATGAATATCGTGGATACCATGGTCGAGATACTGTACGAGATGCTTCCTATCCCCGAAGGAACACCGAACTGTATGATCTCCTTTATAAGGTCAAGCTTCGGTTTGATGATAGCCTTGAAGGAGAAGTCTATCTTCAGCTTGAACATAAATATGATGTTTATGATAAGCGCAAGTGCCTCTGCAAGCACACGGCCCGTCGCAACGCCCTCAATACCGTAAAGAGGCACTTCGAAGGGTCTGAAGATGACTACCGAACTGAATATGGCGTTGAATCCGTTCATTATCATGGCCACTATAAAGGTCATCCTCGTATTTCCGTAGCTCCTGGTAATGGCACCAAGCACCACTATGAGGGTAGATACGAAGTTGAACTCGGCAACGATCCTGAAATACTTTACCGCCTCGTCTAACTGCTGTCCCTCGAGCTTCATGAGCGAGCCCATGAGCCAGTTTGCAGAGCCCGAAGCAAGACCGCCGACAAGAAGGCTCATAAGAGCACAGAAAGCTATCGAAAGCGACGCTGCCTCTCCTGCCCTTTTTCTGTTCCCTGCGCCGAGGTTCTGTATGATTATGACGGTGACACCGGTCGATACCATCGAGAACAGCATCATAAGGAAGTTCAGGATTGTAGTAGCGGTACCTATGGCTCCTGCAGCAGTCTCTGTATATCTGCTGAGGACCATGGAGTTGACCGTGCCCATAAGGATCCTCAGTACCGATTCGAAGAATATCGGCACGGCAAGACTTAAGAGTGTGATCTTCTTTCCGTCCTCGTTCACAAAAGAAGTGAGCGAACGGTCATAAGAAAACAGCTTTTTGATCTTTTCCATATATAAACCTCACAAGAAGAAATCATATCCACAAAAAAAGTGCGGGGTTCAAAGCCCCGCAGAAGAGTATATCACAACACTTAATTCTGTTCAACCGTCTCAGCCGTATTTTCAGACTCCACGGCAGCAGCGGGCTCATCCTTTATAAGCCTCTTGGTCATCCATCTCTTGGACTCCCATCTTATCATGTAGGCTATGCCTCTTCCGATCTCATCCATAGCGAACGCCATCCAGCATCCTATAAGACCGAGACCGCACCATACACCAAGCACCTGGCTGAAGAATACGCTCACTGCCCAGCATGAGGTCATGGCTATGACAGCCTGCCAGAGCACGTCTCCCGAGGCTCTTAGCGAGTTCTCCTCGACGTTGTTCATCGCTCTTCCTATCTCGACAAATATGTCGACGAACATGACCTTCTTTCCGAGCTCGAGTATCTCGGGGTTCTCTATATGGAATGTCCCGAGCAGCAGGTCGGAGGCAAGCCACATGCATGTGGAGAATATGATATTGGCCGTGACTGCAAGCTTGACGTTCTGCTTCTCCATCCTGTAAGCCTTATCCATCTCTCCTTTTCCAACAAGCTGCCCTATAAGTACTGCCGAGGACTGTCCTAGAGCAATACTTATGAGATAAGAGAAGAATACGAGGGACGACACGTATGATTTCGTCGTAAGAGCGATCATTCCCGTCGAGGCCATGATGGCTGTCGATACCGTCTGCGAGATGCTGTACGACATCGATCCCACGCCCGAAGGAACTCCGACCTTTATGATCTCCCATACGAGGTCGAACTTGGGCTTTAAGAGCGACTTCCACGCGAACCTTATGCCAGCCCTGTTCACCAGGATTATGTTCGTGATGAGCGATATCGCCTCGGCTATTATCCTGGTCGTCGCCACGCCTTCGATACCGTAGAACGGGGTCTCGAAGGGTCTGAACACCACTATGGCGTTGAGTCCGGCGTTGAGCACGTTCATCATGAGGGCGATCACGAAGTTGATCCTGGTCTTTCCGTAGCTTCTGGTTATAGCCGCATAGACCGTTATCATAGTCTGCGTGAAGTTGAACGAGGCTATTATCCTGAAATACTTCACGGCCTCCTCCAAGAGCTCTCCCTCAAGGTTCATCATTATCATTATAGGTCTGGCAAATGCCGAGCATATAAGCCCTATGAGAAGGCTCATCACAAAGCAGAAAACGACCGATATCGTAGCGGCTTCGCTGGCTCTTTTCCTGTTGCCGGCTCCTAAGTACTGCGCGATTATGACAGTGACACCGGAGCTTATGACCGTGTAAAAGATCATGAGCAGCCTCTGTATCTGGGACGCGGTAGCTACCGCTGCTGCTGCCGTCTCCGAGCTGTAGCTCAGTATCCATGTATTTGCCGAGTTGACGAGGTTCCTTAACGTAACCTCAAAAAAGATAGGTATGGCCAGCTGTATGAGCGAGAGCTTCGTACCGTCGGCAGCTTCTATGGAAAGAAGCGATTTGTCGATAGTGAAAAACTTCCTGATCTTCTCCATTATTGTCTCCCTTTTTGTTTACGCACTGTTAACATTTTAGCCCCGCGACAGTTAAATGTCAAACCGTCATATCTTATATTTATTCATAAGATACCCTCATCACTCGTAAGTATATGCATTTTCCATATACAAAAAGCCTCGCCCAGATTATAAAAATACCGGATGAGGCTTTGCTTCTCTTTATATCACATGTCAGATAAACGGGTTTTCCTTTACCCTTCCCATCACTCTCATGAAGGTGAACCTGTTCCTGATATAAGGAGCTATCATGAAGCTCTTGTCGATGAGGTCGTCCGAAAGGCCTATCTCCTCCATCGTGGTCATAGCACCTATGGAATCATAGATCTTCTTCAATTCTTCATAGGGCGGTATCATCCTCATGATGGCAGCCATATCGTCCCACTTCTCTCTTATCGTGTCCACTGTCATGCCTGCAAGAGTATCGTTCCTGTTCTGCTCCTCGATCACCGGGAACAGCTTCTCGCCCACTATCTTCCTTAGGGATTCCTTAGGCATGATCGTGAGCTCAGGGATCAGTCTGTCTAAGTATGACGGACCTATATCAAGCACCTCGTGGTATTTCTTTGAAACTATGAGTGTGGCAACGCCTACCTTCTCGCCGTGGAGAGCGTCGGTATGGGCGAGGACTCCCATCTCCCAGGTGTGGGATATATGGTGCTCAGGTCCCGAGGCGGGTCTCGTGGTACCGAACATCTGCATCGCAAGGCCTGAAAGTATGAGCCCGTACATCAGCTTCTCATAGGCGTCGGGATCTCTCATCTTAAGACCGGGGCAGCAGTCTATGACTTCCCTTACGGCCTTCATCTGTATGTCGGCTATGTTCTGGCAGAAATCGTCTTTTCCGAAAAGCCCGCTTATCTTCCAGTCAGCTACCGAGGTGTATTTTCCTATCATATCGCCGAATCCGCTCCTCGTGAGCTTCATGGGCGAATCCTTGAGTATGAGGCTGTCTGCGACTATGGCAATAGGCATCCTGCAGTAAACCGTGAGTTTCATGCCGCCGAGCGTCATGGCGCAGCTGTTCGAGGCGAATCCGTCCACGCTGCATGCCGTGGGGCATGAGATGAAGGGCACGCCGCGGTTGAATGCGACATATCTCGTTATGTCATGGAGAGAGCCCGAGCCTATGGCTATGAAATAGCTGCCCTTCTCCGCCATCTCCTCAAGAAGGCCTGTTCCCCTCTCGTTTGCGTGGAGATCCTCAGCGGGAAGTATGACCTCCTGTTTGCAGGTCGTCCTTTTAGGCACTATCTTCGTAGTATTCGTATCATATACGGCTATGGCGTCCTTTGGATCGAGACCAAGTGAAACCGCCACTTCCTCGAGCCTGTTAAAAGCACCCTGTTCTATTATCACTGTATTTACGTCCGCACCGTGATGCTTTCCGCACACCGGGCAGTCGAAGTTGAATGTGCTGATATCGATATTCATCGCGCATCTCCTTTCAAAAGCCGCGTTTTTGTTCCAAACATATTTTAGCCGTCACGGCATACCTGAGTCAAATAAAAAGCGTCATTCATTTAAGCCGGTCAGCTCTTCATAAGGAACTGTTTTGTAAGGGCGGCAGTCTCCCTTAAATAATATGAGGGCTTCATGTACCACTCGGACCTGCTCTTTACGACCTGCACATCTTTAAAGAACTTAAGAGCCTCGGCTCTTGCCCTTAAGGCATGGAAGTCGGTCGTGACTACAAATACGGTTTCGGGCATGATCCCGCTCTTCCTTAACACACAGGCGCTCTTTTCCATATTCTCATATGTGCTCCCAGCTTCCCTTTCCTTAAGGATCCGTTCCTCTTCTATGCCCTCTTTTACGAGGCGGTCCTTCATCACGTCAGCCTCAAAGAACGCTTCCTGCGGTCCCCGGCCTCCCGACACCACACAGACCGTATCTTCATATCTCAAAAGCAGATCCTTCGCTGCCATAATTCTTTTCTCAAGCGCCAGGGACGGCTTTCCATGTCTTACCGCGCAGCCCAAGACTATTACGGCATCCGGCTTCCCCTTTCCTTCGGGCACCGAAACGATCCTTATCACCGTCACAGCAAAAAGGATGATAAAAAGCCCGTATGCGGCCGCCATGAGATAAAGGATCACGGGAAAAGCCCTGCTTATCCGATCAAGGAATATGCCTGCGATCAAAAGCGGCACTCCCATGATGAACGGCATCACGACCCCGAGGTTAATATTCGAGTGGAACATGAGGAACACCGTATAAAGTATAAGGACTGTCCCTGCAGATATAAGGAAAAGATCCATCCTTAGTCCTCCTTATCCATATTATATATTCTTATCTCCCCGAAATATATATGAGGCTTGCCCTTCATGATATAATTAAGGAAGAATACACTTTAAGAGGTGGCATATGCAGACAGTTACGCTTGGAAGGACGGGTATAACCGTAAACAAGAACTGTTTCGGAGCTCTTCCGATACAGAGAAGGAATATGGAAGATGCCATAGAGATCTTGAGGCACGCCTATGACAGCGGATTCCAGCTTTTCGACACGGCGCACGGATATACGGACAGCGAGGAAAAGCTCGGAGCCGCCTTATCCGATGTGAGAAAGAACATAATCATAACGACAAAGACGCCTTCCGTCACGGTGGAGGGCTTCTGGAGCGATCTTGAGACCTCTCTTAGAAGACTTAAGACCGACTATATAGACGTATACCAGTTCCACAACCCGAAGTTCGTGCCTAAGCCGGGCGGAGAGGACGGTCTCTATGACGCGATGGTCGAAGCCAAGAAACAGGGCAAGATCAGGTTCATAGGCATAACGAACCACAGGATGGATAACGCCCTTGAGGCTGTAAATCTCGGCATATACGACACCCTCCAGTTCCCGTTCAGCTATCTGGCAAGCGATAAGGACATAGAGCTCATAGAGCTGTGTCAAAAGAATGATATCGGCGTCCTCGCCATGAAGGCCCTTTCCGGCGGGCTCATAATGAACGCCAGGGCAGCATACGCTTTCCAAGCGCAGTTCCCGAACGTCGCTCCCATCTGGGGCATACAGAGGATGCGCGAGCTCGAGGAATTCATAGAGCTTGGGAAGAATCCTCCCGCTATGGATGATGAGGTTAAGGCCGTCATAGAAAAGGACATAGCAGAACTCACAGGCGACTTCTGCCGCGCATGCGGCTACTGCATGCCCTGCCCCGCAGGCATCAACATCCCTACTGCTGCAAGGATGTCTCTGCTGTTAAGAAGGGCTCCCCTTGCCGCAAGGCTCACTCCCGAGATGCAGAAAGAAATGGAGAAGATCGAGAACTGTCTCCACTGCGGACACTGCACTTCCCACTGCCCGTATTCCCTCAATACCCCCGAGCTTTTAAGGAAGAACCTCGAGGATTACAGGAACGTCATAGCGCACAAGGTGGACGTGACCTGATAAGTCCGATATAAAGAAAGCAAAGGTCCCGGAAGCTCTTCTGTTTAGGAGCCCGGGACCTTTTTTATACGGGCATTTTCCTGTTGTAATTCAGGCATGAAATACACTATCATTAAGATACAGAGACACATTTTAATATAGGAGGATATGCCATGAGCATAAAGGATAAGGTGAATGAAGTCCTCGACAAGACCACGATAGACGACAAGATAGTGGACGGGGCAAAAAAGGTGAAGGAGTCCGTTGAGAACGTCCTTGACAAGACCGAGATCGACGACAAGATCGTTGAAGGCGCAAAGAAGGCGGCAGGTGCCGTAAAGAAGGCTGTTGACAGTCTGCTCGATAAGACCGAGATCGATGATAGGATAAAGGAAAAGATCGGGGATATCAAAGAGAAGAAGAACAAGGATAAGGAATAACGGTGTCCTTATGAAAGGCCGGGGCGTGTCCCCGGTCTTTTGATATAAGAAAGATCCCGCACATCTCATATATAAGAGCTGTGCGGGATCATGTCTTTTTTATGATCTTTACGGTCGTCCCTGCCTCATCATCCGTTCGGGAACAGCGAGTTTATCTTTGAGTCTGAGAGCTCGAACACGCTCTTGAGCTCCTTAACGGCCTGGGTCCTCCTCTTCGCGGCGGATTTCTTCAGGGCCTCTATGTTGCTCTCCCACTTGTCGAGGTTCTCGGGCTTGCCCCATCTGTCGCAGTTCCTTGACATCTCGGGCCTTATCTCAGCCGCCATGGCGTCGATTATAGCCTGCACCCTGTCGGTATCGAAAACGTTGTTTAAAAGGTACGCGTACCTGTTTATGAACTTTGACCTCCATGTGTCATTGTAGTAGATCATCATGTGGAGATGCGTCCAGAACATGTTGCCGGCACCGTGTCCTCCGTTGCTCATCAGCTCAGCCAGATAGTTCGGATTGACCTCGGAGCCTGCCTGCAGCGCCCAGTCCATATCGAAGAGCATCCACTTCCATTTGCTCTTGTTGTACCTGAACTGCCTTATGTTGCCCGTATCGGAGTTCGCGAAGTATGCCTCTATGCAGATCCAGTCGATGAGGCTGTCGATATCGACCTGGCTTTCGATATGCTCCATCACGTCGCTCCTGTTGATCTGGTTCGATCTTCCGCTCCAGGGCAGGTACTTAACGACATATTCCCTTAACGCCATCCAGTCGGCTCTCGAACCGGTCTGAAGTATCCTGTCGCCCTTTATGATGTCTATGTTCTTTTCTTCCTTGCTGGCGCCCTGGTCACCGTAATGGGACTCGACGTAGTTGTCGTTCTCCTTCTCGCGGATATTGTAGATGCCCCAGTACTTGCCGTTTATATAAAGGACGCAGGGCCTGTAGTCCATTATGTCAACGTTGGTCCTTCCCTTTATGACCTGTGCCGTAAGAGCGTCAAGTATCTTGGTCTTCCCCCAGTCCTGACCGGAGGTCCTGAGTATGAAGCTCTTGAAGGTGGTTATATCGCTGTCCCTGAAGAAGGGATAGGTAACGTATTTCTCTCCGTACCAGCCTCTTAAGTGCACCGAGAAGCTCTTCTGCGCAAGCTCTCTTGAATACTGCCCGAATATCTTTATGCCCGCATCGAATGAGACGCCCTTCGTGCCGTCCTTCTCATAGAAGGTGAAGTTCATCTCCTTTTCGACGTCCTTCCAGTAGTTGGCCTTCGAATGGACATATGACTCTCCGTCGCCGTCCTCCATGTCGTAGCCCGGGCCCTTCGAATATATGCCGTTCGTCTCGCCGTCGAAATCATCGGGCTTCATGTCAACGAACACGACCGGGATCTCGTGCGTCACGCCTACGAGGTAGTTCTCTGTAACTACCCTGCTCGGGAGCTTGTCCTTCCCGTAGCTTATTGCCCTTAAGCACGTGGTCTCGTTTATCGTAAGAGGTCCGGTATATTCCGTGCTCTTATCCGTAGGCTTCGAGCCGTCAAGTGTATAGTATATCGTCTCGTCGTTTCCCGCCGTTATCTCGACCCTGGTCCCGGCCTTGCAGTAGCCTCCGGTGACCGAGATCTCGGGCATTTTCGCGTATGATACGTAGTAGTCTCCCGTATTCGCGGCTCCCTTGGTCGGAGTCGTGAAGAACACCCTGTTCCCGTTTCCTTCCACTCTTCCGGCGGATACTCCCCTCGACTGCACTCCGGTCGAAATGATGTCGCTTATGACTCCGTCGGGCGTGGTAAGGTAAGCGCGCTCGGTAGTGAGCGCAAGCGCGAACGGAGCGGTATATGTCCCGGTGCCTCCCTTAAGGTCTATAGTAAGATACTGTCCGGCTCCGATAGTGGTGCCGCTCGGGAACTGGTATCTGAAGGGCTCGTCCCTGGTGTCTGAAACGCCCCATCCCGAAAGGTCCACCGTTTCCTTTCCCCTGTTGTGGAGCTCCATCCAGTCAACGTTGTCCTCGGACACTGCCTTGACCTCGCTTATGTATACCTCGGGAAGGGCTTTCATGGCGTTCTCAAGGAGCGAATAGCCTGCCGCGTCATTCTGTTTTCCGGGCGTCGGGGTCGGGAAATAGAGCCATGACTTTATGTCGCCGAAGGCTCTTCCTATGCTGTATTTCCCGTCGTTCCTTTCAGGAGCTTCGACAGAGTCTACTGTCTTTCCCTGAGCCTGCGTCAGTCTTAAGACCTCGTCCCTCTCGCTGAGCCTGAAAGAGGCGTGCATCTCTCCTGTCTCGGTGACCGTATTCCTTCCCGTAAGATATACGACGCAAACTTCCCCTCCTCCGAGCTCCATGTCGGGGAAGCTCCATTTCTTGGGGTCTCCCGCGTCGTCGGTAAGGCCGTAGCCGTTAAGGCTCACGGGAGCGTCGCTCGTGTTCTTTATCTCGACCCATCCGGACCTCTCGCCGAAGCTGTCCTTATATGAGTATTCGTTCTCCATCATGTACTCGTTTATAAGAAGGCTGCTGTCGGCTTCCGAAAGCTCGAACACGCCGTCCCTGTTATGGAGACCGGTATTGGGCTGAAGAGGTGAAGGCAGCTCGAAGTACTCGTAATCGCCCTCGTCGGTAAGGCCGTAGGATATGTCCGTATCCATGAAAGGTACGTCTACCGAAACGGCATCCCTGCCCGAGGAAGGAGTGAATATGACCGTCTCGCCGCCCGATGAGATCTTGAATGGCATACGGAGGATCCCGTCCTCAGCGTCGGTGACCTCGGTCCCGGTGCAGTAAACTATGAGGAAGTCCCCGGGTCCAAGCACTGTATCGCCGAACCTGAACTTGAAGGCGTCTTTCATGCTGTCAGAAAGGCCGGCGCCTTTGAGGTTCACGGCATGGTCGGACACGTTTTTTATCTCTATCCAGTCGGGGGATGTCCCGTCCTTGGCTATGAGAACGAATTTGTTGGAGGACACCACTTCATTTATCACGATATCCCCGCCCCTGGCTTTCGGCACATCGTCCTTCTTGCAGGAGACCATTAAAAAGACCGTGAGCATAAGCGCGAGCACAAGACATATATATGAAAAACGAAGTCTCTTCTTCATCGGGACCCTCCGTAAACAACTGATTCTTTCATTTAGATATTATACAGTCCGGGAACGAATAAAACAACAAAGAGGACACGGGCAGATTATGAAGCAGGATCCTGCATATACACACAGACAGGTCCCTGTACCATCTTTTCCGTTCTCCTATAAAAACATTACGTAATAGATAGGGATATATATGATACTTCCCTTCCTTGACACAGTACGCTCATTCGAAAGCACAAAGGCTTTCTTTACATTGTAATCTTCATTTGAGGTGAACGCGCTAAGAGCACTGTGCACAGTATAATCCTTTCCTGACTTTATCTCTAAGGGTACGGATGAAAGGGTCTCATAATCATCTATCAGATAATCGACCTCACCCCTTGTCCGGTTGTCATAATAGAACAGTCTGTGGCCGTGGGCGGCAAGTTCCTGAGCTGCCGCATTTTCATAAAGCGATCCCATGTTGATGCTCTTCTGTTCATCCATCACAGCACGTATATTGCTCCCGTAAAGGATATCTGAAAGGATACCTACATCATTAAGATACAGTTTAAGAAGATTTTTCCCTGCAGACTGGATAAGGGGAAAGACGGGATTTGAGACGGCCTGGACGCTGAGAGCTATACCGGCACTTATCAGATACTCGAATTCATCCTGATAATCTGAAAACATCTTCCCTTTCTTATTCTCTATACTGTTAGCCACTACACGCTTTTTCTTATTCTCCATATTTGACGGTATGAGATCATATACCCTGCGGATCTTCAGTTTTCTCTCACTGTCATACTTCGAGGCATCGGAGGCATAATATTCATGGATCTCGCTTTGTATCGCGCGGACCTCCCTTATATTCGTCGTGGAAAGGTATGAATTCACCGCATCGGGAAGACCTCCCACAAGCAGATATTTCTTAAAAAGATCCATCATCCTGTCATGCACCTGAACATCAGGAGTCTCAAGACGCATGAACTTCTCACGGATAAGCGAGACTGCAGACTGATTCATCCCGTTCGCATAAAGAAATTCCTCGAAATCGAGCGGATACATTCGGACCTTGCGGATGCTTCCCATAGGTATAGAAGCAGTCTCCTGAAGCGTGACACCGAGAAGGGAACCGCTTGCGATAAACGTAAAACGGCCATCCTGAGAAAGGAATTTTAAAAGAGTCAGAAGATGCGGATATGCCTGTATCTCATCGATGAATATCAGCGTATCCTTTTTTTCATGCATCCTGTTCCCTTCAAGCATACTTATCTGCAGATAGAAATCCTCTACGGTCCTGATTTTTTCAAAGAAACGGTCGCTAAGGGCATCCTCTATCATGTTTATTTCTATAAAATTCGGAAAAAGCTTCTGACCGACATGTCTTATGATGTACGTCTTGCCTACCTGCCTGGCTCCGTCGATCAGCAGTATCTTTTCCGAACCGGATCTTAAATGCTCTTCTATAAGTGCTTCGATCTTTCTAAAAAGCATGTCTTTCCTCCCTCACCCGTCCTCTTAGATGATGATATCACCCGATAAACGATTTTTCAATATAATAACAGCTTAAATTTACCGATTTTTCAATATTATAATAGTTCGAAATCATCGACTTTTCAATATATATTTAACCATAAAAATCCGATTTTTCAAATCACATCCATTTTTCTATGTAGCAGTCAAGAAAAGTGGACACGAAAAATGTTTTTTAGATATAATTTTTTTCGGTGGTGGACACCGCATATTTTTTTAGCACGATTTCTTTTTCAGCAGTAGACACCAAGGGCATTTTTACGCCTACACCTTTTTCACAAGTAGACACGGTGCTCATTTATCAGTATTTTCAAGGCTTTCAGGCTTTCGC
>JAFWWA010000011.1 GCA_017523755.1 Christensenellaceae bacterium | reverse complement strand
TATTGTCGAGCATAACCAGTGCCTCCTTGTTTGAGTTTTTTTTGGCGATTAAATTTTAAACCAATGTCGCACTTTATGCTCGATTTTTTTGTATCAAAAAATGTTGAAGTGTTTTCACACCCCAACATTTATTGTAGAACCCGAAAAAGGGGACATGCCGCTGCATGCCCTCTTTTTACATATCAGTCAGATCTTTTCACATATCCTAAGGACTGCCTCTTCGATGACCGCGGCGCATTTTGCATAAACGGCGGTGTCCCCTCCGTAGGGATCCGGTACACGTAAATGCGCCCCGTCGTATCCATACAGCCCTTCCGCAAATCCAAGGAGCGTATGCGTCCTTACGGCAGCTTCAGGGAATGCCCTTGCTATATGCTCCATATGCGGTCCTTCCATTGTAAGGATAAGGTCGGCCTTTTCTATCAGGCTCCGCGACATCTGCTTTGCCCTGTGCCCTTCGGCATCCGCTCCCATCGTCCTCAAGACGCTTTTCGCGTTCGCTGCCCCGTCCTGTCCCGGATATGCATATATCCCGCAGGAATCCGCCGTGATATCAAGGCCTTTTTCCTTTATCTCTTTTTTCAGCAGCCTCTCAGCCATAAAGCTCCTGCAGGTATTCCCCGTGCATACGAACAGTATGTTCTTCAATCCGGCCTCTCCTCTTTTAAATGGTCTTGAAACCCGCTGCCCTTATGATCCTGTTCATGACCGCAAGCCCCATGCCATCAAGGCTCACAGCCTCAAAGAGGACGACGGACATGCTGTCCTCATCGGCTTTCCTTAAGGCGTCGAAAAGATTCGAGGCCATCTGTCCGGCATCTTTCCCGAGCGGATATGTGTTCCTGCCCCTGTAAAGCCCTGCGTTCCCGTCAAGACAGAATATGACACATGGACGCCCCTGCCTTTCATATCCGTCATAGGCGTCATTTATCCTTTTTACGGTATCCGCCTCATCTGCGCCTTGCGCGACATAGACCTCTGCCTTCGGCGAATAGTGTCTGTAGAGCATCCCGGGTGAGAGGGCTTTCTCGCCCTCGGACAGTTTTTTTAAAACGCCGCCCGATATCTCAACGCTGCCTGCAGCGCTCCTGATCATCTCCGCCGTTATACCGCCCGGTCTTAATATCACGGGGACGTCACCTCTCAGGTCGCATACTGTCGACTCCACGCCGACGTCTGCCCTTCCCCCGTCAAGTATGACAGGTATCTTCCCCATGAAATCGTCCTTCATGTGCTTTGCCGTAGTCGGGCTGGGCTTTCCCGAAAGATTCCCTGAAGGCGCGGCTATGACTCTCCCGCTCCTTCTTATGAGCTCGGAGGCGTATCTGTTGGAAGGCATCCTTACCGCTACGGTATTAAGACCTCCGCTTACTGTGCCGTTGACCTCAGGTCTCTTGTCCAGTACGGCCGTAAAGGGACCGGGCCAGAATCTTTCCATAAGCTCAAGAGCCCTTTTAGGCACGTCCTTTACCAGGATGTCGAGCTGGCTCATATCGCATATATGGACTATAAGGGGATTGTTGGAAGGCCTTCCCTTCGCAATGTATATGGAACGGACCGCCTCTTCGTTCATGGCGTCTGCGCCGAGCCCGTAAACGGTCTCGGTCGGGAAACCCACGAGCCCGCCCTGTCTTATGACTTCGGCAGCCCTGTCCATCCCCTCTTCATATTGTGTAAAAAGATCGAAGATCTCAGTATCCATATTGTTCAAGTTTTCTTTCGGCCTCGTCCTTCATGAGCGCGTCTATGATCTCATCCATGTCACCGTCCAGGAACTCTTCTATCTTATATATGGTCATCCCTATCCTGTGGTCGGTGACCCTGCCCTGCGGGAAGTTGTAGGTCCTTATCCTCTCGCTCCTGTCGCCGCTCCCGACCTGGTTCTTCCTGTTTTCCGCGTACTCCCTGTCGGCCTCTTCCCTCATCATCGTGTACAGCCTGCTCTTTAATATCTTTATCGCCCTGTCCTTGTTCTTGAGCTGTGACCTCTCGTCCTGGCACGTGACGACCATGCCGGTAGGCAGATGGGTGACCCTGACCGCGGAGTCGGTGGTGTTGACCCCCTGTCCGCCGTGGCCGCTGGCCCTGTACACATCTATCTTGAGATCCTGGGGATTGATCTCGACCTCCACATCCTCGGCTTCGGGCATCACGGCGACCGTCGCCGCCGAGGTATGTATCCTTCCCGATGATTCGGTCTCGGGAACTCTCTGCACCCTGTGGACCCCGCTCTCGTATTTGAGCCTCGAGAAGGCTCCCTTGCCCTTGACGCCTATTATGACTTCCTTCACGCCGCCGAGCTCGGTGAAGTTGGATGAGATATACTCCATCTTGAGTCTGTGCCTTTCGGCATATCTCGTATACATCCTTAGGAGATCGAGCCCGAAAAGGGCCGCCTCATCACCGCCGGTCCCGGACCTTATCTCAAGTATGACGTTCCTGTCGGCGTCGGGGTCCTTGGGCACGAGCATCATCCTCAGCTCGGTCTCGCATGAATCCCTTTTTGAGATCAGGTCCTCCTTCTCGGCTTCGGTCAGCATGAGCATCTCCTCGTCGCCCTTCACCTCGTCAGAAGCGAGCATCTCTTCAGTATCCTCAAGATCCTTCAGTATCCCCTTATACTCACCGTACTTCCTTACGATGCCTTCGAGCTCGGAGCTCTCCTTTATGAGCTTCCTGTACTCGCCCATATCGGAAGTGACATCCGGATCCATGAGTTTCCCCGATATCTCTTCGTATTTTCCCTTTATCTGTTCAAGTTTATCTATCAGCATATGTCTCTTCTTCCGGACCTGTCAGACGTCCGCCGTAACAAGGCGGTCATTCCCCGCAAGATCCTTTGATACCGTTATGTTCCTGAAACCGTTTTCTTTCAGGAGCCCTGTGACCGCTTCCGCCTGATCGGAGCCTATCTCGAGGAACAGCCTGCCTAGAAGCCTGTCTTTAGCGGCTGCGGCGATCCTTTTATAGAATCCGAGCCCTTCCTCGTCCGCGACAAGAGCAAGTCTCGGCTCATGTTCCCTTATCTCGCGGGGCAGATCTCCGAATCCTTTTTCCGGGATATACGGGGGATTTGCGGTTATGACATCGTATTTCCCTCCGATGCGGGAGAAAAGATCCGAGCATACGAGCTTTATGTCAAGCCCGTTCATCTCAGCGTTAAGTGAAGCTGTTTTAAGAGCCGTGGGAGAGATGTCCGACGCTGTCACCTCCGCGTCCGGTACGGCCGATTTTACGGACAGCGCTATGCATCCCGAACCTGTGCATATGTCGAGCACCTTCCTTCTGCCTGTAGCCTTAAGATAGGCGATCGCGGCTTCGCAAAGGACCTCGGTATCCTGTCTGGGTATGAGGACGCTGCCGTCCACCTTAAGGACAAGATCCATGAAGTACCATTCGCCGAGGATGTACGCGAGAGGGATGCCCTCGTTCCTTTTCCTTATTATCTCATCAAGCTTCTTTTCTTCAGCCTCTGTAAGTTCCCTGTCCGGAAAGGCCAGTATCTCTTTTTTTGATATCCCGAGCACGTATGCCAGGGCATATCCGGCGTCAGACTCCTCGGGGAGCAGTCCTGCCGAATACCTTAAAGCATCAAGCCTGTTCATCTTCCTTTAGGGATCCCTCACGATCTTCCCCGGGCAACGCCGTTCCTTCGGGATCCTCCTTAACGCTCTCTTCAGCTATACCGCTGAAAGCCTTCCGCATGGATTCTATCTCACCCTCGTCCCTGTCTCCGAGAACGGCCTCGAAGGACAGTATCGCGCACTGCATCATACCGTCGTCGGGCTCCATCGTGGTGAGCCTCTGGAGCTGCATGCCGGGCCATCTCAGTATCCTGAAGCATATCCCGTCGCCCCTTGCCGCGAATTTGAGTATCTCATATGAGATCCCCGATATGAGCGGGAGCAGGGCTATCTTCACCAGTATCTTGAGTATGCCCTTAAGATCCCAGCCCGTCAGCGAATAAACGATTATGGAGACTATCATGACTATCAGTATGTAGCTGGTCCCGCACCTCGGATGCAGTCTCGAGCATGCTCTTACGTTCTCCACGGTAAGCTCCATGTCATGCTCGTAGCAGTTGATGGTCTTGTGCTCCGCACCGTGATATCCGAAGACCCTTGCGATATCTTTTATGAACCTTATAGAGAACATATAGATCATCATTATCGTGAGCCTTATGAGCCCTTCTATGAGGTTTAACACCACGGTATTCTCAATCGAGCCTTTTATAAGGTCTGTTATGACCGTCGGGAGCACGAAGAAAAGACCCACCGCCAGCAGGACTCCTAAGACAGCGGCGATCACTATCATGACGTCGGTCGCGTCCTTCCCTGTCTTTTCCGCGATCTTCTTTTCAAGCCTGCTCGGCTCGAATTCGCCTTCAGCATCATCGTCATAGAGCTGAGCGCTCTTCATGATGGTCGAATATCCCGAACCCATCATGTCTACGAACGCAATGATGCCTCTTATCACAGGAAGACCTACAAGCTTTCCCGTTCTTTTTTTATTTGCCCACTGTTCGAGTTCAATGGTCCCGTTTTCTTTTCTTACCGACAGGGCGCTTTTATCGGGAGACTTCATCATAACTCCCTCGAACACTCCCTGTCCGCCTATCATAGTCTTCTTCAAAATCTGCCGCCCCTATCAACAAAAAAGACAGCCCGGAGCATTTTCTAAAGCCGGCCCGTCTTTATGTAACGACGCTCCGCACAAACTGCGAAGTTCTGTGTTATTTGATTCCGTATCTCTTCTTGAACTTATCAACACGGCCGCCTGTATCAACAAGCTTCTGTCTGCCGGTGTAGAAAGGATGACATTTCGAGCAAATATCAACTCTCAGTTCTTTATTGACCGAACCGGTAACGAAGGTCTCTCCGCAAGCACATCTTACTACACATTCATTGTAATCGGGATGAATGCCTTTCTTCATATCAATTCCCTCCTTCTACAAAAGTCACGGAACTTATTATATCAGAGTTTCCGGAAAAAACAATATATATTTTTTTAAAAAGAATAAAAAGCCTGAAAAACGCATGGCAGACGGCATTTTACCCAAGTTTCCCGCTGTTCCGCAGGGTCCTGTTTCGTGCCGCAAACGCCGGAGCATCGGCTGTCCTGAGATCCCTGACAACAAAGAAACTGCGATATATATCTTATTCAGCCGGTCTGAACCCTCTGCTTTTCCCCGCCCTGCAGCATACGTCCGCAATACTTCTCTTGTATGCGGGAAACAGCTTCATCCCCCTTAGCTTAAAGTACGGATGTATTAACTATAAATGTATCTCTGTTCACCTATATGGTCCGGAATATCCGCTGTTGGATATATAACTCCGGTATCCATTATCAGTTCACCTGTTTTCATATCCCTGATCTCAAATCTGAGTTCCGGGTCAACTATGTCAACACGTTCAGAAAGGCCTTCCTCATAGTCAAACACGATAAAATCTGACAGCTGCCTTCCGTCAAGGACCGCTCCCTCAAACTCAGCATCGCGGGGCGTGCAGTTGATCTTGGAATCGGTAAGAGTGATCCTGATATCTCTTCCGGATCTGTTTATAACTGTAACGAGCAGTCTCGGATATCTGGTGGAACCAGGATCAGTGGCAGCTCCAAGCGTCAGGGAAACGCCCTCCTCGTCATATATCACACAGTCATCAGGATCATCAGGCCCGTCATCCTCATGATCGTCATTTACCGGTATGGATATAAGCCCTGTCTCGGCAAGAACACCGCTTTTATCGTTTAACAGGAATGAAACATATATCTGTCCTATTGGATCGACCGGATCTTTATACCCGGTATGAAACACATCCTCAAAGTCAAGATAAGCCCACATTGAACCGGTGTCAAAATCCAGGTAAACTTCTTTTTCCTCTCCTGGGAGGACCGTCTCATCAAGAGACGACCTTACCATCGCGTCGTTAATACAGGAAAGTCCCGAAGAAACCGAAAGCTCTCTGTCAGTGCCATTTTCGAGCTTAAGAAGCATCCTTAAAACCCCTAGCCTTGTCTGTCTCTTAAGAGAGACTGCGGTGACCCTGACTCCGTCGCCGTCAAAAAGCACCTGTTCATCGATAAGCTCACGGCTGTCGGGTATCACGGTTCTTTCACATGCCTCTCCCGCCGGGATCTCCTCGGTATATACGAGACACGAATCTGTGCCGGTATCTGTCTCCGTCGATCCGCATATAGGATCACGGTAGTGTGTCTCTACTTCAAAATCGTATCCGATGCTGAACCTGCCGTTATATAAGCACGCAAAAGGCATAAGAAAGCTATCCGCATCATGTCTTAAAGAGCAATAGATGCCAAGCTCAGGGCACTTTGAAAAACGCCAGTATTCGTCCTCTATCTTTTCCCATGTTCCAGGGGAATCCAAGATATCGGAAAAGATCCTCTTCTCCTCATCAGAAAGGATATTCCACGCGTCGATGATCTTTGCCGGATCATCCGCTGTATCAACAGAAAGGTCATCATTAAGAGGGACGGTATTATTTCTTTTTTTGCTTATCCCATCTGCATCAAAATCATAAACGACTGCGTAATGCCCGGTCTCGTTTTTATTAGGTTCCTTTTCATGATCAGGCTCATTATCTCTGCCGGTGCACGCAGCCATGAAAACGACAACACTCATCAGAATACAAAACAGATAAAACCTTCCTTTTCTCATTACAGTCTCCCTTATCAGAGCTTTCCCTTTTATACTTGTAGATCGGGCTGTATTCATTCCCTATAGATCCACAGCATGAAAGACTTTTTCGGATACGATCAAGTAGGCTTTCAAAAGTCAGATGTGCCTGTAAAACTGTTTTTCAAAACCGCCTCGAAAAAAATCGGCTACAGATGTCTTTCTTCTTGACTTCCGCTTTAGGATCAAACTATCCAGCATATGATACTGCCGTCTTCAGCATTTATCTCTACGGTTATATAATATAGATCCCCATAAGCAATGGTAACATCCCAGACCGTTTTTCCGTCCCTTGTCCTGTGGATCTCAGCATAATCAATGTAGTATGGGGAATTATTTCTCTCTTTAAACCAGTCAGACGCTATTTTCTCCGCTTCATCTTTTCCAACTTTTATAGAACCCGGATCAAAATCGGCATTTTTATTTTGGATGCAGGAATACATTACAAAATCACCTTCTCCGGATATGTTGACAGTCATAACAGAACCCAGATCCACACCATCCAGAACTGTTCTCCATTCAAACTGATACATATACGATCCGGTCGATTCATTCCTCGCTGCTTCTGACAGAACAGACTTTTCCATATCAAAATCCGGTCTGTATCTATTTATCGCTGCAACTGCAATACCTTGTGCTTCATCCATGCTGATCAGAAATCCGGAGGCAGCAACGTCCTTTCTGATGATGGATGTGACCTCATCTGTTGTGCTGTTAATCGTATAGATCGCCTTATCACTGTCAAACTCATAGATCACAGCCCCAAGCATATCCTTATACGAATCTGAATATTTTATTTCTTCGTCTTCTGTAAATTTATATTCATCTAAGATTCTTAGGGCTTCATCAATATAATCTGATTCAGAGATACCGTTATCAGACAGCTCAGAAGGTAAAATAGAATTACTCTCCTCTACAATTTCATTGTTTACAACATTCTGCTCAATTGTTTTTTTCTTATTAATTGAACCGGCTAAAACAAAACATGTTATCGATATTGCGCTAAGGATAACCGTAACGACAACCAGCAGCCTGCTCTTCATATTCATCTTTTTCACAAATCACTCCTGTTTCATAACCT
>JAFWWA010000010.1 GCA_017523755.1 Christensenellaceae bacterium | reverse complement strand
GCTGATGGTAACGAATGATAAGACCCATGAGATTGGGTTCATCTTCTTTAATGATATCGAACTGGATTACGTGGAGGATATGGAAGAGTTTATATACTATTGGTGCGGCTGGGAGTATATACGATAAACTGATATGTGATCGAAACTGTTAACAGGCTGCAGACAAAAGCCCATAATAAAAAACCGATCTGACAGTATTAATCAGCAGGAGCATACAGCAGTCAGAATGATAACGAAATATTAAGCGTTGAGATACCCGATATAAGATCAGGGTATCTTTTTTTACAGCAGTATCCAGCCTGTTTATAAGAAACGGGACATTGTGATATGTCCCGTTACATGCTCAACCGCCTGCGCTGATGAACATCTCAGGCTTGAATTCTTCAGCATCGATCCAGCCGTCTTCAAATCTCAGTGTCCTAATAACATGCCCGAAATCCATATCCCGGCTTTTGTCGAGCAGCTTTGTAAACTTAAGGAGCACGGAGTCATTCTTACCTCCGGGAAGGTCTATACCGATATATGTACGGGCTCTGCCGCTTGGCTGACCGGCTGATGTGACGAATTCTGCTCTGATCGCATCCATACCGTTGATCGTAAGTGTTTTTATTGTTACTGCCCCGTAGTCATTATCTCCAAACAGATCGTCTTTTATAGTTTGGATCCACCATTTCTCATCTTTACCGGTTATTCTGTCCGGGACCTTCACTATCTGTATCCGGGCGTAAAGAGGCGGGTCTTCCCAGCTCATGACACCGTTGACTTCCAGGGGTCTGAACATTTTCGGAAGATAGATGTACAGGCCTTCCGCATAAGCCGGCTTTTCCTTAAGACCTTCTTCCTTCAGGGTCTCAGGTGATGTGAATCTATTAATATCGGGGATCTCACCTGAGTCTATCTTTACTGATAAGAGAGCTTCATCAAAGCTCTCAAGCATTTCTTCGTCTTCGGAATCAAAACTGATGCTGACAGCATTTGATCTCAGGATCATGACGGCATGGGATATATGCCCGTGTTTTTTCTCTATAAGAGCATCTATACCGCCGATACTTATGCGTGAGATATCTGTGCCCGGTTTATCGTACAGGGATTTTGAATAGAGTATATGCGCCTCCCACGCATCGTAGCCGTTCCTGTAGTTTTCACTGTTCTCAACAGCAAAGACGACACGGCTGTTCTTTGAACTGTATTGAGCTTCATTGCCGCCTGCCGATTCTTCTTTTAAAGCTTTCGGAAGCCGGATATGTATCCCTTTAAAGAAAGTATCATCATCGGAAAGCTCAGTACCTGAAGAACATCCGCAAGAAAAACAGGCGGCAATAAGCAAAACCATCGTTATCATGATCACTGTTAGTCTTCCTGTACCTGATCTTTTCATATTCTCCCTCTCATAAATGATCTCTCATTTTATTATATAACATATGTGAAAATTTTTATATCGCATGTATGAAAAACACCTGTTCAGCAATGCGTTTGTGTTATTTAAACACCCGTAAAGCGTTTTGATGAATACCGGACCATCCAGCAGTACATGTCTGACAGAGGAAGAGATGGCCTGTATAAAAGACAGGGCGTCTTTTTTTAGGCTGTTTTTATGCCTTATGCTCTGTTTAAAATGCTGAAAAATGCACATTTACAGATTGTTTACAATTGTTGAAACGCGCGAAATCTACATATTGTATGCCTCGGTAAATATACCACAATATATTGATACCGGCTTAAGCCGAGTAAGGGACACCCGTTGCTATATATAGGGACAGCCGGGTATATAAAGGGGACCGCCCCGGGGAAGCCCGGAAGACTCTCAAAAAGAGCACAGGAGGAACGTATGGACAGAAGATCAGAAAGGCTAATAAGGAAGATGTTGAACGGAGGCAGCGCGGAAGGTCTGGAAAAGGAAAAGAGGGTGAGGTTTAAGACAGCGGTCATGCTTATAAGGAGCCTCATCGAAAGGAGAAAAGCAGCGGGGGCGGAAGTGCCCGAACTGAAGGCACACACATCGGAAGAAGAGGGCAGGGCGGAGCTCATGCTGAGAAGAGAGGATCTTCAGCCCGAAGACATGATGGCGCTCATCACGGCCTACTGCTTTTCAGACGAGTTTACGGAACTGCCGGGAGGCGGAGGAGTGTCTTTTACAGTTTACTGGGAGACCCCGTACGATCCTCTGGAGGACTGTATGCTATTAAGATGGCTCACTGAGGACATCTTCGGGGGCGGTGCCGGCAGGGACTTTCTCTGTGACGACCCGGAACTCTAATAAGGAGGCAGAAATGAAAAAGAGAAGAGAAGTGGCAAGAAGGGCAAGGGAGAATTTAACAAGAGCTCTCGATCAGATCGAAGAGCTTATGTACATGGAAGGTGATGAAGACGCGGCCGATTATGATCTGCTGGCCCGTGCAGCGTCGTTTCTCGAGGAGCTCGTGAGCCTTATAAGGTAAATAAGGCCGGCAGTGAGGATATAAGGAGCCAGGAACATAGGGGAGAGGTATAAACATTAAAGGGAGGCAGCTTCCTTACGAAGCGCCTCCCTTTGGACAGCATACTTTCTTTTCTGCAGCGCTGTACCGCAGCTTTTTACCGTATCTCGTGCGCGAGTTCGAGCGCTTCCTCTATGGTCATCCCCGGAGCACAGTCAACAGAGTAGCTGTACCCGTCCCGTGTGAAGAGCACCAGGTTTATCATTCCCTTATTGCCCTTTAGAGTATAGACGGTGCCTCCGGCCTCTATCCGGTCCGTCTTATCGTATTCGTTATAGTTCCCGCTTATGTCCTCATCTCCCGGAGCTTTCCTAACGGTCAGCACTATCTCGCCCTTCCTGTCGACATAGTTTACTTCTGTCATTTGTCCGTTATAGACGAACAGCTCTGTCTTTCGGCTCTCCATGAAGCTTTCCGGAACGGTCAAGGGATAGCCTGTCAGCTCTTCCGCTTCCCCTGTCGTTATGACCTGCTCCATGGGATTTACAGCCATGGTCTTGTCATCCTTTTTTGTAAGCACGATGCCGAGGGTCACCGTTATCACGAGGGCTGCCGCTATCGCGGTCACCGTCTTTATATTCAGCCATGAGGGAAACTGGGTCACTCTGTTTTTCTCTTCTGCTTTTTCCGCTGCTTCGATATTGCTGTCGTCTATATCGTTCATAGCCTTTAAAAAAGTTATCGCTCTCACAGTTCGAATCCCTCCTTCAAAAGATGTTCCTTGAGCTTTGCCCTCGCGCGTGAGAGGCTCATCTTGACTCTGCTCTCGCCGGTCTTGAGCCTTCCTGATATGTCTTTGATGCTTTCCATGTGCCAGTATCTTAGAACGAACATGTTCCTCACGTCGCTGTCGAGAGAGGAGAGGAACCCGTTTATGGCCTCTGTGAGGAGAGCCATATCGAGATGCTCATCAGCCTCTCCCGATGTGCCGAGCACGGTTTCCAGCTCGTCGAGACACACGTCGGTATTGGTACCGCCCCTCTTTGACGCCGTCATGCGTTCGTAGAGATTGATCGACAGGTTCCGGCATATCTTTCCGAGATAAGTGGAGAGTCTTTCCGGTCTTTTCGGGGGTATGGAATCCCAGGCCTTAAGATAGGTATCGTTGACGCACTCGTCGCTGTCATCCCTGTTAAACAGTATGCTGAAAGCTATCTTCCTCAGATAGCTTCCGTATTTTTCATTGGAACGGGTTATAGCGCTCTCGTCCCTGTCCCAGTAAAGCTGTACTATGGCACTGTCTTCCATGTTCTTCAAAAAACTCTCTTCCGGTATGTCTGTTATCCGATCTTGCCAACGAGCCCGGTCACGAACTCCTCGGTCATCGTATCGCTCGCCATCGCGGCAAAGGTATATCCGTCCTTCGCCCAGGTCACTGTCATGAAACCGTTCCCGTTCCCTCTGGCGTTTACGGTGATATCTCCGACGGTGATATCACGGATATCGCTGTATACGTTGTAGTCTCCCGAGATATCGTCACTGCCCTTTGCTTTTCTTACGTAGAGGTTCGTTTCCTCTCCTCCGTAGATGATCTGTATCGTCTTTCCGCTTATGACGTATATGTTCCTGCCGTCATATCCTTCTATGGCCTCGGGTGCTTCCATGTCGAATCCCGTCGTTTTTTCCGCGTCTTCGATGGAATCGACCGGTACGACCGGATTTGCGATCTGCATATTTTCCTCTTCCATGGTCTCATCGATTATCTCGATCACGCTGGCGTTCCCCTTCAGGTCCTTATATATTATGAGTACTGCTTCGTGAGCTTTCGCTCCGGGATAGACGACCGTCGCGTCGCAGAGGAACTTGTAGTTCATTCCGGCGACCAGCTGTGTCGCGATGAGCTTCTTAGGCACGTAATTCACACCCGTCAGTGTTTCTGTAGCCTTGTCGAAGATCTCTCTTAACTCATCTGTTATCGTACCGTCTTCAGCTTCCTTCCATCCGCCAACGATATCTTCCTTCTTTTCAGTGCTCTTAGCGCATCCGAATGCTGTAACCATCATCATCACTATCGCTATAAGGGCAAGTACCTTTTTCATATTCCTTTTCATTTCTGTTTCCTCCTTCTGGAAGGTCTTTTCTTTCCCTTCCAACCCTATACACAGAAAACCGGGCTCAGAGGTCACAGAAATCTGAAAAGTTTTTTTATTTTTTTTGAAGCTCCGCATTATGGGCTTTGGTCATCGCTGTATAAGTTCGAATACGGGGATGCGTTCGAGAGGAGCGTCAGCCTTTATCACCGATCCTCCTTTTACTGTCTCCCCGGTGTCGGTGTTTTTCCAGTTTCCCTCCGGAAGATAAACATCCCTGCTCCTCATCCCCGGATACATGACTGGCGCGACCAGATATCTGTCTCCGAACATATACTGATCCTTTATTTCCGCACAGGCGGGATCTGAAGGGAAGGAGTACCACATAGCCCTCATGAGAGGAAGGCCCTTCTCATGCGCCTCTTCCATCAGTTCCCGTATGTAAGGCCTCAGATCTTCACGTCTCCTCATATACGACGTCATTATCCCGTATGCTTTTTCCCCGAAGCTCCACACTTCATTATCCGATCCCGAATCAAGCACGGGCGTGCCGTCCTTTCTCGTGACTTTTACCACAGGCTTCCTGTCGCCGTGGATGCGCATGACAGGGCAGTAGCAGCCCCATTCGAACCATCTTATTATAAGCTCCCTGAAATCATCGTTCTCTGTCCATCCGTCGTGGAATCCGCCGATATCAGTAGTCCACCAGGGGATGCCTGCAGTCCCCATGCTCAGGCCTGCGCATACCTGACGCCTGAAGTCTTCCCATCTGCACATTATGTCGCCGGACCATACGAGAGCTCCGTAGCGCTGGCTCCCTGCCCACGCGCATCTTACAAGATTGACTGGATCCTTCTGGCCTTCCTCCGTCATGCCTTCATAGAATGCCCTTGAGAACATCTGCGGATAGATGTTCCCGATCTGAAGGTTGCTCCCGATACTGTATCTATAGTTCTTGAAATCATATGTACCGTACTCGGGTTCGGCCTCGTCCAGCCAGAATATCCTTATCCCAAGGTCATAATAGTTCTTCTTTATCTTTTTCCAGAGGTATTTCCTAGCACGGGGATTTGTCGCGTCAAGGAACATGCTGTCTTCGACGAAGCGCATGCCTATCTGTTCTCCGTATTCAGCCCGCACGAGAAGACCTTCCTGATACATCTCCTCATAGTTCTCGCTCGTAAGGGCGACCTGAGGCCATACGCTCACCATGAGCTCTATGCCCATCTCTTTCAGTTCTTTTACCATGGCCCCGGGATCCGGGAAGAATTCCGGATCGAAGCGGTAGTCGCCCATCCTCGGCCAGTGGAAGAAATCTATCACTATCACGTCTATCTTAAGGCCGCGCATCCTGTACTCCCTTGCTACGCTCAAAACCTGTTCCTGATTCCAGTATCTGAGCTTGCACTGCCAGAAGCCGAGCCCGTATTCCGGCATCATGGGTGGGAATCCGGTAGCCTCGGCATAATTCCTGCTTATGGCATGAGGGGAGCTTCCTGCAGTGATCCAGTAATCCATCTGCTTTGCCGATTCGGCTTCCCATACGGTCCTGTTCGTGCCGAAGCTGACTCTTCCTATCGCGGGGTTATGCCAGAGCAGCCCGTATCCCCGGCTCGAGATCATGAAGGGCACGCTGGCCTGGCTGTTCCTGTGTGCCAGCTCGAGGACCGCCCCCTTCCAGTCGATCATCTCCTCCTGATACTGGCCCATGCCGTATATATGTTCCCCGTCGATGCCTTCGAACGAGACCCTGAGCCTGAAGTCGCCGCCGGTCGCAGGCTCAAAATGCCGGGCTCTTATCTGAAGGGCGTTATAGTCATCGACTTCTCTTAAAAGCAGCTCTCCGTTCTGATCATAGAAGGAGATCTTCATGTATTTCTTCCATGAGCTCAAGGTCAGTCTGGCGGTTATCCTGCCGTTTTCTATCTCTGCTTCCGACTCCGATACTGTTATCCTGCAGTCCGTATCCCCGGGATCCAGCAGTGCGAATCTGTCATCCCTTATATCCCCCATAATGACTGATCTTACCCTGAGGCTGTCCCTGCCCCAGGGAGTGATCATAAGAGTCTCGCCGTGGTTCCTGAAAATGAGGGAACCGCCTTCATTCCTGAAATACTGCATTGATTGGATCCTCCGTTATCCCGTGTCTGTCCTGACCGCCGTATGACGGAGCGCGGCTGTCACATCAACAGAAAGCCGGCCGGTGTCTAAGGACGGTCGAACGTATCAAAATGGTCATGCTATACCTTGAATATACTATACTGCTCTTCATTAAACAAGGAAAAAGACCGTCTGTATCAAGACGGCCTTTTTGCCTGTACATCTTTTTATTATTCCCAAGGTGGTCTATAATAATGATATCCGGCAGATACAGACATAAAGCTAATAAAATATCTATTAGATAGGAAAGGAATTTAAAATGAAAAACGGATTCTATATGGGTTACGATGCTTCCTGTCTTGATGAGAAAGAGATATCAAGACAAGCTGATCTTCTTCTTGACACAGGCCTCTATAACGCGGGGTATCAGGTGATAAGGCTGGGCAGACCGGACGGCAGATTCAGCGATATAGGAGCATTTTCAGGGGCTCTTAAGTCACGCGGTTTTTCTACCGACATCACTTTAGACAACAGTATCTCAGTAGAAGAGGCAGAGTCTCTTATAAGAAGGACGGGAGCGCAGATGATAACCGTAGATGCCGGCGCTGACCATGAAGCCGCGGAAAGGCTGATCGGCGCGGCCGGCAAAAACATAAGGGTCGCTGTTAAGGCGTCAAAAGATGATCTTGCCTGGGCGTCAGGGATAGCTGATGTCGTTATTATCGACAGCATCACGGACGACGCCGACTTTTTTGAGATCACGCGGAATCAGCTCGACAGCTGCCGCGACGGCGATACGGATCCGAAAGCTTCCGAGGCTAATCTGAGAGCAGATGCCATGGAAGAAGGCGGGACATATCAGCCGGGAGACCTTCCCCTTAAATTCGACTTCTTCAGGAATGAAGCTGTTTTCATACAGTTTGCGATGCTGGGCTGCCCCCTTGTCATTAACGGGGATATCGCGGGACTGGGGAAGAAGACCCTGGAGCTTCTTAAAAACAGGGAGATCATACACGTGGCAAGGGCAGGCCTCGGAAGGACGGCAAGATACTATGATCCCTGGCATGTGCTTATAACAAAACCGTTTAGCTCAAGGGAAGCGTATGCGTTCATACTCAACAGATGCCATGGCGATACGAAAACAGACATAGTTCCAGGTGACGTAGGATGGGATGATCAGTTCGCTTGTTATGATCTGCTTGAAAACAGGATTGTCGCCCAGAAGATATCTTCATATGAGATACATGTTGAAACTTCCGATCATCCCGAGACGCCGTGCTGCCGTCTGTACAGGCTTGAGCACTGACGAAGGCGGAAGACATAAAAGCAAAAATAAGATCCTTATAAACGGTATATAAGAGATAAGTGCCAAAAAAGCATAAGACTGGATCACGGCCATCCTTCTAAAGGGTGGCCGTGATTTAAGAAAACTGTTTTTATAACGTATCAGAAAAGGGAGATGCTGTCAGCCTCTTCTTTCATCTGTAAGCGGGCTGTCCCATAAAACACGTGCGCCGTTTTCCCGAGCGATGGTATCGGTCTCTTCTTTCAGCTTTTCAAGCAGCAGGGTTTCCTTCTTCCTCGATCTTCTGCCTTTTCCGCTGAAAAGTACCTTTTCAAAATACGCGTCATAGGATACGGCGAAGTCTTCCTCATCGGTATGAGGGAAGAAAGTCACAGCCGCCCTGTATGTGATCTGACCCGCCTCGGAGTCGCTTATGAGCATGACGAGCGCTCCGTTTCTTTTTATCCCGCTGAAAACGGCGTCGGCACCGAAATAGCGTTCATATACATTAATCACCATATTTCCACCCCGTTTTTTATTCAGTACCTGTAACGCTTACCTGTCTGAAGCTGAGTGGCCGGACATTTTTTCCCAGTCTTCTTTTTTAAGGAGGTACTGTTTGAAGCCATCCTCCTCTCCGGTATAGCTGAAACCCACTTTCATCAGCACATGCTGGCTCCTCGTGTTCTTTATAAGGGACTCGGCAAATACCCTGTCCATATGGAGCTCATCAAAAGCGTACTTTACGGCAAGACGCTCAGCCTCCGTACCGTAGCCGAGATTCTTTACCTGATCGTTCTTTAAGTGTACCGAAAGCTCGCATTCTCCTGTTTCAGGGTCCGCGTGCCTGAGCCCGACTTCCCCTATGATCTCGCCTCCGAGCATCACGGCGAAAGCGTGGCTGTTCTCTTCGCTGCTCCTCATATCGAAAAGGAAGTCCACCTTCTTTTCGTCATATATGTAGTTTTTTTTGTTTTCATAAAGCTCCATATCGTCGAATATGTCGGGATCGAACTGAAAATCCTTATACATCTCGTGCATGAGCTCTCTTGTCATAGGCACTATGCTTATATCCATATCCCTGCTCCCTGTAGTTGATATACAGATTATATATCCTTATGTATTTTCCCCGCAATCCCAGGGAGCCCGCGGGAAAAGAGACCGTCCTGGCAGAGAAGATCATAAAAATATGGACACGGACGGGAGGACCGGGGCAGGCCTGTCAGCGCATGGTGTATAATATCGCTGTGGTAAGGCCGTATCATGCGTTATAAAGCATCATGTCAGGCACATCTGATCATGAACATGCATCTTTTGACCGGAGGGAAAAATGATAAGCGTGATAGTACCTGTTTACAATGTAGGACCATATATAAGACGATGTCTCGACAGCATCCTGGCTCAGACCGAACGGGATATTGAGGTCATTCTTATCGATGACGGCTCGACGGACGGATGCGGGGAGATCTGCGACGGATATGCACGTGCTGACGGCAGGGTACGCGTGATACATAATGAGAACAGGGGGCTTGCCGCCACGAGAAATACCGGACTGGAACTGGCTAACGGGGAATACATCTCATTTATCGACAGTGACGACTGGATCGAACCTGAGACCTTCAGTGAACTTCTTAAGGCAGCTTCGGCCACCGGCGCCGATATCGTGGCGGGAGGCAGATGTATGGAATATGCCGGGAAAACGGTCACTCCCAAAAAACAGGATGAGCCGTTCCTTGTATTCAGGGGAGATGAGCTCCTTGCCCCTTACGCAAAGGGGATATTCTGCGACGTGGTGTGGAACAAGATCTACCGCCGCGAATGCTTCAGCGGTATAAGGTTTCCTGAGGGCTTCGCCTATGAGGATATCGCGACCACGTGGGTGCTGATGAAGAAGCTCGCGGAAAACGGCGGGACCATAGCATCCCTTTCACAGGTATTCTTCCATTTCCGCATGAGAAAAAGCAGTCTCTCGCATACGCTGTCGTTAAGGAACATAGAAGATGCATGGAATGCATACATAGCAAAATATGAGGCCCTGAACATGTATCCGGAGGATCTTCTGCCGGGATGCATCGCGGTCATAGGCAAGATGTGGCGCAGCTACAGCACGTTGTCCCGGGAGGAGAAAAAGAAAGCGGGACCGGTCGTACGTGAGATGCAGGCCTTTTCGAAAAACCATATAAGGCAGGTCATGAGGAGCAGGATCCGCCCGAGATACAAGCTGTTCTGCCTGGTGTCGCAAAGCGCTTCGCCTGTTATCATGAGGCTCTGCCACATGGCAGCCGGCCTGCTGTCAAAGCTGAGACCCACACGGTCGGAACTGTTTGACTGAGCCGGTGCGGAAGGACAGCCCGGAAAAGAACTATATCTTTTATTCCTTTTAAGACTTTTATCGTACTGACTGCCCTGTACCGTATTATTACTGGAATCCGTTAAAAGTCATCATCAGCGGTATGGGACCGCAGTGGATATGTATAAGGAGGCGGGAACGCCTCCTTTTATCACTCGAGCCTTTTTCCTACCGTCACGGTACCGTCGCTGTTCCATCCAAGCTCGAAAAGCTCGAGGTACTGTTCGTTACCGGGCTCCCTCAGGCAGCTTGAGATATACCATTTTCCCTTGAATTCGAACACCTCGGCACAGGACGGCACGTTTGCCGGGCATTCCGGCGGGACTGTCCATGGTATGAGCATACCGAGGCTCTGCCATCCGGATATGGGGTCATCCGAGACGGCATACGCAGTTCCGTGGCCGCAGTTCGTATAGAAAAGGTAGTATCTTCCGTCGTGTCTAAGCACATACGGCGACTCGAGCGCGAAGTCGCATATATCGAAGGAGTAAGCTCCTCTGTCCTCCCAGTTTACCATATTGCGTGATACTGAGACTCCGACTGCGGGAACGGTCTTTCCGTCTTCCCCGAATTTAGTCGTGCAGTAATACATATATGCCGTTCCGTCGCTGTCGATGAATACCATCGAGTCACGGCAGTCCGACCAGCATCCGATGTCCCAGGGGCCCCACGGACCGGGCTTTACTATGGGATTTCCTTCATAACGCTCCCAGTTGTACAGGTCCTGCGATGTCGCAAGGCATATGGCCTGCGCGCAGCTGTACCTGACGCCCGTGTAGTACATGTAATAGGTGCCGTCTTTTTCGACTACGCCCGGTGACCACACCTGATAGTTCTCGAATTCGCTGGGATCCACTGAAAGGCAGGGCGTCTCCCATGTCCAGTTTATGAGATCATCGCTGACGCCGTGGCCCACAGTCTGGACAGGCATCGTATCCCACTCATATCCGATATACCCTCTGTTGAAGAAGACATGCATGCGCCCGTCCTTCTTTATGAAGCTGTGGTCTATGAAAGCGAGGCCGGGTTCAGTCACTTTTCCTTTAAGCGGATATTCGCCTCTTTCAAGAGCGCCAACATAATCACCGGCCCGTCTCATATAGTTCTCCACATTATGCCCGGAACCGAGGCCGAATCTTCCATCGACTCCTGCTCCCGCGGCAACGTTGTATGCACGCTCGAGCAGTATGTTGACTGCCGCTCTCGTCTTTACGGTCTCGGGATCTGTTCTGAGCTCAAACGGAGCTATCCTGCTCTTAAGGTCACAGTATCTTTCAAAAAAGCTCTTTTCTACCATAAATGCCTCCATGAACGGTCATGTTTTACTGTCGATTGGGACAATACCATTATGCACCATCGGGCCCGTCAAAGCCATAGCAGGAACGCATATCATCAAAGATATGTGATTTTTACCGGGCAGGCCGTGAGCAGGCTTTATGATGAGCAGCGGCGGATGATATAATGAGGACAGCGATACTTTCAGGCGAGGTAAGATATGGATACTATTTTCAAAGACAGGAACGGGGAACCGATATTCGTGCTGGGCCTTCAGAGCCACAATTCGAGCAACGGGGACCGCGAGATGTTACGCCGCAGCATAGAAGCTGTGAAGTCCTACCACGGGAACACTCTCGAGGTACCCGTCTACTGGTATCAGCTCGAGCCCGAGGAAGGCGTTTTCGACCTTTCGATGGTCGACTCCCTTATAGACCAGGTAAGGGATGCAGGGCTATATCTCATAATCCTCTGGTTCGGGTTCAGCAAGAACGCCGACCTGACATATATGCCTGATTGGGCAAAAAGAGACAAAAAGAGGTTCAAGCTGGCCATCAAGGCTGACGGCGGCGTAGTTCCCATGATGTCCCCTCACTGCAGCGAGACTGTAGAGGCAGACAGAAAAGCTTTTGCCCGGCTTATAGAAGAGATAAGGGATAAGGACAAAAACGAGCGTACCGTGATAGCGGTACAGGTCGAAAATGAGGTCGGGCTTTATCCCGCGGACAGGGACTACTCGAAAAAGGCACAGAGCGATTTCGACATTGGCGTTCCTGAAGAACTAAAGGGAATAGTGCTCGAGGATTCGGGGGCATCCATGAAAGACGATTCCTGGTACGGACGCTTCGGAAGATACGCCCATGAAGCCTTCTCCTCATGGTATTTCGGAAGGGCGATAGAAAGGATCGCTTCTGCGGGAAACGAGATATATCCCGAGCTTCCTCTCATAATGAACACGATAGTAGGCGAGGTAAGGCAGGAGGTCGGAGGACAGAGCTATTCCTCGGGAGCGCCTGTAGGAAGGACGATACCTATATGGCAGAAGGCTGCCCCTTCCATAAAGTGCTTCGGAGCCGACATCTATATGCAGGATATGGAAAGCTATATGAGGACATGCAGGTCCCATCTGAAAAACGGAAACATGCTCTTCATACCCGAGACGGGCACAGGCGGGGAAGGTTTCGCGCTTAACCATATCCACGCGGCCGCTGATCTTGGCGCCATAGGCATATGCGGATTCGGAGCGGAGAGCACAGTGAAGTCGGACGGGACTCTGACGGACGCTGCGAAAAAGGTAGCCGACAGCTTTGAGATACTGTCGCTCATGGCTCCCGTAATAAAGAAGTACGGCGGTACGGACAGGATATTCGGGGTGACACAGAAGGAATTCCAGACATATAAGCATGTAAAGCGTGAAAAATACCATATAACCTTCAACTTCACGACGAGGAACGAAAAGGGAGCGCTTTTAGGAAGGAACATGAGGATAGGCGCGCTCCTAAATGACGATCCGGACGCCTTTGACAGGAGGGGAAGAGCGGTCGTGTTTGAGGCGTCCCCCACGGAGTATTACATGGCGGGAGTAGGTTTCGCCGCGAGATTCCTCAAGCGGACGGATCCCGACGATCATTTCCCGACAAGGACATATCAGAGCAGGGCTGCAACTGAGCTCACGGCTTTCACGATAGAGGAGGGCCATTTTGGCGCTGACGGCAGCTGGGTATGCGAATTCGTAAGGAGAGGCGACGAGATAGACTGCGGAGCATTCCTGTATCCCGGGATCGTGTTAAGAGTGGTCTTAAATCCCGATTCCTGTGTTGCTGAAGACTGGTAAGAAGTATAAAGGCCAGGTCTGAGAGATTAATAGAGCTCAAACGGCTCATCTGCCCGGGTTCGGGGACAGAGGGCCGTTTCATTTTTTTCGATGGACTTTTTTGTATTCAAACATAAGGAGGATATCTGATATAATCTGATAATATAAAAACCGGGCATGAACGGTACATGAGTTCAGAAGGGTAACAGTACTGTTTCATATCGAGGGGGGAAGGGAAGAGGAACTTATGATTAAAAAAAGCTTTGAGATTTTTAAGAGGATGATATGCCTTGTTATAACAGCTCTCCTTCTCATATCGGCCTCAGGGTGCAAAACGGATAAAGACGACTATGAGGAGCCTCAAAAGAAACCCTCAGGCGCATATATAGATACGGATGGGAATGCGTATCTTGAGATCAGTGCCGGCACTCTGTCGAAGATACCCGGGAGATTCGGCTCCGTAACTGCGACAGTCGACAGGGAGCATATCATACTGCTCGGGAAAGACGGCTCGCTTTCAGTGAGATCGGAAGATGCCGATAAACCTGTGGATGAGAACGTATACAGGATATCGGAAGTAAGGGATGATTCCGTCATATACGTCAAGGTCATTTTCCATGAGAAGGGAAAGGAAAGATATTTCCTTCCGGAAGAGTCCACGGGAGACGAGTATCCGCCGGGACTTTACGACGAGTATTCTTTTTTCAGATATTCGTACGGGGACGACGGGCCCGTATCGTTAGGGCCTTACGAGTATTTCGTGACAGCGTCAGATACAGGCTCGGTCCTTGACGTTGTTCGTGACCACTCCTCTCTTTCTCTTTTCTGCCTTGATGCCGGTGAGAAAAACGTGAGGACCGTCTGCGATTACGGCAGTGTCACCGGATTTGAGGTGATCCCGATATGCATATCCGGCGACGGCAGCTTCATGTGCTTCAGTGAATGCCGTCTCGATGAAGAGGTGCCTCAGGGGGAAGCAAGATATAAAGTATATATAGTTTCAAACGGTGAAAAGAAAACAGTTTTAGAACTGGATGAAAAGAGGATCACCGACGCCGGTATAAATGATGACGGTGATTTTGCGGTCATACGCCTTAGAAGTCAGGATACGATGTATCTGTGGGATAAAGAGGACGGCATAATCCCCGTTCATCTGCCGGGCAGGCCGAATTTCAATCATATATTCAGCGATAAGGGGAATATAGATGTTTTTACAGATTACCATAAGGGCTGTCTTTATGCCAGGATAAAAAAGGACAATGATCTGGGGATGATGTGCTCGGTATCTCCTGACGGGAAGTCGGAAATACTGGCAGACGACATAAGAAGCTTCGATATAAGGAACGGACATACGGCGTATCTTACAAAGGAGCGCCATCTGTTCATCGCGGGCCTTGATGACGGCAGACTGTCGGATACCGTAAAGGCCGCTGAAGGCGTTCTTGGCTATATGCTGTCTCCCAAAGGGGACTCAGTTATCTATCTCACTGATGCTGACGGTGAAACAGGGAAACTCTGGTATCGCTCTTTTGATCAGGACGGATCGACTCTGATCTCCGACTCGTGTTATGCATACAGGAATAATTACGGGCTGTTTGATGACAGTTATTCTGAACTGAGGGCATATTTCACTTCGGATGGGAAGGGTGTACTGTATTTTACTGATTCGAAAAAATGCGGGTACAGCTATTCGGGTACCCTTTGCATATGGGACACGGTGAAAAAGGAAAGCACTGCGATCGATACTGATGTCAGCACTTTCCTTGAAACAGGATATAAGGACGGAAGCATCAAGAGGGACAGCATCAGCTATCTTAAATGCAGTGACTCGTATGAGGAAGACAAATATGTCTCTTCTGAAAAGATGCTTTGCAGCCTCATGCACTGGAACGGGAAAAAGTCCGAGACGGCTGCGGATAAAATAGCCGTTTTCGTCTGGTGACGGCTTTATTTGACGGGGCAGACGGAAATGTGCTGAAAAGCGAATATATTTATCTGAGATATTTGGTATAATGGAAAAGGCGAGGTTCTGATACCTCTCAGATGTGTTTTATTGTCTTAAAGGAGATTAAAGGATAGATGGCTCTTGTCAAATGCCCGAAATGCGGCAGGATAGTTTCAACATTTGCGGATAAATGTCCCCACTGCGGGCTTCCTATAACGGATGTGATAAAAGCGGAAGCGGAAAATATCGCGGATACTCTCCCTGAGGAGGACGCGGATAACACCGGTGCCGACGCTTTCGAGCTCGATCTTCCCTCGGTACATTCGATCGATGATGACAGCGATATAACGGCTGACACCGGTACAGGGGACAGTTACGCTTCTTACGACAGCGGAAGAGAAAAAGAGCGTAAGCAGAGAAATGATAATAAGACGCAGGACAGGGAACAGGTGATCTTCGATCTTCCCGATGATGAGGAAGACGGTCAGGACAGCGGCAGGAGCAAAAAGATCATAAGATATGTGATCATTGCCCTTGCGGTGCTGACGCTGGTCCTTATAGTGATAGGAGTGATCCAGAAACAGAGGGAACTGGCAGCTGCAGATGAGCCTGTGCCTACAGAGGAAGCTATAGAGCCTTACGAGACCGCCGACCCTGCCCCTGAGGGGACTCCTGCCTTAAGTGATTCGGGAAAGAAGATATCAGATGCGTTTTTCAACAGGCTCCGCGACTATACCGTCGGGAACTATGTCCTCAAGGTGCCTGAAGAGTGGGAAGATGAGGATCCGTATGTATATCCCGAGAAGAACGGCGCAGACTATGCGATGATGTACGCCTCAAGAGCGGCAGGAGAAGGACACACGGAGGACGATCTTGCCCGGTTTGCCGACGAGATGATAAGCGAGCTTAAGGACAATCACGCGGATTCATCCCTTATATCAAAGGAAAAGGCCGTCATCAACGGCACGGAAATGATACATGCCAGGATCGATTCGAAGGAACCCAGCGTGCTGGGGATCATAGACGTTTACTGGTTCCTGGACCAGGAGGACTACAGCATAATATCAGTGCTGTTCTTTGAAGGGAACGGCACCGAGTACGATTATTCGGATGTCTACTCGAGGATCATACATTCCATAGAATTTACGGGCAGACCGGCTCCCGAGCCTACGCCTTCAGCCTCGGCTGACGCGTCTCCTTCGCCGAGCCCGAGCCCCAGCCCGAGCAAGACCAGAGAACCTGAGAGGACCGCAAGACCTACAACAAAACCGTCGGCATCACCAACAAAGTCTAACGCCGCTCCTTCGAGCAGCCCGTCTCCTTCACCGTCAGGGTCCGCGGAGCCGAGCGACACGCCGGAACCGACACCTGATAATACGCCCGAGCCGACTCCTGATCCGACACCGGACACCACTCCCGAGCCGACTCCTGAACCAACACCAGAGAAGACCCAGGAGCCTGAAAAGACGAAAGAGCCTGAGCCTGATACGGAACCGTAAGCATAATGCTAGAATACTAAGGCCTCATCTGACAGATGAGGTCCTTTTCATGCTTCTTTATATAACTGCCGGTCAGTCCTTTTTCTCGATCCCGAAGAAATCGAGAGCCTTCTCGATCGCCATGTCCCAGTAGCGCCACTCGTGTGCCAGCCCCGGAGCCGTATGATACATGACGTCTTTTATGCCGAGCTCTTCCAGGAGCGCCTTGGTCTCGGGCATATCGTCCATTATCATCCTGTCTTCCTCGCCGGCGCCTATGAACAGCTTAGGCAGGACGGCTCCTTTCTTCACCTGTTCCCGGAGCACCTTTACTGAATTCTGGTAGGAATCGATAAATTCCTCCTCGCCGCCTTCGAAATTGACGGCGGATTTCTTCATGCGTTCCCACATGCCCGTGCCTTTCTCTCTGAGCTTTCTGAAATCATACGGATTGGCCGAGAGTATCGCAGCTCCCGCGAACAGTTCGGGATGGTTGAAGGCGTAGACGAAGGTGCCTCTGCCTCCCATCGAGAGACCGGCTATGAAGTTATCTTCCCGTTTGTCCGATGCGGGGAGCCAGCCGTATACGAGAGGCATCAGTTCCTCAGTGAGATAATCGAACATGTCATAGCCGGTGCTGAAGGACGGCCAGTTGGCGTAGTTCGAGTTCATGGCCGACGGCATCACGACTATAAGGTCTCTTTCGGAGGCGTAAAGCTCGATCATGGATTTCCTTATCCAGTCGGAATAGTCCCCGAAGGTACCGTGCAGAAGCCAGAGGACCTTGTATTTTTTTCCGCTGGAATAAAAATCCCTGGCCATGGTATCCCTGTCCCTGTCGGGCATTATTACCCGACGTTATGGTTATTGCCAAGATACTGGCTCTCGAAGTTGAGTGTTATAAGCGCCATATGATACCTCCCTTATGAAAGTATGAAAAGACCGCCTGGTTCTGTGACAGAGGGCGGTCATGATGTCATCAGATTTTTAAGCTCTTTATCTTATCGGTGTAGTACTGAACGAGCTCGAACTTGGTGCCGGGCATTATATTGTGGTCGACGCAGGGGATAAAGCCTCCGAGCGCGATGATGGGCTTCAGCCTTTCGATCTCGGCGTCCACGGCCGCCTTGTCCTCGCGGAGGACACGCTTATCCATTCCGCCGACGCCAAGGAGCCTTTCGCCGTATTTCTTCCTTGCCGCAGCGAACTGGTCGCCCCAGACTCCGACCTCTATCGGGAAGATGGTATTGACGCCGTTCTCGAGCCAGATCGGGATCAGTTCGTCTACGACACCGTCGCAGTCGAGGGATACGATGTCGATCCCGTACTGATGGCAGAGATCGGTATATCTCTTGTAATGCTTGGCAGCATACTCCTCAAAATGCTTAGGACTTATGAGGGGTCCTGTCTTGAAGCACATGTCCTCCCACATGTGGCAGAAATCAAATCTCGCGCCTGTTTCGAACACTGCTTTGATGCATTCATACTGGAGATCGGCATGTGTGTCGACTATATCCCTGAAAAGGTCCTCATCTTCATCATACATAAGATAACTCATGCCGACGAGCGAGCACATATCCCTGATATCTCCAAGGATCGAGCCCATATAGAGGCAGGCCGGGCTGTCGTAGGACCTGGTCTCGTTGAAATGACTGAAAAACTCCCTGTCGACCCTCTCAGGGAAATATTTGAGCCTGGGCTTATACAGCTTCTCAAAAGCGTCCCTGTCCTTTAACAGATAGTCATCCTCGGAAGGTATGGATCTGAGTCCCGGCTTTATCCTCTCTATAAGGCCCAGATGGTTCTGCACACGCTGGCTCCCGTCCGGAAGAGTCTCGAGCACCTTCGTCTCGAACGGCGGATAGAGCCTGTGATTGGGCATCATCTGCTGGCGCAGGTAGTTGAAGTCCCAGCCGAGCATCCTGTCGAGCTCGATCTCGCACTCGTTGCCTATCCTCCAGCCCTTGGCAAGCTCCATAGATATCTTGCCCTGCTCGGCCCACTCTATGAGCACTTCCGGCCAGTAGCCGAAATGTACGGCGGGCAGTCTGTCTGCCTTCTTATAGTGAAGGATGTTCATAGTTCTTTCTATATTGTCCATAAATCCCTCCAAGACCTCTTTTGTCGAAAAAACTTAAAATACATTTTATCCGTTTTTATAATGCTCACCTTAACTATATACCATGAATACAATAGTATTCAATGATTATCGGCCTGACAGACGCTGATCACATGAAAAAACCTGTGATATCAAAAAAAGAGGACAGGGGGAGCCTATATCCTTGCGGTTTATGCTATATTGGACTTGTAAAAAGGTCCTGCCTTAAAAAACCGCGGAGCAGAGTGAGATGCTGGACGGCAACATGGCAGTGACCTGTTAAGGAGGACGCGGATGAAAGTTATACTGATCCTTATAGACGGGATGAGGCCGGACTCTCTTTATGGAGTGCCGGAATTCGAGGAACTGAAAAGATGCGCGAGCGTCGAAATGGACGCCGTCACGGTATTCCCGCCGGTGACCCTACCGTGCCATATCTCCCTTTTCCACAGCGTTCCACCGTCAAGGCACGGGACCACGACCAACGCGTACGCGCCTCAGGTAAGGCCGGTGCCGGGGCTTTTCGAACAGCTGAAGGCCGCACGGAAGACCACGGCGATGTTCTACAACTTCGAGGAACTGAGGGACGTGGCTCCTCCCGCGGTGATACATCACAGCTCGTGTTACCACTGCAAGCTCATGGGCTATGAGCTCTCTACTGAGCTCGTGGCCGAGGAATCAGTGAGCTACATAAAGCGGTTCAGCCCCGACTTCTCATTCATCTATCTGGCGCTGCCCGACGGGATGGGACATAAGTACGGCTGGATGAGCGGTGAATATCTGGACTCGGTAAGGACATCGTGGCGCCATGTGAAGCATATCATGGACAGTCTCGGGGAAGAATATACATACATCATCACCGCGGATCACGGAGGCCATGACAGGATACACGGGACCGACATGAAGGAAGATATGACTATCCCCATAATAATAAAGGGAGAGGGATACGGGCCCGGGAGGTCGATCACCGGTGCCTCGATACTTGATATTGCGCCTACCGTAGCTGAGATGCTCGGAGCTTTCCCGGATGACGAATGGGAGGGCAGGATCCTCTGACCCTCATATAAGGCGCTTCAGCCGGCTCTTGTTGGTCATGCGCCTGCAACTGTGCTATAGTAACGGATATAGGGACCATACTATTTCTTCGTAAAGGAGATCGTGATATTTTGAAAAGCCCGAAGTTCTCTATGAACGCATTTCTATTCATACTGCTGCTGGCCTCGGCCCTGTATTTTTTCGTGAGCGTCACGGTATACGATATGGCGGCGCTCGGCTTCAGGAATGACTGGCATCCCATAGAAGGGACCGACCTCTATATAAGGGACTTCGTAAAGAAGACCAACGACGAGAGCGGCATATATGACGGGGATCAGGAATGGTCAGCCAAGCTCGTGCCGGGCGATTTCGGCTACGACTGGGGAGCCCATGCAGAAGGCGATACCCTCTATATAAACGAATACCACTCCACAAGGTTCGGATTCCTTCTCTGTGACCTTGTAAAGATAGACCTTAAGACATATGAGAAGGAGACAGTTTACAGGAACACGATGATGACGGGTCTCTCGAGATCGGGGGAGCTCGTGTGCATGGGAGAGACGGTAGGCGCTAACTGGTTCCCCGGGACCAATCCGTTATACAGGCTTTACAGCATGACCGCAGGCGGGCTCATGCAGGATGAGGGGAGCGCCGTCGTTAGGATGATAGATCCCGTGAGCGGAAAGACCGTTTTTGAGAAGAGGGACGAAAACACCCTCTCGGCTGAAAGACAGGGATACTATCTCGCGTCGACGCTTGAGGAGGTCATGGGATGAAGGAACTTATAGCAAGGCTGAAAAAGCTTTCGGGAACGGAAAAATACGTGCTCCTTATACAGGCTGCTTCTCTTTTGCCTCTCCTTTATTTCATCATTGGGTCGGGGGAGGCCGTGACTTATACATCTGAGGGGATACTGTCCTTCCTTTTCGGGCTCGGAATGGCATTCCTGTCAAGGGCAGAGGTCACATGCCTTTCGTTGTTGTACAGGTCTACTGGAAATGAGCTGATTGTGTATTTTGCGATACTCGCCGCAGCGCTCGTATTCGGGCTCGCGATGAAGCGGCTCCTCGGCGGAGAGGAGAGGACGAGAAGGATCACTGAGACCGCCGCATTCATCTTTGTCATAATCGACATCGTCATAAGGACGCTTCCCATAGGGATCAATGCCGGTGAGGGACCTCAGTTCATGATCCCGGGGCTTCTGTTCAGGGCTGTGTGCCTGTTCCTTACGGGGATCAGATTCATAAAAAAGGAAAGATGACGTTTTCCGTTTCAGCGGATATGATCTTAAAGTCAAAAAGAAGGATCACATGGCGTTATAAAGGAGAGACCGTATGAACATCACAAGAAAGATCTGTCTTATCATATCTGAGATAGTTCTTACTGTCTGCTATCTGTTTTCGGTCCTTGTTCTATCCGGGTCGATCTTTGACAGATCTGGCCCGGGGGATGAGATGATTATGACGGCAGCGCTTTTTGTGCTTTCGGTCACAGGCCTTGTGATGGCAAGGCATGTAGGCAGGACCGTTATGATCCTCATTATGCTGCATTTTCTTCTGCATACCATATTTATGAGCATACTGACAGCAGCGCTCATCATATCGGAGCATATAACGGAGTGGGCATTGTACAGTATCCTGCTGATCCAGCCTGTGGTCTTGCTGGTGCTCTCCGTCGTGTTCCTTATAAGATGGAGGAGATATGCCGGAAGCGGACCGGTAAGCCCTGTGCCGTTTATCGTATATTCGGCGGCTTGCGTATCAGCGGCTGTTGTAATGTGGCGGATACTTGAAAGCATCCCCAATCATCTTGATGATGCGATATTACATCTTCTGATCATTGCGGTCGCTTTCATGGCGCTGCTGAGCATTGTCATATTATCGGTGTATGTATCGGGCGGAGCGCATCCTGACACTACTGAAGAGAAAGGTGCGGATGACGTTTAAAAAAGAGGAGCATGATATGGAGAAAAGAAAAAGAAATCTCGCTATAGACTTCTGGCGGCTTATCTTCGTCGCTCTCATAGTTCTCACGCATACAGTCTTCCTTGCTTCGAAGGGGGAGAGCTCTCCTTTCAGGGGAGGATATATAGCGGTCGAGTTCTTTTTCGTCGTCTCGGGCTTCCTTATGACGGAGAGTGCCGGGAGGGTGAGGGAAGCCGAAGACGGGGAGATGACGGATACCGGCAGCATGGTCTTTTCAATAATGAAAAGAAAAATAAAGGGCATCATGCCGGATCTTCTTCTTGCCTGCGCCGTGGCTTTTGCGGTGAGGCAGTTCGTGTCAAAACCGACGGCAGGGGAGATACTTAAGAATGCCGCTGAAAGCGTATACGTGCCGCTCCTAATGGACTCGACAGGAGTCAGGCACTACGCGGTCCTGGGGCAGGTATGGTATATATCTGCAATGATGATAGTCATGCCGTTTTTCCTGTATTTTCTTCTGAAGAAAGAAAATGGGTTTTTTAAGAAGGCGGCAGTTCCCGTCATGTACGCAATGCTCATGGGGATCCTGTCCATGTATGCGGGAAATCTCAACGTAACGGGAAAGCTCGGGAAAACGGGATTCCCATACGGTGCGCTCTTAAGGGCAATGATGGGCCTCGCGGGGGGCGTCATGAGCCACAGCATTGCTGAGTCGCTTAAAAAGACCGAATTCACAGGCTTAGGCACTTTCCTAATAACGCTTGCCGAGACGGGTGGATATATCGCCGTAATAGTCTTATCCGCTCACTTTGACCGCTCGCAGTTCGATTTCCTTCTCGCTATGGTGTTTATCATATCGGTAGGCATAACCTTCTCGGGACAGAGCAGCACCTGCGAATTCCTGAACGATATACTTTCCAAGCTGCGTATAACGAAGCTCGGAAGGTACACTCTTAACGTCTATCTCTACAACAATATCTTCCACTATATAGACTGGAAGCTCCCGATGAAGGAGCTCATGCCGTATTATCTCATTTACAGTTTTATTTTCCCCTTTATAGGGATGTTCGTGACCGATCTTTTAAGGAAGCTTTTCGTAAAGGCAGGGAGACTGATCAGAAAGTGAGAGATATTATCCCGGAAAAATAAAAAGGTAATGCAGTGTAAAGGAGGCTTGAATGAGCCTCCTTTTACTTGTTCCCATACTTATAAATCAGCATATGGAAGCTAATGTTCGGATTTTAGCTCGTGATCCGTCTCGATTGGAATGTATACCGGAAGCTATATGCAGCTATGCCGAACATTTGCTGAAAATATTAACAAATTATTAAGAAATTGATTGATTTTGTATTCATTGAAACATATAATATCTATGTCCGGATATGATTCGGCATGCACTAAAACCTATAAGGGAGTATACGATGCGTTACTATGAGATAGAAGTTGCAGGCCTTACGAGAAAACTGCCTATAGTCCGTGTTAGCGACCAGCTCGAGATAGCGAGCTTCGTAATTCTGGGCGACTGCGAGCTCGTGCTCAAGGCTGCTCAGGAGCTTTTAAAGAAGCTGCCCGAAGTCGACGTCCTTATAACGGCGGAAGCCAAAGGCATACCGCTCGTACAGGAGCTTTCTAGACTTCTCGGTATGAAGAGATACTATGTCGCAAGAAAGAGCATTAAGCCCTACATGGTCAATCCTTTCGTGACAGAGGTCTATTCGATAACGACAAGGACAAAGCAGATACTCTGCCTCGATGAGGAAGAGGCTGAAGAGATAAGCGGCAAGAGAGTGCTCATAGTCGACGACGTCATTAGCACGGGAGAATCCCTTAAGGCCATGGAAGCGCTCGTGCGCCGCGCCGGCGGCACTGTCGAGGGCAGGGCGGCTATACTTGCCGAAGGCGATGCATCAAAGAGGGACGACATCATATTCCTTGAGCCCCTCCCGGTGTTCCCTGTAAAGTCTTCCAAATAAAAGGAGCCCTTTTAAGTGAGTTTTGATGTAAAGCATATCACATACAGATATACGCCGAAGGGAAAGACAGTGCTCGATGACGTCACCTTCACGATAGGAGAGGGACAGATCACTGCCGTAGTGGGACCGAGCGGAAGCGGAAAGACCACGCTTGTAAACGTCCTGTCAGGCGTCATCCCCGCTCTTGAGCAGAACGGCGTTCTCGAAGGCGAGCTCGATTTCGGGAGCGACGCCCTTGTAAGCGTAGTCTCACAGACCCCTGAGGATCAGCTGTTCGGATACGGCGTTGAGGACGCTATCGCGTTCGGCGTCGAGAACATGGGCATATCCTCGGAGGAGATATCCGACCGCATAGAGTACGTTCTGGACCTTCTTAACCTTCAGTACTTAAGGAAGCGTTCGGTCGCGGCACTTTCAGGCGGGCAGAGGCAGGCGGTTTGCATAGCCTCAGTCCTCGCGATGAAGCCCGACATACTCATCATGGACGAGCCGGTGAGCTCGCTCGACCCCAACGGGAAGAACATGGTGAGAGGCATTTTGAACCAGCTCAAGGCCGACGGCACGACGGTGCTGATAGTCGACAACAACCTCGACTGGTCGGCGGGCATAGTGGACAAGGTCATGGGCCTCGACAACGGAAAGATCGTTTTCGACGGCTTAAGGGACGATTTCTTCCGAGATTTCCCGCTGCAGGAGACCCTTGGAGTCACGATACCCCAGGAAGTAGAGATCTACAGAGCTCTTTCATCGCTTACGGATGATATCGGCATGTTCTACAACATGCGCGGAGCAGAGCGGGAGCTCGATAAGATATTCGAAAAGAGGACGGAGGAGCTTACGGACAACTCAGAGACCTCGGATGATCCGTACATAACCGTACATCAGCTCAACAAGTTCTTCGAAGACGGATATCATGCGTTAAAGGATATAAACGCCGCTTTCCCCAAGGGAAAGGTGGTAGCCATAATGGGCCAGAACGGTTCGGGAAAAACGACCCTGGTCAAGCATCTGAACGGCATATACAAGCCGACGACCGGTGACGTTAGATTCATGGGCGAATCGATCCTGAAGAAGACCGTTGCCCAGATATCGAGGAACATAATCCTCGTTTTCCAGCATCCGGAGCACATGCTGTTCGAGCAGACCGTAAGGGCTGAGATATCGTTCTGCGCAAAGATGCACGGTCTGGAATTCTCCCCCGAGAAGGTCGACGAAGTCTTAAAGAAGTACGATCTTTATGACGACGCCGAGACTTTCCCCGTGAACCTCTCGATGGGAAAGAAGCATCTGCTCACGATACTGTCGGTGCTCTTCTCGAGCTCTGACGTAATAATCCTGGACGAGCCCACGCTCGGAATGGACCTCCTTATTAAGAACCAGCTCGAGGATATCATAAGGGGACTGAGGGACGCCGGGAAGACCGTCATAATAATAAGCCACGAGATACCGCTCGTGTTCAGGAATGCCGACGAGGCCATAATACTGAACAAATCAGAGAAGATATATTACGGGACCATAAAGGATCTGGCCTTAAGGGACGACATATTCGAATTCATAAACATCTCGCTGCCGCCTGTGGTACAGCTTTCGAAGAGATACAACTTTGATAAGGTCTGCTTCAATGTGGAGGAGTTCAAAGAGGAAGCTCAGAAACTCCTTGGGAAGAGAGGTGAAGAGGAATGAGATATCTTACATATGTAGATAAGGATACCTTCCTGCATAAGCTTGACCCGAGGACGAAGTTCGTCTTCCTGATAGTCATGGCCGTACTCACATCCGTTGTCAAGACAGCATGGGCGCTCGCATTCCTGCTCGTGTTCTTCCTCATACTGTGGATAAGCGCCGGCGTGATGAAGGAGATGGCCTTCCTTGCAAAGCAGCTGAAGGCAATTATGATATTCCTTCTTATACTTTGGTTCATACTGGGCATGTTCCAGGAGCCTCAGGTCGAAGGCCCCGTGTTCTTAAGGACAGAGGTGCTGGGCATAAAGATATGCATAGACTGGTATGACATATACAAGGGCTTTGCCTCGGCGTTAAGGCTCTACCTCATGGTTTCGTCGTTCTTCACGGTGCTGATCTCGACGAACTTCAGCGAGATAATCCTGGGACTCAGCAAATGGCATTTCCCGTATTCGCTGTCCTACGGCATAGGACTTGTATTCCAGGTCATCCCGATAGTCATAAGCGAGCTCAACACGATAATGGAAGCCGAGAGCTCAAGGGGACTTGAGATAGAGCAGTGCAAGTGGACTACGAAGATCAAGAACTATCTCATATTCGCAGTGCCGCTCTTCTTCAGGGTCCTTAACAAGGGCCATGCGATATCCCTCGGGATGCACTACTACAAGCTGAACTTCAATGTCAAGAGGACCTCATACAAGACCATAAAGCCTACCGTCAGAGACCTCATATTCGCACTGGTGACGCTGGTCGCGGTAGCCGGGACGATAGTACTGCACGTGCTGTTCTATATCCCGCTCATCTGAAAAAGTTTAAAACTCCCCGTTTCGCGGACGGGAGCAACAAATATCATTCGACAAGACAAATCGAAAGGAAAAAACCATGGAAAACCAGAAAAAGAAATTCTCATTCGTGAACATCATATTCTTCGTAATATTTGGTGTTCTCACAGGTGTTGTATGGGCATATCTTTCACCTATCCCGCTGATCCCCGGACAGGTGCACTTCCGTACATTCGCTTTCATAATCCCCGCTATCGGATACCTCTTCGGGCCTGTAAGCGGATTCTTCGCAGGTTATATCGGAACGATCGTATGGGCACTCCTTGCCGGAATGTTCGTACCGCTCCATTCCCCTCTTACTGACGGTATCACAGTCGGACTCTCAGCTGCTCTTCCCGCTCTTATCCACCTCAAGAACGGCAAACTCGAGCTTCTCGATGTTATCGCTGAGTCAAAGAGCAAATTCATCATCAAGAGCGAGATCCTCTGCGTAGGATTCGGCATCCTCATGATCGTCACCACGAGCCTTTCACTTTCATACTTCACCGGTACAGACTACTGGTTCGCAGTATCCATGATAGGTATCGCTGACGTCGTACCGATCGCCCTCACTCCTTTCGTAGTGCTCTGGCTGGCTCCGCTCCTCAAGAACGTCCGCAATATCGTTCCTTACGTATAAAAACAATCAGGATCTGTGACCGCGAGACAGAGTTTAAAGATCCTTCAGGGCGTGAGCCCGGAGGAAATGATCTTCTTAAAGACACAGCACCGGCCCTCTGGGCCGGTTTTGTGCTTTCAGGGGAATATAAATGCGGGCTGTTTGTGCGGTGTATTTAACAAATGCTTCATTTTTCTTGACTATATTCACATAGATGTTAATATATATACAATCGGTAGATGATACGCGGCATTTCAGTCATAGATATTGTGTCATACTTTTTTCATTTCTGTTAACTTAAGTGTGCAAAGGCGAAAAAAGTTGTGTATAATAACAAAATGATATACAATAAGTATGATTTTAGACTGTACTGTATCAAACAGGAGGACAGAATGAAGAAATTTTTAGCTGTATTGGTCGCAGTTATCATGATATTCAGCATCATGTCGATAGGCTGCGGCAAATCAAAAGACAGCCAGCAAGGCGAGGATGTTCCTGAAGCAAGCGTTTCAGCAGAGCCGACACCGACAAAAACGCCATATGATAAAACAGTAACATTTACTGTAATGCTCAAAGACAGCAGCGATGCTCCGATATCGGGAGGACAGCTGACAGTGACCGTCGGAGCGGAGACCTTCTCCGGAACTGCTGATTCCGAAGGAAAGCTCAGCATAGACGGACTGCCCGCAACACAGAGGATGACCTCCAAGATAACGGATTCATCAGGGACACAGAAAGCCGGATTCCTGCTTTCCCTCTGGCCCGGATACGATCTTGAGTCATATTCGAATGAAGATTATGTGAGCATCGATATCGAAAGCAGCACGACTACGGTATATGCTGTGCTTAAAGCGACGGAAGACGGATTTGCCCAGTGCGATTATGTTTCAGTGGACGGCTTCAAGGAAGAGACCACACCCGGTCCTTCCGGATCGGCACAGGGAGGAGAAGGATCGCAGGCTCCTTCAGGGACCGCAAGCACGATGTACGTCAACTCCAGCGGAGTGAATGTAAGGTCCGAGGCAAATGCCACCAGCAACAAGGTCACCAGTCTTAATATCGGTACAGAAGTGACGGTTACTGATAACGGCACGCCCGACGGGAACAACACATGGTATGCTGTAACGTTCACACAGTCCGGAAGCGAGAAGAGCGGATATATCAGAGGCGACTTCCTGTCCGCGAAGGTAATGAAGGTCGCAAAGGACGGAGTCAACCTGCGTTCGTCCGCTACGACAAGCAGCAGCGTGGTAGGCAAGCTCTCCAAGGGCACGAACCTATATCTCCTTGATGAAGGAACCAAGGACGGCGAGTACACCTGGTACAAGATCAGCTGTGTACAGAACGGCAAGTCACTTAAGGGTTACATAAGAGATGACCTTATAGAGAACTGACAAGATAAGTCAATTAGACAAGATCCCGTGCTTTAAGGCGCGGGATCTTTTGTATATGGCAGGAAAAGAAGAGGGCCGCGGATATTGCTCCGCAGCCCTTAGTCATTATTTAATATATCAAAGCTGCTTTTCGAACCAGTCTGCCAGAGCCTTCATCCTGTCTATGGAGGCGGTGTCGTACTCTGTCATGAGCCTTGCGTCCTTTGTCCTCGACGTATACTCCATCGGGATCCCCTCATATTTGCTGAGCATGTACTTGGCTGTCGGGGGATATGTGAGGCCGCCTTCAAGATAGGAAGCCGTGCAGAGGAAGGAGTAGAGCCATTCGGCTTTCTCGGGCTCCTTCTCGAAGTTCTTGCAGAGCCATACGTAAAGCTGGGGATGGAAGTTGGCCATGGGTCCGCTGTAGCCGTCAGCGCCGTGCTTTAAGGTATCGAGCAGGGTAGGAGCATTCGAGTTGAACAGATGTATGCCGCTGTCCTTAAGAATGTCCAGCCTGTTGTTTATGATCTTCACGTTGCTGATGGTATCCTTTATGAACGCGAAACGTCCGGTACTGACCATCCACTTGAGCATCTTATCCGTAAGCAGCCTGCGGTAGGGATAGGGGCATTCATAGAAGCCGTATTTGACTTTATCAGGCACTCTTGAGAGAAGCCTGTCCGCTTCCTCGATCCATTTGTCCTCTGTCGTGTTCGCGATATCGAGCCTGTTGCATATCATTATGACCGCGTCGACTCCTGTGTCTGCCATCGCGGAGAGCTCGTATACCTGTTCATCCGGATCGTCCGAAATGTGGCCTGAAGCGACCACTGTCATTCCGCCGTGCGCGGGATCCTTTGCGTCGAGCTCATCGGCAGTCTCCTTAACAGTCTTCGCGAGCTTCACTCTGTCCTTAAGGGAAAGATGGAATATCTCGCTCGACTGGCAGGACGCGAAAACTCCTTCGCAGCCCTTTTCCCAGAACCACTCGATGAGTGCTTTAACTGAACCATAATCCACCTGTCCGTCCTTATTGTAAGGGGTTATCATAGTGGGATATACGCCTTTGTTGAATTTAGCCATTGTCTCCTCCTGATAGGGTCTTTCTTATAGATTCTTTATAAGTAGATTATATTTCAATCAGGACTCCCGAGTCCATAAGGATACGGCAAAAATCGAAAAAAACATGAATGTTCCCGAGCTGTTCCGGCACTGCCTGAAAGCGCCTTCAGGTTGAAAAGAAGGCTCGGAATTGATATAATCATGATGCATGTAAAAACAGATCGTCATACAGGAGGGCAGAAGCATGAAAGGGCTCACTGACGTATTCACCCTTAAGAACGGAGTCACTATCCCCTGCGTAGGTTTCGGCACATGGCAGTCTCCTGACGGAGAGGTCGCAGCAGAGGCTGTGAAGTACGCGCTCGAAGCGGGATACAGGCATATAGATACGGCCGAGGGATATCACAACGAGGGCAGCGTCGCCGAAGGCATAAGGAGATCGGGAGTAAAAAGAGAGGACATATTCATCACCACAAAGCTCATAAACGATCAGCACGGGTATGAAGAGACCTTAAAGGCCTTCGAGGGCTCGCTGAAGCTCCTTGATACGGATTACGTAGACCTGTTCCTTATCCACTGGCCCGCACCTAAGGCAATAAGGGACAACTGGGAATGGTATTCGAGGGAGACCTGGAGGGCTTTCGAGAAGCTGTATAAGGAAGGCAGGGTAAGAGCTATAGGCCTTTCGAACTACTGGACGAGGCATATCGAGCATCTTTTAAGATATGCAGAGATAATGCCGCAGGTAGATCAGATAGAATATCATATAAGCTGGACCAATGATGATACGGTCGAGACCTGTAGGAAATACGGCATACTGACCGAGGCATGGAGCCCGCTAAGGACCGGCGAGATATTCAAGAACGAAAAGGTAGCCGCCATGGCGGAGAAGTACGGAAGATCCATAGCCCAGCTTTGCATAAGGTGGGTGCTGCAGAAAGGACTTCTGCCTCTGCCCAAGAGCGTGCATAAGGAGAGGATCTTTGAGAACGCGAAGCTGTTCGATTTCGAGATAGCCGAAGAGGATATGAGATATCTCGATTCGATAGATGACTGTGGATGGAGCGGGAAGCATCCAGATACAGTATGGTTTTAAGACAATATATAAAGGAGCTTGATAAATGAAGACACTTACAGACACCTATGTGATGAGGAATGGCGTAAAGATACCGTGCGTCGGATTCGGCACCTGGCAGACACCTGACGGTGAGATCGCCGTGAATGCAGTAAAGACGGCCATCGAAGCGGGATACAGGCATATAGATACGGCTGCCGCATACGGGAACGAGCCGAGCGTCCGAGAAGGTATAGCAAGGTCCGGTATCAGGAGGGAAGAACTGTTCTTAACGACAAAGCGTCCGGGAAGGCCCGAGTTCAGGGGCTATGAGGGATGCATAAAGATATTCAACCAGTCGCTCAAGAATCTCGGGACCGATTATGTCGATATGTATCTCGTTCACTGGCCGATACCTCCGTTCGGATGGAACGGTGACGAGGGCTGGAAAAAGGAGCTGCAGGAGACATGGAGAGCTTTCGAGAAGCTATACAAGGACGGAAAGATCCGCGCCATCGGAGTCTGCAACTGCTTCGAGGAGCACATAAAGGTCATATATGACACCTGCGAGATAAAGCCGATGCTCGACCAGATAGAATTCCATCCTTCATACATGCAGCAGGATACGGTTGATTTCTGCACGAAGGAAGGCATGCTCGTGGAAGCATGGGGACCTCTTGCGACAGGAAGGATCTTTGAGGTGGAGGAGATGAAGGCCTTCGCTGAGAAGTACAACAAGTCGATAGCCCAGATATGCATCCGCTGGGAGCTCCAGAAGGGACTCCTGCCCCTGCCCAAGAGCAAGACGCCTGAGCGCATAATAGAGAATACGAAGGTGTTCGACTTTGAGATATCCGAAGAAGATATGGCTCTCATAGACAAAGTCGAAGGCTGCGGCTGGTCCGGACTGTATCCCGGAGGAGTCCGCTGATAACCATAGACTTGGATCAAACAGTATTATAAAAGCCCTGCCGAAATGAAGGCAGGGCTTTGCTTTATCCTGTTTCAGAACTGGAATATCCTCTTCGACTGATAAGTAGGCTCGGAAGTGAGGTTCATGCCGAGCCGCTTGTAGACGTTCTCGTCGACTCTTGAGAGTTTGACGGAGGAGTGCGCTTCGCAGCCTTTGAGCCTTGGCAGCTGTTCCAGTGCCAGAGCGGAATTCTTATCAGTCACTGCCGAGATCGAAAGGGCGATCAGTGTCTCGTCCATATGGAGGAGGGGATTGTGATTACCGAGATTTTCGACCTTGAGCTTCTGTATGGGTTCTATTATCGTAGGTGAGATTATATGTATGCTGTGCGGTATGCCGGCCAGGACCTTAAGGCTGTTTAAGAGCGCTGCTGACGAAGCCCCGAGGAGCTGGCTGGTCTTTCCGGTTATTATGGTGCCGTCATCGAGCTCGATCGCAGCGGCAGGCTGTTCGGTCTCATCCGCCAGGGTAAGTGCAGCGCCTACAACAGGTCTGTCAGATGTTGAGAGTCCCATCTGATTCATGAGAAGTTCGAGTTTGAAGACCTCTGCTTTGTCGCACTGGCCCAGCCATTCGTTCGTTACGGCGTTCAGGTATCTCCTTATGATCTCCTGCTCGGAAGCCCTGCTTACGACATCATCATCGGTTATGCAGTATCCCGCCATGTTGACGCCCATGTCTGTCGGGCTCTTATAGGGTGATTCCCCGGCTATCATCTGGAACATGGTGTTGAGCACAGGGAAGACCTCGACGTCGCGGTTGTAGTTGACCGTCGTTATGCCGTACGCTTCAAGATGGAACGGGTCGATCATATTGACGTCGTTCAAGTCCGCGGTGGCAGCCTCATATGCCAGATTGACGGGATGCTTGAGAGGAAGATTCCATATAGGGAAGGTCTCGAATTTGGCGTAGCCGGATTTGATGCCGTGCTTGTAGTCGTGGAAGATCTGCGAGAGACAGACGGCCATCTTGCCGGAACCGGGGCCGGGAGCGGTAACGACTACGAGCGATCTCGTAGTCTCGATATAGTCGTTTTTCCCGTAGCCGTTGTCGCTCACTATGAGCTTTACGTTCGAGGGATATCCGGGAATGGTGTAATGCTTGTATACCTTGATGCCGAGAGTCGTGAGCCTTTTTACGAAATTGTCGACCGCGGGAAGCTCCTCGTATCTTGTAATGACGACGCTCCCCACGAAAAGATCGAAGCTGCGGAACACGTCTATAAGTCTTAAAACGTCAAGGTCGTATGTAATGCCAAGGTCGCCTCTTACTTTGTTCTTCTCGATGTCTTCAGCGTTTATAGCTATGACGATCTCAGCCTGGTCCTTCAACTGTCTTAACATGAACAGCTTGCTGTCAGGCTTGAAGCCGGGGAGGACCCTTGAAGCATGATAGTCGTCGAACAGCTTTCCGCCGAATTCAAGGTACAGTTTTCCGTTGAAGTGGGCTATCCTTTCAGCTATCTTTGAAGACTGAAGGCTTATATACTTGTCATTGTCAAAACCGATCTTTCTCATTTCAAAACGATCTCCCGGATTCTTTTTTGAATACAAATGATTTCATAAAAATCATTAAAAATTATATCATCACGGCGCTCTCCCGTTCAACAGAAAACGTGCCAATTAAAACATGCACAGATATTATTTTTTATATTGTCCGCGAGCCTTAGGGGGGCATGCTCTTACGCGGTTGACAAACAAAAATCGTGATTGTATCCTATATAAAACAAATTGTCTGAACGCTTAAAAAGCGCGTTCATTCGCCTTTTAAAGGGCTGATGCTGACAGGGAAGGCCGGTATTTATGGATAAGTGGGATTACAGATTTGCCGAGATGGCGGTAACGATATCGAAGTGGTCGAGCTGCTATAAGACCAACAGACAGATCGGAGCTGTCATAGTAAGGGATAAAAGGATACTTACTACAGGCTATAACGGCGCGCCGGCAGGGATAAAGAGCTGCAAGGAAAGAGGCGAGTGCATGCGCCAGAAATACGGAGTCCAGTCCGGAACGAGGCAGGAATTCTGCTATGCGGTCCATGCAGAGCAGAATGCCCTTATCCAGGCTGCGAAGCTCGGGCTGTCGGTCCAGGGCGCGACGCTGTACTGCACGCATTATCCGTGTACGATATGCGCAAGGCTCATAGTAAATGCCGGCATATCGAGGATAGTATACATTTATGATTATCCGGATGATTTCTCAAAGACGCTCCTTGCTGAAGGCGGAGTCACAGCCGAGAAGATAGACCTTGAAAACAGAGATGCTTAACAGAGCGAATTCTTACAGTCAGATGTTCAATATAAGAAAAGACCCCTTTCTTGTGTAGTGCACCCCAAAAGTTGGACACGCATTTAGATTAATTATTTACAAGGACGAACTCCTGAACTGAGAAGGAGTTCGTCCTTTCAGTTTCACCTTGATTCGTTCTGTGTTGTAGTATCTAATATATTCATCAATGG
>JAFWWA010000009.1 GCA_017523755.1 Christensenellaceae bacterium | reverse complement strand
TTTTTTCGGTGGTGGACACCGCATATTTTTTTAGCACGATTTCTTTTTCAGCAGTAGACACCAAGGACATTTTTACGCCTACACCTTTTTCACAAGTAGACACGGTGCTCATTTATCAGTATTTTCAAGGCTTTCAGGCTTTCGCTTGCGCCTCCTGGCCACAAACTTCGGTTCCGTTGTCAAGATCCTCTTAGAAAATGTATCCTTCTTCTCGATCTCACCACGTTGAAAGCGGCGGTAATAATTGTCCGGTGTATCGTAACCGAGAGCATAACAGGGACGCTGCTTGTTGTAATACTCGACATATCGCTCTATGGTCTGCCGGATCTGTTCACGGCTGCGACAGTTGTCCAGTTTGAAGTCCATGAACAGCTCTTCCTTGATCCAGCCGTTCAATGACTCGTTTACGGGATTATCAGTTGGTTTCCCAGCCCTGGACATTGACCTTTGGATGTTTGTGTCCTTGATCAGCTCATTGTATGCCATTGAGGCGTATACAGAGCCCTGATCAGTATGTATGATCGTCGGCTCCTTACTGCCACGCAGCAGGCTTACGACATCTTCAAGACCGCCTATGTATTGATCACGGCTCCCGCGGCGCTCTGCTATTCGCCAGCTTAGTATCTGCTTCGTGAAAACGTCGAAGTAAAAAGTTACCTCGATGTAGAACATCCATACGTGAAAGGCCGTCATATCCGAAACGATGACCTGTCTTGGACGGTCTACACTCTCCCATGTCGTGAAAATCAGGTTGGGATACTTGTCTTTAACTTTTCTGGGTCGACTGCGCTCTTTGTGCTTGGTCTCAGACTTTATCCCAAGGTACCTGAATGCCTTGTAAACATAGTTCTCACTGAAGCTTACGTCATAATTGATCCGGATATATGCACATACCCACCGGTAACCGTGAGATGGATGTTCCTTATGGACTTCTGTTACAAGCTCGATCACCCGCTTCCGCTTATCCTCATATTCGGGCTTGCCTCGATCTTTCCACTTGTAGTAGCCGCTTCGGCTCACTCCCATGAGACTGCAAAGTGTCTTGACATCATATTCCCGACTCAGAAGGTCTACGATTGCGTATTCTTCGGCTTTAAAGGAATGTAGATCGGTTCCCCATCCTTCATCTCGACGATATATCTTTTTTTTAACCGCTCATTCTCGATGCGCAGTTTGAGGATCTCACGTTTGTAGTTCTCTTCAGTACGATCTACACCCTCCGGAAGTATCACTCCAACCTCGGCATCGACTCTCGCCAGACCTTCCAGGCCTCCTTCTTCATACTGCTTCAGCCATTTCTTGAATGCTCCGACTGACACATGATTCGCGTCACAAAACTCGGACACCTTTACATTCGGATTGCTCCGGAAACGGCGAATAAGAAACTCTTTTTGCAGCGGATCAAGATGCTTCCCCATAACAGGCACTCCCTTCTGGTAGTCAATGTCATGGTACTTCATCCATCGACATTTTTCTACCTGTTCGTGTCTACTTTTAGTGTAGCATCACTATGTCTACTTTTAGTGTAGCATCAATCCGCCGGATCTTAAGAGTAAAAACATAGTGGGCCCATGTTATTTCCGTATAAATCTCCCGTCCCCGCCCATGTCGATGGAAGTGAATCTTTCAGCCCTCATATGGAGGTCATATCTCTCCCTCATCTCCGCAATGGTCTTCATCATGGGCGAGGCGTGATGGCGGTCTATCGCCTCCTGATCCTCCCAGCTGTCTATTAAGAGCACGGTCTCGGGATCTCCCATGGGGATGAAGTACTCGTATCTTAAGTTTCCCTCTTCCTTCCTTATCATATCCGCTGTACCCGAGCTCTCCATTTCCTCTGCAAAGCGTCTTGCCGCTCCGTCCCTTCCCGTATAGTAAAGATTGACCGTGATCATTTAAGTGCTCCTCTCTTATTTCTTTACTTTTAATCTTAACACCTGCAGAAATACCGGGCAACGGCTCTGCCCCCCTCCGCTTCCTCTGCCCACACGGATAGCGTCCGGTCAAATAAGTCTTCATTTTGTTTTCTTTCTGGTTGACAAAAAAACCAGTTGCTGTATAATTTATATTAAAGTGGGGAGTGTTTGAAAGCTGCCCACGAGGCCGCATCCGGCGGCCGTGACAATAAGACACACCGCAGGGATTTTCACATAGATGACAGAGTGAATAATGCTCCTGCCTGAACAAGCACACGGCCTTTAAAAAAGTGGAAGGCTTATTCGGGTTCTCTTTTTTGCGCCCTTTTAAGACCCTTTTTTGAGGAAAATGAAATTCCGCAGAGCGGGATTATTCACACAGAGCTCACAGTGCGCCTTATTATCATAAGTATAATCTCGGAGGTGGATCAATTCCATGCAGACCATATTAAACACGATCACGTCGTTCACCTGGCAGCAGGGCCTGATGATCCTGGTCGGTATCGTACTCATCTATCTGGCGATAAAGAAGGAGATGGAGCCTTCGCTCCTGCTCCCGCTCGGCTTCGGCGTAGTATTAGTCAATATCCCGGGAAGCGGCGCCATTGAGACCTTAAGGATACTGTTCGACGCAGGCTGCGGCGAGAGCGAGCTCTTCCCTCTCCTGCTCTTCATCGGCATAGGCGCCATGATAGACTTCGGGCCTCTCCTTTCGAACCCGAAGATGCTGCTTTTCGGAGGCGCTGCCCAGTTCGGCATATTCTTCACGCTGATGGTGGCTGTGCTCCTTGGCTTCTCGGTACAGGACGCCGCTTCGACCGCAATAATAGCGGCAGCCGACGGTCCCACGGCGATATTCGTATCTAACTACTTCAAGTCCGGGCTCGGCGGAGCCGTGGTCGTTGCGGCCTATTCGTATATGGCCCTCGTACCCATGATCCAGCCCCCCGTAATAAAGCTCATGACGACGAAGAAGGAAAGGATGATAAGGATGTCCTACGTGCAGCGCGAGGTGCCGCAGGTCATAAAGATAATCTTCCCCGTAGTAGTGACGATAGTCGCGGGCATAGTCGCTCCGAAGTCGATATCGCTCGTAGGCTTCCTCATGTACGGGAACCTGCTCCGTGAGTGCGGAGTGCTCCGCAGCATCTCGGAGACGGCCCAGACCGCTCTTTCCCATATAGTGACGATATTCTTAGGGATCACCGTGGCGTTCCAGATGAGGGCCGAGAGTTTCGTCAGATGGGATACGCTCCTGGTCCTGGCGCTTGGCCTCTTAGGCTTCGTGTTCGATACCATAGGCGGAGTTCTCTTCGCGAAGTTCCTTAACCTCTTCCTTAAGAAAGAGAACAGGTTCAACCCGATGATCGGCGCTGCCGGCATCTCGGCTTTCCCGATGTCTTCAAGGGTCGTGTCCAAGATGGCGCGCGATGAAGACCCGTACAACTTCATACTCATGCAGGCGACGGCAGTCAACGTTTCGGGGCAGATCGCTTCCGTCATAGCGGGAGGCCTTCTCGTATCGCTCGTAGACGCGCTTCTGTAGAAAGGGGAAACGACCATGAAATACATTTCTTTTCTTGATTCGGTGATCATGATGGCAGAGGGCATGATAGGCGTCATCGCCGTAGTGGCGGTCATTTACGGCGCCGTCGAGCTGCTCATGCACATCTTCAAAAATAAGGCAAAGGATAACTCATAAAGGAGGCCTGTATGCATAAAGTAGGTTTTACGGAGACAGTGCTCCGGGACGCCAACCAGTCGCTCATGGCGACGAGGCTTGGATACAAGGACTTCGAACCCATCCTAAAGGATATTGACAGCGCCGGATACTATTCGGTAGAGTGCTGGGGCGGAGCCACCTTTGACAGCTGCTTAAGATACCTAAACGAGGATCCCTGGGAGAGGCTCAGGAACATAAGGAAGAACATGCCCAATTCGAAGCTGCAGATGCTTTTAAGAGGACAGAACCTCCTTGGTTACAGGCACTATCCCGACGATGTCGTGAGAAAGTTCATAGAGCTGGCTGTTAAGAACGGTATAGATATAATAAGGACGTTCGACGCCCTAAACGACGTGCACAATATAGAGGTCGCCGTCGACGAGACCTTAAAGAACGGCGCGCACGCCTCGGGCGCCATCTGCTACACGATAAGCCCGATACACGATACGGCAAGCTACATAAGGGTCGCCAAGGACATGAAGTCCATGGGAGTGAATTCGATCTGCATAAAGGACATGGCAGGCATACTCTCCCCCGCGGTCGCGTACGAGCTCGTGTCATCGATAAAGGAAGCCGTGGATCTTCCCTTAATAGTCCACACGCACAGCACCACGGGGCTGTCGTTCATGACGCTCTTAAAGTCCGTCGAGGCAGGCGCTGACGTAATAGACACCGCTATATCATCCTTCTCGGGCGGAACGTCACAGCCGGCCACCGAGACTCTCAACTACGCTTTAAGCGAGCTCGGATATGATACCGGACTCAGTAAAGAGAAGCTGAACACGATAAACGCGTTCTTCAAGCCCATAAGGGACGCTGAGCTCAAGAGCGGAAGGATAAACGGAAGGGTCCTGGCCACAGACACCGATGCGTTAAATTACCAGATCCCGGGCGGGATGCTCTCTAACCTCATCTCCCAGCTCACCCAGCAGGGACAACTGGAAAAATTCCCGGAAGTCCTTGAAGAGACTCCGAGGGTAAGGGAAGACTTAGGATATCCTCCCCTCGTCACTCCCATGAGCCAGATGGTGGGACAGCAGGCGGTCGTGAACGTTCTCTCCGGCGGAAGATACAAGATCATCTCGAACGAGGTCAAGTCCTATCTCGCGGGCGAATATGGAACTCCTCCGGGAGCTGTCAACGAGGGACTCAGGGAAAAAGCTCTTGCCGGCCGTGAGATGATAAAGGGAAGATACGCCGACACTCTCCCGCCGCTCTTCGAAAAGACCAAAGAGGAGCTTAAAGGAGTCGCGAGGAGCGACGAGGATGTGATGAGCTACATCTCGTTCCCGCAGGTAGCCGAAAAGTTCTTCGAGGACAGGCAGAAGGCCGAAGAGAAGAAGGCCCTCTACTCGATCGAGGCCATAGAGGATTAAGGAGGCTAATATGACAGTATTTGAGATCTCCGTGCTCGCTGCTTTCGCAGTCATGATGCTGGCAACGGTCATCACAGCGGCCTGTGCCGTGAGCGCGATGAAAAAGATAGCAGGGAGTGTCAATACCGCTCCCGCATCTGCGCCGGCCGTGCCCGTAAGGCAGCACATCGACGCAGGGAAAAACGGAGTGGCTCTGATCTCCGACACGGAGGCAAGCGAGCTCGCTCCAGCCGAAACAGAAGTCACCGTCCCCCAGGGAAGGCTCTATCTATACGGAACTACAGAGAGGGAGGCTGCCATGATAATGGCGATAGTCGCCGATCAGACGAAGATACCTCTTAACAGGCTCAGATTTGATAAAATAACAAAAGTCGAGGGTTGATCCATATGAAATACAAAGTAACACTTAACGGAAAAGTATTCGTAGTAGAAGTACATGAAGGCGAAGCCGAGATAATAGATGAAGGCGAAGTGAAAATGGCGGCAACTCCTGCTCCGGCGCCGGTAAAGGCTGAGGCTCCCGCTCCCGCAAAAGAGGAGATAAAGGAAGAGGCAAAGGCCGAGGCTCAGGCCCCCGTTATCGAAGGCGGGAACAAGGTCGCTTCTCCCCTTCCCGGATCAGTCGTCGAAGTCCTTGTAGCACCCGGCGACACCGTGAAGGAAGGCCAGCCCGTTCTCATAATCGAAGCCATGAAGATGGAGAACGAGATACCTTCTCCGTTCTCGGGAACAGTGGGACAGATACTTGTCGAAAGAGGCCGCTTCGTGAACAACGGCGACGTACTCATGACGATAGTCTGATCATAAGGATAACCAGAAAAGGCGTGACCGTTTAAACGGCCGCGCCTGTTTTTGTTTATCTGTGTTTTTATGCCCGGATATCAGTCGATCGACAGCACTCCCGCGCAGCGGGATATCCTCTTGAAAGCAAGTGAAGGAAAATGCTTCATGAGCTCATCCGCCACGAAATAGAACTCCTCATCGTCCCATCCCTCTCCCGCTTCCTTCTTACAGCGCTCAAGCTGTTCCCTGTCACTGAAGGCTACGTCGCCTATGAGGATCCGGCCGCCCGGGGCAAGAAGCCCCCTAAGCTCATTTAGGAACGAGACCTTCCTTTCGTCGTCAAGATGATGAAGGGAATATGTCGCTATTATAAAATCATATCTCACGCCCTTAAGCTCCTCATTAAGGCCAAGGGAGAAATCCCCCTTATAAAGACGGGCATTTGGCATCTTCTGATACGCCAGCTTTATCATCCTGTCTGAAAAGTCCTGGCCAAAGACATCGCATCCTTTTTCATACAGCTTCGACGTAAGCGTTCCAGTACCGAAGCCTATGTCGAGTACGACCGCTCGGGGCTTTTCCATTACCGTCTTATAGATATCATTAAGCACTTCCCTGTATCCCGCGAAGGGATAGGAACCTTCCTCATATGAAAGGCCTACCGCCCTGTCGTATCCGTCCGCCCACAGGTCGAAGCCTTTTTCATCACGCATCTGATGTCTCCCCTGCTTTCCTATATCTCCTTATCGGGAACGGTTATGACCGGTCTTCCTTCCCTGTCAAGAAGCGGCGTTATGCCTCCTGCATATCCCGCCTTCCACACAAGATAGTTCACTCCGGTCTTCGTGTCCACAAGAATCTGACGCATACCGTCATCCCTGATCGACGATCCTTCCCTTAAAACGACCTTGAATCTGTTCTCTTCCCCTGCCATATAGACTGTCCTCCCTGAAACTTATTTTTAACAGTGACGTCTTTCAGCCGTTGGCTGTGATGGGGTACTCCGACTCTATCGCGAAGGACCTCATGCTGCCCTCTATGTCCATATCCTTACCGTTCGGCTCGATGCCGAACAGGTACACCCTGGTGCCCTGCGGATCCGGTATCACGAAGAGATAGCAAAGTACCGACGAGAATTCCTCGCCCTTCGAGTAATCCACTCTCATGACGACCGGCCTGTATATAAGACTGTCGCCGTTCACTCTTATCTCGCTGAAATACTCTATCTCCGCCTTCCCGCCGCCGGTCATCTCCGATATGACGCCCGGGATGATGTCATTTACCATCTTTCCCTTTGCCTCTTCCTCATCCTCTCCCGAGGTCACTATGAGAAGGCCCTTTATCCTGTCCTCGAGCGCGGGATCTGTATATCCTTCCCTTTTCTTTAGCCCGTACCAGAGGCTGCTGTCCGCCTCGTAATAATCGCTCCCATCCGAGACCACGGCTATCTGATATCCGTCGTCGCCCCTGTAAAGCTCGTCGAGCATTACCTGATAGGTCTTACCGTCCTTTTCCACCTCGAACTGGGGAGTGAAGACATAGGGATAGTCCAGCTGCATCATGTCATCGAGATACTTTAAGAGCTCATCCGTATCGTCGGTCTCCTCTTTTTCCGTACCGTCATGGGTATTATCCTGAACGTCACCTTCTTCAGATGCAGGATCCATATCCTCTTCCTTCTCTTCGGTCTTCTCTGTATCAGGCACGTCCTTTTCGGTCTTATCCTCTTCTTTTGACTCTTGTTTTACTTCTTCCTCTATGCTTTCAGTGATCTCTTCCCTTTTTGCCGAAGCCTCGGCGTTTTCCTTTTTCTCTGCGCTCTCGAGTATATCCAGTATCTCGGCGCAGCCGCACGAAAATAAAAGCATCACCGCAAGTATCAGTGCAAACAGCCTCTTTTTCACAGGTACCCCTCCTATCGTTTCCGCATGGCCTGCGCCTGCAGCTTTTTATCTGCCTTTATTATACATTTTAAGTTGCCGCACATATCAGTTTGCAAAAAAAATTAACAATGATATAATAAATAGGTCAAATCTATTTTTAAGTCACAAAACAGGAGAGATTATGAAAAAGCTTAAAGTCAGGACCATAGACGGAAAAGAGCTTGAACTGTCAAAGATCATCCTCGGTTCGTCCTCTCTCGACCGCGTTTACGATACTCTCGGGAAAGAGAAGACCTTCGAATATATCGACAGGTTCCGCGAGCTCGGCGGCGACACGATGGATACGGGAAGGGCATACGGCGGTGAGCTCGACCAGATATCGTTCGGAAGGAACGAGGGCATTATAAGCGACTACATGAAGTCGAGGAAATGCCAGAACGAGCTCAAGGTCATAACCAAGGGCGGATTCCCGGACCTCGACACCAGGGATCTTTCGATGATCCGCTTCAGGACGACCAGGGAAGCTATATTAGGAGACTTCTATACCTCATATGACAGGCTCCAGAAAAAGCAGATAGACGTGTTCATGCTGCACAGGGACGCCCCCGAAAAGCCGGTGTCGTACATCATGGACATACTTCAGGAGATAGCGGAGACAGGGCTCGTAAAGGTGATAGGCGTTTCGAACTGGTCCATGAAGAGGATAATCGAGGCGAACAATTACGCAAGGAGCAAGGGCCAGGTAGAGATAGCGATATCCGAGATAATGTGGAGCTACGCGTATACCGACGTAGTTGCCAGGAACGACAGGACGCTCTCCATCATGGACGACGAACTGTATAAGGAATATCTCAAAAATCCGGTGCCTGTCGTTGCGTTCTCATCGCAGGCAAGAGGCCTTTTCTCGTGCCTCTACAACGGGACATATACCTGGGACGAGGTACCTGAGAAGAACAGATGGTACGCCTTCCCGGACAACGAGCAGCGCTGGCTCAAGATAAAGGAATTCTGCGACAGGACGGGCTACTCCCCTGCCGCTGTATGCATCTCGTATCTTACGAGCAATCCCGTGGAATGCGCGGCGATACTCGGATGCATGAACAAGGAAGAGGTCGAGGACTCGCTTTCGGCTCCCGATCTCGTCTTAACACAGGAACAGATTGACTGGTTCAATGATATAAGAAAATAGAAGGGAGACAAACATGCAGTATCTTAACATCAAGACAGTCGACGGCGGAGAGATAAAGATCTCCAAATTCATTTTCGGCGCGGCAGGCGTATCAAGAGTCGCAAAAGAGCAGGGCAACGAAGCCGCTTTCGCTCTTATCGACAGATACCGTGAGCTCGGCGGAAACATCATCGATACGGCCCGCTTCTACGGCAACGGCACGAGCGAGCAGACAGTATGCGATTATATGAAGGCAAGAAAGGCCGACGGTAAAGTATACATACTTACCAAAGGCGGATTCCCGGATCTCGACGATCAGAACAGGATGATCAGATTCCGTACGACAAGGGAAGCTATCCTCGGTGACTTCTATACCAGCTATGACAGGCTCGGCGTGAAGAAGATAGACATCTATCTGCTCCACAGGGACGACAAGACCCTGCCCGTTTCATATATAATGGACACTCTCGACATCATCGCTAAGACCGGCCTCGTAAGAGCGATCGGCGTTTCCAACTGGACCATGGACAGGATAAGGGAAGCAAACGAGTACGCAAGGAGCAAGGGCCAGGTAGAGATAGCGTTAAACGAGATCCAGTGGAGCTATGCTTATACCGACTTCGCAAGAAGAGCCGACGCTTCTCTCTCGATATTCAACCCGAAGACAGAGCCCGGCCTCTACAACCAGTATCTCGAGACCCCGATACCGGTCATCGCCTTCACATCACAGGCAAACGGACTCTTCTCACTGCTGTATGACGGAAAAGAGACCTGGGAGAATCTGTCCGGACGTCTCAAGAACTACGACTGCGCAGAGAACAGAGGCAAGTACGCCAAGATACTCGAGTACTGCAAGGCTCATCCGGGCACGACCGCAACGATGGTGCAGAACGCATACATCACCTGCAACAAGGTGCCTTCAGGCGTAATATTCGGCACCAGCAAGATGACCCATATCGACGAGATCATGGCGGGAGCAGATTTCGAGATGACCCCCGAGGAAGTCGAATGGCTCGACGATTTCAAGATCGAGGACTATATGTAAACAGAAGCTTACCTAAAAGCTTTAAGGGGAGGCGCTTATACGCCTCCTTTTTTTGCCCTTCTCAACCGTAAGGCGACCCGACTGTAAAAACGGGTTATTGTGGACATAAAGGCATATATCATATAATCAGCGTGTAAGAAAGAACGGGACCCGTACCACGGAGGTTATGATATATGGAACTTGGAAAAAAGATAAGGAGCTTAAGGCTAAGAGCCGGCCTCACACAGGAGCAGCTGGCCGAGAAACTGAGTATTGGACCGCAGTCGGTGTCGAAGTGGGAGAATCTGGCTTCAATGCCCGACATTACCCTTTTGCCCGCGATAGCCGGGATATTCGGAGTCACGATAGACGATCTGTTCGATCTTTCGACCGAGCAGCGGCTCAACCGGATCGAGAACAGGATGGATATAGAGGCAGAACTCACGTCCGACGTCTTTACCGAATACGAGGAGTTCTTAAAAAGCCTGCTGGCAAACGAACAGTATAAGAAGAGAGCGACAGAGCTCATCTCATACCTTTACTGGCACAGGATGAACGCTTATGCCAAAAAGGTGAGCGTATATGCGAGGGAAGCCATAAGGATGTCGCCTTCGGAAAAGACCTGCACCTGGCAGCTTGCAGAAGCAGAGCATCACGCCGTCTGGGACTGGAACATCGCGAACCATACGAAGGCGATCGATTTCTATAAAGAAGTAGTAAATGAGAATCCGGATGTCACCCTTCCCCTCATGTTCCTCATAGACAATCTCATAGCCGACCACAGGACGGATGAGGCAGAGAGTTATCTTATGCGTTATGTGAAACTCAAAAACGCCAAGCCGGTGCTGGCGGAGGTCTACAGAGCCCACATAGCTCTCGCCCGATTCGATGAGCCCACGGCCGACAGCATAATAGAGGGGATCATAAAGGAGTATCCTGAGAATGTCGACGCGCTTTTCGAGGCGGCCCAGTACTATGCCATGAAGTGCGATTATGACAGGGCTATCAAGTGCTATGAGCTGTCATTTGAGAAGGATAAGAGAAGGCCGAGGTTCCAGGACGCTCTCATGGGCATATCGGACGTATACAGGATAAAAGGCGACTACAGGATGGCGGAAAAGACCTACGGGAGGATCGTTGATCTCCTTAAGAACGAATGGGGGATCACCGAGAGCACTGAGCTGGACTTCGCAGAAGAGGAAAAAGCCCGTCTTGCCCTTATGGCCCGTGAGGCACAGCAATAGGAAGACCCACAAAAGCCGGTCGTGTGACCGGCTTTTTCATATCCTCAATATAAACTTACGTAAGCATTTTTCTTTTTATCGGCTTCTGCGTCTTATCCTGAAAGGATCCGGTACAGCTTTACCTTTTTATTTCAGAAACCGTTTCACTGTCCCTGCTATCCCTTCAGCATTGAGTCCGTATGTGTCAAAGACCTCTTTTGAGCTGCCGGTGATGACCGGTGCATCGGGCAGAGCTAGGTTGATCACCCGTTTGGGGCACACGGCGGCGACGATCTGGCTGACCATGGAGCCGAGACCGCCGAAAGGCGAGTGTTCCTCGACCGTAACGAGCAGCTTCGCCTGGCTGGTGACTGTCAGCACCGCTTCCCGGTCGATGGGCTTCACACAGAACATATCCACCACTGCGGCGGAAATGCCGTCGGCTTTGAGCTGCCGTGCTGCCTCGACCGCGGGGCGTACCATCTCGCCGCAGGCGATGATCGCCGCGTCATAGTTATCATCATCGGCAAGGATCACCGCCCTGTCCATCTCAAAGGGACAGTTTTCCTCGCTGTAGATATCCTCCACCGGATTGCGCCCTACGCGGACATAGGCGCACTTTTCATCCTTCAGCAGTGCTTCTATAAGCTTCTTCGTCTGGTGCCGGTCGGATGGCAAATAGACGCGCATGTTTGGGATGGCGCTCATGACAGCGATATCCTGCGCACTGTGATGGCTCATGCCGAGCGCTCCGTAGCTCACTCCGCCGGAGATGCCTATCAGTTTCACGTTGGTGTCGGAATAAGCGCAGTCGATCTTGGCCTGCTCATAGCTTCTCGTGGAGAGGAAGCAGGCCGGGGAGAAGGTGTAGGGTCTCTTTCCGCATTTGGCGAGTCCGGCCGAGATACTGACCAGGTTCTGCTCCGCGATCCCGACCTCCACGCTCTGCCCGGGGCAGGCGCTGAAAAACGGAGTCATGGATGCCGAGCCTCTCGAGTCGCTGCACAGGGCGATGACGCTCCTATCCTGATAAGCGGCTGTCATCAGCGTATCGCAGATGGCCTGCCGGTTCGGGATCCTGTTGCCGGTCGTTTTCAGTTCTGGCAGCTTATGCATGTTTAACGACCTCCTTCTTTTCTTCAAGATCATGCTTGATCTGTGTGGTCTCCTCCGCATTCGGTACCTTATGGTGCCAGGGTGCCCTGTTCTCCATCACGGGAGACCCGCAGCCCTTCACAGTGTGGGCTATCACGACCGTGGGCTGACCTTTTTCCGCCTTTGCCTCGGTGAAGGCCGCGTCCAGCGCGTCCATATCGTTGCCTGCACAGTCCACGACATGCCAGCCGAAGCTCTCAAAACGTGTACGCAGCGGCTCTTGGCTCATGACGTCCTCGGTTGCCCCGGAGATCTGGAGCCCGTTGCGGTCCACCACGGCACAGAGATTATCCAGCCTGTAGTGTCCGGCGGCCATGACACCCTCCCAGACGCTGCCCTCGGCCAGCTCTCCGTCACCCATCACGGTATAGACACGGTAAGGAGCTTCGTCCATCTTCCCGGCCAGCGCCATACCCACGCAGACAGGCAGGCCGTGGCCAAGGGAGCCGGAGTTCATCTCAACACCGGGTATCGTGTTGTGCGGGTGGCCGATGAATTCGCTGCCGTAACGGGAAAAACTGTCGCGGTAAGTCTCATAGTCGAAGAAGCCCTTTTCGGCCAGCACCGTATAATAACTCTCCACACTGTGACCCTTGCTCAGGACGAATCTGTCCCGATCGGGATCGTTCATGTTCTTAGGAGAGATGTTCATATGCCTGAAGTAGAGCATGACCAGAATGTCCATCACACTCATGTCACCTCCGATGTGCCCGGCCTTCGCGCCTGTGATCACATCGACTGTTTTTTCGCGCAGTTCATAGGCCAGAACAGTGAGTTCCCTGTTTGTCATGTCACACCTCGTCGAAAGCCACATCCTCGCCGTGGAGATAGGCTTTCACTTTATCTTCGATCGGGTCGTACAGGTCGGGCCTGACACCGATGTATTTGCAGGCCTCATAAACCACCGGCACCACATCGCCGTGGATTGCCGCCACGTGGTGGATATAGGGGCCCTCGACCACCTTGGCCTCGAGGCGATTGAGATTTGCTACCTCGACCCAGACGTAGGTGCCACGCGTCCAGGGGCCTTCGATACCGCGGGCATGGCCCAGCAGGATCGAATACTCGCCCTCGTCGCCGTCAAAGCGGACGAGACTCATGGGGCCGTGCTTTGCCTCAGCGGACACTGCTCCGTTTTCGGGGAAGGCCACGGGAACGCAGATCGTGGGCTTCTCTTTGGCGACACTGATCGGCCACGGGCCGCAGTGCTGCAGCAGTTCGCCGTTATCGTTGTCGGGATGGCGCACCGTCCAGTCGGAGAACATAACGCGCCGTTCGTTCATCGCCGCAGCTTCGGCGATGAGCTGGGAGACCGCACCGTGGATATCCGTCTCACAGACCACAGGGATGCCCTCCTCATTCAGCAATGAATTGGCTGCGCAGGGCATGATGTGGATCTCGTCCTGCAGGGCATTCCAGCACTGGATGGCGATGGCATTGCAGCCGTACTTCTCGGCCAGCGCTTTCATAGCGACCTTGAGCACCGCCACATTTTCGAGATATTCTTCCGAGATATTGCAGGTCATATTCTCATGGCAGTACGCGACTACCCTGTCCACTTCAAGCTTCTCCGCGCGCCATCTTCGCATTTCGCTGTAAAGCTCAGGCAGCGGGATCGGCGCGAGCTGGATGTTAAACTTCTCCAGAAGTTCGCCCTCGTTGCACATCGTGCTCCAGAAGTCAAAAGGCCTGGGCCCTATCTGCAGGATCCGCGTATGGCGGAAGACCTTGACCACGTTGCAGACTGCGAGGAAATCCCTGACTCCACGTTCAAATACAGGATCTTCGAGATCGCAGTTATTCATATAGGTGAATGGCACTCGGAAACGCCGCAGCACCTTGCCGGTGGCAAAGAGGCCGCACTGGCTGTCGCGGAGCCTCATGCCGTTGGCGTCCGGGCGCTCGTCCCGGGGACCCCAGAGCAGCACAGGCACATTCAGCGCCTTTGCAAGCCGCGCACACTCGTACTCTGTGCCGAAGTTGGCGTGGGGCAGGAACAGGCCGTCCACGTTCTCACGCCGAAACTTCTCGATGATCTTATTTAGCCCCTCATCGTCATAGAGCAGGCCTTCTTCGTTAACATCGTCGATATCCACGAAGTCGATATTCAACTCCCGCAGGCGGTCGGCGGTCTTATTACGGTATTCCACAGCGGCCGGGGCGCTGAAAATAGCCCGGCGGGTCGGGGCAAAGCCCAGCTTGATGATCTTATTCATGTGATGTTTTCCTTTCTTCTTGTGATCCTGAGCTGAGCCGCACAGCGGCGCAGCCGAAAGATCAAAAAGTGTTATTTCTATGCTTCGCTCCGCTCAGCATGACAGTTTGTTTACTGTACGTACGGCCTCTTTCCAGCCGCTTAATTTTTTAGTTTTAATCTCTTCATCCATGTACGGGACATAGACGCTATTCGTCTTCTCACTGTTGAGCAGGCTCTCGTCATAGATGCCCGCGGCGATCCCGGCCATGGTGGCAGCACCGATGGCGGAGAGATCTTCGGCCTTCGGCACGCGGATAACCGCGCCGCTCATATCGCTCTGAAACTGCATCAGATAAGCATTGGCTGTCGGCCCGCCGTCCACGCGCAGTTCTGCCAGAGTGAGCCCGGTATCCTGTCCAACGGCCTCGACGATATCGGACACCTGGTAGGCTATGGCCTCCAGCCCTGCCCTGACCAGCTCCGCGCGCCCGGTCGTGCGGCTCATGCCGACGAATGCGGCTCGGGCCTCAGCGTTCCAGTAAGGCGCACCAAGACCTGTAAAGGCAGGGACAAGGATCGTCGTATCGGCGGGATTAGCCGTCTTTGCCAGTGCGCTGCTCTCTAATGGGCTTTGCAGAAGTCCGACTTCCATCAGCCAGGTGATGACCGCACCGGAATAATTGATGTTGCCTTCCAGCACATAATCGACCCTGCCGCTTCGGCCCCAGGCCAGCGAGGTCACCAGTCCGTGGCTGCTGCGCAGGAAGGACTGACCGATGTTTATCATGATCGAAGAACCCGTTCCGTAGGTCGCCTTCGCCATGCCGGGCTGTACGCAGCCCTGTCCGAAAAGCGCAGCGTGGGAGTCGCCCAGGACCGCGCGGATCGGGACAGGCTCGTCAAAGAAGCCGCTGAGTGTGGTCGTGCCGAACACACCGTCGGAATCCGTCACCTCCGGCAATGCGGAGACCGGGATACCGAATCCATCACAGATCTCTTTATCCCATCTGAGCGTGTTCAGATCGAACAGCTGTGTCCTGGAGGCGTTGGAATAGTCTGTACGGAACACTTTTCCGCCGCTCAGCTTATAGACAAGCCAGGCGTCTATCGTGCCGATGCAGAGCTTTCCTTCCGCTGCCAGTTTCCGCGCCTGCGCGTTGTTCTGCATGATCCACGCTGCTTTCGCAGCCGGAAAGTAGGGCGATATCGGGATGCCCGTCCGCTCCTGTACCAGTGCGCTGAAATCCGTACTCATGGCGGCGGTGATCTCCTTTGCCCGTGCGCACTGCCAGACGATGGCGTGTTCCACCGGCTTTCCGGTCTCCCGGTCCCAGGCAACAGTCGTTTCACGCTGATTGGAGATGCCGATGGCAGCTACGGACTTTTTATCGATCGCCATCTGTCCGATCAGCGTCCCCGCCGTCAGTATAACATTGCGGAATATCTCCTCCGCGTCATGGCTGACCCACCCCTCGCCGTTGACGATCTGCTCATGGGGCAGAAATGTCTTTCCCGCGATCTCACCGGAGGCGTTAAGCAGGATTGCCTTCGTCCCCTGGGTGCTCTGGTCAATACCGATGATATACTTTTCACGCATAGGCTCACCATCCTTTTCTGATCATACTATATCGGCATACTAGCTAAATTGGAATCAGAAATTCAGTAAATATTAACTAAATTTACTAAATTCCATGGACAATCTGAAAACGCCCTGATATAATGCACCGGGAAAGGGGTGATGACATGTCGATCACTGCGAAAGAATTGGCTGTCCGGCTGGGCCTGTCCGAGGCGGCGGTCTCACTGGCTCTCAACAACCGGCCCGGCGTCAGCACAGCGACGCGGCGGCGTGTTTTTGAGGCGGCACGGGAGACCGGCTATGACTTCTCACGCAGGGCGGCTTCGCCCAACGCCAAGCAGGGCCTGATCTGCTTTGTCGTTTATAAAAAAAGCGGCGCCATAGTTGACGATACGCCTTTTTTCTCGGAGCTCTCCGAGGGGATCAGCCTTGCCTGCAAGCAGGCGCACTACGATCTGATCATCCGCTATCTGTACGAGGACGAGGATCTGGAAAACCAGCTCTTCTCATTAAAGACCGGCGGCTTTGACGGCATCCTCCTTCTGGCTACCGAAATGAACGAAGCCTCACTTGCGCCCTTTGAGTCCTTCAAGATCCCCATCGTTCTGGTGGACGCCTATTTTGAGCATATGCTTTTTGACTGCGTGCTGATCAACAACGTGCAGGGCGCCTATATCGCTGCCTCGCACCTTATCTCAAGGCGCAAGGTCCAGCCCGGTTATCTGCGCTCGAGCTACCGGATCGAGAATTTCAACCAGCGGGCAGACGGCTTTTACAAGGCGCTGCGGGATCATGGTATGGCACCCTCCAGATCGTCCGTTCATCTGCTGACTCCCTCGCAGGAAGGCGCGTATGCGGACATGAAAGCTCTTCTGTCAGCCGGGGAGGAACCTGCCGAAGCTTACTTTGCAGATAATGATCACATTGCTGTCGGCGCCATGAAAGCATTCAGGGAAGCGGGTTATAGGATTCCGGAAGATATTGCCATAGTCGGTTTCGATGATCTGCCGATCTGCGAATACCTGTCCCCGCCGTTGACCACCGTGGAAGTGCCGAAGCGGTATCTGGGCGAGACGGCCGCAAAGCGCATCATGGAACGGATCGAGAACAAAAACAGCCTGCCGCTGAAGATCGAGACAGCGGTCAGACTGAAAAAACGAAAAAGCGTATAAGAGAGGTACAAGATGGAACAAGTTACGATTGCGCCTGACCATGAGCATTTTCTCAGGGGCGGAAAGCCTTTTTTCTGGGTCGGAGATACAGTCTGGAGCGCCTTTACCAACCCGACGGTCGAGGAATGGAGGGAGTATCTTCGCTATAGGAAAGCGCAGGGCTTCAACGTGCTGCAGATCAACACCCTGCCGCAATGGGATCGTACTCTGCCGGATCAGGGCTTTTATCCATATCCGAAGCGGGAGGATGGGAGCTTCGACCTTTCAGCAGCTCCAAACGAAGTCTATTGGAAGCATGCCCGGGAGTTCTGCCGCATGGCCAACGAAGAAGGCTTCACTCCGGCGCTGGTGCTGTGCTGGGCCAATATCGTGCCCGGGACATGGCTGGCCAAGATCTTTCCTGAGCAGGTGTGTCCCTGGGAGGCAGTGGAGCAGCACATCCGGCACGCAGTAAACTGTCTTGATGAATTCGCGCCGGTCTACCTGGTCAGCGGGGATACCGATCTTAACAGCCCGGAAACTGTACAGTATTACCGAATGGCTTTTAAGCTGCTGAAAGAAACAGCGTCTTCGTCCCTTCGCACGATGCACCTAGCCGGAGGGATCTATGAGCTGACGCCGGAGCTTGCGGAAGAATGCGATTTCTATCTTCTGCAAACGGGTCACTGGAGCAACACACCGGAACTGCCCGACGAACTGCCCGCAAAAATGCGCCGGCTTTTTCCAGGGAAGCCTGTGCTCAACGGAGAACCCTGCTACGAACAGATGCCGAAACTTACCGGCAGGTGGGATGAGCCGCCGGAGGCGTATTTTTCTGCTGAAGAAGTCGTCGATGCCTGCAGACGGAGCATCCTGGCCGGAGCGCGGGCGGGGATCACTTACGGAGCGAACGGTCTGTGGAACTGGTGCCGGGAGGGCAGCCGCTCCAACGGTCTTGCCGCTGGCATGTACGGGCAGCCTGCGCCATGGCGGGAAGCACTGCATTTCCCGGGTGCGGAGAAGATCGGAGCGCTCGCAGAACTTGCTTACTGATCAGGGAACTGAGGCCTTAAAAAACCGGTCACCTTTGATATGCTACCCCCAAGTAGGACACTGAAATATAAAACCTACTTGGGGGTGTTCTATGTCAAAAAAAAGCAAGATTGACCCGGCGGAAAAAATAAAGATAGTTGAACGGTTACTGGCAGGTGAGATCAGTGTTTCGGAG
>JAFWWA010000008.1 GCA_017523755.1 Christensenellaceae bacterium | reverse complement strand
GTGAAGGTGTTCACCGGATTCACGGACGGAAGTCCGATAAAGCTGGGACCTGTTACTGCAGTGCTCAAAAATGACAGGATGTCACTGTCGCTGCTTACTTCAGACGGTAAGCCTGTTAACGAGTCAAAAGCCCTTCTGATCATGGCTACCGGAGAGACAGGAAATGATGATAACAAATGGGCAGGAGACATATCTCTCGGATTCGGGGGAAAGCTGTTCGTTGATGATCCCGAAGGGACGCTTGAGATACCGGGCGCAAAGAGAGTATACGCACTTGACGTATACGGCAACAGGATATATGAGCTGGGGAAGAAGGACGGTCTATTCGTTATGGGAGATGAAGACAGACCGGCAGCCCTCGGGTTTGAGATCATAATGGAGTAGTTGATATCCTGATATCAAAAAAGGCGCTGTGACAAAACTATTTAGATAAGTAAGTCATGGCGCCTTTAACATGCACGTTAATAACTCAGGGCAAAAAGAGCGCATAATACCCCTTTCCCCAACAGGTCAGTGTTTTTCAGGTATTACGCGATATCCCTGAGTTTTGTTCTTTTATTGCAGTATTTGTAAAGATTATGTCCGATAGAAACCAAAAACAGCTCAGTCATAACTGATTTCATGCCTCTGCGTACCGTTCTCCTGTGCCATCAGGGTATTTGTATCTGATGTCATACCTGCATCTGTCTTCCAGTTCTCTAAGTGAGGCATACCCTCCGTCTACAAACCCATACAGTATTGTCTTTAGTATCCGAACCGGATTGTATCTCGGTCTGCCTGTTCTGTTCTCTATCCTTCTGAGATACTTTTCTAAGTCGATCCCTTTCATGATCTCGTCGAATACTACCACCGGATCACAGATATCAAGAAAATCTGTGAGAAACACTGGGATTATACCTTGGGTTGGACTTAAATCTTTTTTGGTAAGATTTGTCATGTTAAGTAAATTTTTACCATTAAAATTGGCGTCGGCCCTCACGGGCTGACGCCGTCTTTTCTTTCTTTTCTTAATAATCTGGAGGCGTGACTTTTGTCACATCCCCTTTGGTTTTTGTCTGATCTTAAAGCGGGGGTATGTCGGGCTTATGTTTTTTAAGATGATCTATGAAATCACGGGCAGCCGGTGAGGCTGTCCTTGACAGGAAGAAACCGTACGGCATCCGGTATTCTGGGCTGAACTGTACTGTTCTCCCGTGTGGATGGGGGTCTTTCCAGCAGTTGGGTATGATCACCGGCTTTCCTGTATTTAAAGAGTCGATTATGACCGATGGGGAAAGATTGTCGACTTCCTCTACGATGCATCCCCACTTTCTCAGGTCGTCCTGTATACGGTCATATTCGGAAGATACCCCGCGTTCGATAACGACAACAGTCATTCCCGAGATCTGCTCCGGCCTAAGTGTACCGGCAGAAGCCAAAGAGGAATCCTCTGAGACCAGGACCGACAGTCTGGTGTAGGTGAGAGGATAAAAAGTGAAACCCTTCTGCCATGCAGGTTCATCATATAGTATCCCTTCGATCAGGTCGGTATTCGGAAGGACGTCGGTGGCATCCTTATTGAAGGAATAGGAAGAAAGGTCGGTCCCGGGGTACTTTTCCGAGTAATCAGGCCAGAGCTCATATATGAGATGCGCCACGTGGACCTGATTGGTGCCGAAAAGGACTGTCCTGTTTGTGCGGTCCGAAAAGGCCTGCAGGTGGGAGCGGATATCCCTGCTTCTTTCAATAAGCGCTTTGCTCTCTGAAAGAAGGTACTGACCCGCAGGCGTAAGAGTCACGCCCTTTTTGGTTCTGTCTAACAACCTGACATTAAGATCATCTTCAAGGTGATTTATCTTCTGTATAACGGCGCTTGGAGTTATAAAATACTTTTCTGCCGCCTTTGAGAAGGAGCCCAGTTCTGCCACGAGAACAAAAAGATCAAGCGTATGGTTGTACATCATCCACCTCTTGTGATATAAGGAATTACTAATATGATTATAATCAATCAAGACTTCTAAAATCAATAACGGCAAAGATATAATGTGCTTAGAGGGCAGGACAGATACAGGATTAATGTCCGCCAACCATAAAGGAGGAACGATATCATGATCGAAAAACTTAAAGGAAAAGCAGACATGCATTGTCTGACACTTATCAGCGATGTGACATATGCTCATCAGGTATACTGGTTCAATAATACAATGAGACCGATGAAGATGAGCCTTATACTTCCCAAGGACAGACCGCATGAAGGTCCGCGTCCGCTTCTCGTCTGGCTGTGCGGCGGCGGTTTCAGGGTGATGGACAAGGATGTATGGATCCCTCAGCTCGTATATTTTGCGCAGCATGGTTACACTGTTGCAAGCATACAGTACCGTACTACTAACGAGAGCGTGTTCCCTGACCCCATAGTCGATATCAAGGCTGCCATCAGGTATCTGCGCGCTCACGCTGCCGAATTCTTCATCGATCCGACAAAGGTTGTTCTCGGTGGTGAATCAGCAGGCGCATGCCTCTCCCTTCTTGCTGCTTCCTCAGACGGTGTTTCACTGTTTGAAAAAGGCGATTATCTTGATCAGCCGAGCAATGTGCAGGTTGTTCTCGATTACTACGGGACTGCTTATCTTGATTATGAGCACGATATCTATCCCGGCGGTGAAGAGACAGATACGGGAGATCCTGACGTTAAGGCGGGTTGGATCCCTTCCATGCTCAGCAGCAAGATGCCTCCGGTAATGATCCTTCACGGTGATCAGGATCCCTTCGTTCCGATCCAGCACAGCTACGATCTCCACGAGCGCTTGAAGGAGCTCGGAGTTCCCTGCGATCTTATGGTGTTTGAGGGAACTGGTCACGGGGCGGATGAATTCTATCAGCCCGAGATACTTGACAGGGTGCTGGAATTCCTTGATAAACATCTGAAATAAAAAAGCCCGGATATCATATGAAAGATGATCCGGATCGGATCTGATAAAAAGCGGTGAGTACTGTTCTCGCCGCTTTTTGTCATCTCAGGCTTTTCCTGTATGCATTAGGCGTCATTCCCGTAACTGATCTAAACACTCTGGTAAAATGGGAACTTGAGGAATATCCCAGGTAATCGCTTATCTGAGTGATCGTTCTTTGTTTGTCCTTAAGCAGCTCCCTTGAACGTTCTATCTTGATCTTCTGTATATAACGGCTAAGGTCTTCCCCGTAGATCTGCTTGAAGACTGTTGAAAGACGGCTCCTTGAAATGAAAAGATGTTCCGAGAGGGCGCCCGTCGTCACAGCTTCGGAGATATGGTGCGTCACATACCTTAAGATATCATTTTTGAGCGATGAGTCTCCCGCCAGCTGTTTTATCTCCTTTACGGCATTGGTATATGAAGTGAGCATAGATATATAAAGAGAGGTGATCTCTTCGGATGTTTTTGTGTTCTCGCACATAAGGATGAATGAATCGCTCATCCTGTATGCGTCCTCGATATCCATACCGGCCTTCACCGCTGTCCGCGATACGATAGCGGTCGTAACTATGAAGCTGTTCTTGTTCTGACGAAGAAGAGTGTCAGCAAGGATGCCTGTCCTGACAGTCGGGATGGATCTTATCCATTCTGCGAGCCTTTTCGTATCCCCTGATGCCACTATCCCTGTCATCTGCTTTTCGATGCTGTCCGCACGGTAGATGTCTGAGGACTGCACCGGCATCTCGGGATATGGGGCTGACGTGCCCACTGTACCTTCGCCCATGATATCGCTGACAGCCAGCTTTTCGCCGTTAAAAACATGGTTCATGGTGCAGAGCATCTGGAGGATGCTCTCAAGCGGCATGGGAACGATGGCCTTTATGAAGCTGCTGAATGTATCAAAATGTTCCCTGCCTATGCCGAGCCTGAAGGCGAGATCGTGTATTTCCTGCCTAGAAGGGGAGCTTTTGAATGAGGGACCGGCTACAAGCATCTCCTCACCAGTGTTGAGTATCCCGTATATATGATATTCGGGAGTGATGAGATATGATACGTGTTCCCTTTTGCTTATAAGTTCATCAAGGCATAAAACTGCGGGGTCGGCAGGCATAGGCAGGACGCTGTAAGACGCAGTAATACTGCCGTTTCTTATGATCCGTATAGGGAGCCCCGACATATCGCTCATTTTTTCAGCTAGGTAACCAAGATCAAAGTTTTTCATGATACAAATGTATCAGAAATAAAACAGATATGCAAGAATAGCATGGCCTGCCTCTGATAGAATAAAGACAGGAAATACCCGAAAGAAGAGGTAAATAACATGGAAAAAAAGGTCATAAACACGGGGATCTTTGAGAGACCGTTCATGGATTCAAAAGTCATGACGGAAAAGATGTCTGTGAAGGAAAAGATACTCGGATATCTGGTGGGTCCGTTCGGAGTGCTCGCCCTTATGGCTGTGGTAAACCAGCTGGCCGAGCTCTACTATACCGAGATCTTTTACATAGACAGGATATTCGGTGTGGGGACATATCTTGTCATGTCATGGGTGACAAAGATCATCTCGATGCTTGCGGGTCTCGGGGTCGCGTACCTTGTCGAGCATACCGAGTCGAGGCAGGGAAAGATAAGACCGTATATCCTCATAGGGGAGCTGATCTGTGCCGTTTCAGCCTTCTTCATGTTCGCGATACCGGACTTTAAGGACAGTCTGAAGCTCGTCTGGGTGTATGCATTCAACATACTGTACAACGGCATCGGCATAACGATGTTCAACCTCAGGACCAATATGATGAGCCTCGGCAGCCGTGACCAGAACGACAGGAACCAGGTGAACCTGCTCGACAGGATATCGGCTTTCCTTCTCGTGGGAACTGCGGTGACACTGGTCGTAGGCTCGGTGCTGTATTATACCTTCCTCCACGGATACCCGAAGGAGAACTGGCTCATGCTGATAGGCATAGTAGCACTCATCTCTGTACCTCTCTCGGTCATAAACTATTTCTACACTTATGAGAGGGTCACTGTGGACGCCGAGGAGATAGAAGGCTCCATATATAACCGTGAGGAAGTACCGGTGTGGACAAGGGTAAAGCAACTTTTTAAGAGCAGATACTGGACACTGGCATTCATACTGGGCCTCATCAACATGATCGTTTCAAATCTCCAGGGCTACAACCTCAATACGAATTTCTGCACTGTCATACTGGGGGCAACGGCAGGGAACAATTACAATCTCTTCTATACGATAGCCTCGGGGCTGCCTCTCGGAATGGGCATACTCATCATTTATCCCATGAGCAAGAAGCTCACCATAAGGAAGACCACGATGATATTCTCGGTCATATCTGTCATAGGCTGCGTAATGGGGCTCATGGTGAAAAACGCATTCTGGCCTGCGGTAGCGTCCTTCTTCGTATACAATCTGGGTACTCTCGCGAACGTATATATCCTCAATGCCCTCATCTATTCGACCAATGACGACGTGGAGTACAGATACAACTTCAGGCCTGAGGGGACGGTCGCCCTTGCAGTCACAGTGGCATTGTCCACTGTAATCTCGGGAGCTTTCGCGGGTGTATACGAGACAGGACTGAGCTATTTCGGTTACATGCCGCTTGCAGGCACCGATCAGCCGGCCGGCGTCATCAACTGGCTCTATTTCATAAGGTACATCGTTCCCATCGTGCAGTGTATCTTTACGTTCGTTATACTCTTCTTCCTCGATATAGAAAAGAAGCTGCCCCAAATGCAGCAGGAGATCCTTGAGAGGAAAAACAAATGATAAGGGCAAAAGATCTCAGATGCGAATATCTTAAAGATCCCATAGGCATCGGGGAAAGGAATCCGCGTCTTACTTGGAAAGACGAGGGGCTGGTTTCCCAGAGCGCTTTCGACATACTCTTCGATATAAACGGCGAGGAGAGGGAAGTGCACAGGGATTCTGACAGCATGCACTTCGATATGGATATCCCCATTAAGAGCCGTGACAGGGTCGTGTGGAAGGTAAGATTATATGATGAGAACGGGACCAGGGGAGAGTACAGCGAGCCCGCGTATTTCGAGGCGGGACTTTTTGAGCCTTCCTGCTTTAAGGGGAAATGGATCTCATCCGGTCTTAAGTCTTCATGGAAAAAAAGGCTTCCCGTCGACTGCTTTAAAAAGGAATTCGCCCTTTCTGATAAACCCGTAAGGGCCAGGCTCTATGCCTCGGCCCTTGGCCTCTATGAGATAAGGATCAACGGAAAGAGGGCAGGCAGCTTCGTGTTCGCTCCGGGGTTTACCGACTACAGGAAACGCATACAGTATCAGACCTATGATGTGACAGGCCTTTTAAAAGAAGGCGGGAATGTGATCGAAGCTGAGCTGGCTGACGGATGGTACAGGGGCTCGATAGGAGCCAAGGGAAGGACGAACACATACGGCAGCAGGACGAAGCTCTTTATCCAGCTTGAGACTGAAACCGAAGACGGAAGGACAGAGACCGTAATAAGTGACGGATCCTTTAGTTGGAGCAATGACGGCCCCGTAAAGTTCGCGGACTTAAAGGATGGGGAACGGGTGGACGGAAGGATGATACCTTCGTATTCGGGAAAGTCTGCCGTCTTTGAGACCGACCCCCGGCTATTTTCTGCATCCGACAGTTTCGATGTCAGGGAAATGGAGACTTTCATACCTGTTAAGAAGACAGTATCCGCTTCAGGAAAGCAGATATTCCATCTTGCGGAAAACATAGCGGGATATATATGCTTAGATATAGTTGCCCGTGAGGGGCAGAAGATAGACATAGTGATGGGCGAGATGCTGGACGAAAATGGAGAGGTGGATCTTAAAAATATCCAGTGCACATACAGGGGAAAGCTGAGCCCGCTCCAGGAGATACACTATGTCTGCCGTGAGGGAGAGAACAGATATAAGTCGAAATACTTTTTCGGCGGATTCAGATACATATCCGTGGATTCGGAGATCTCCGTCGATATCGCACAGATAAGAGGGATAGCGGTATACAGCGCATTTGAGGACACGTCATCCTTCGAATGCTCGAGCGGCCTTATAAACACCTTTTACCGGAATACAGTGAGGTCCTTAAAGGGAAACTCCATAGATATACCCACCGACTGTCCCACGAGGGAGAGGATGGGATGGACGGGAGACTCCCAGGTGTTCTTTGATACGGCTTCATATCTCGTGAACTACGCTCCTTTCATAAGGAAGCATGTGGGAGACCTTTTCGACAGGCAGTGGAAGAGCGGGAGGCTTGCGCAGATAGTGCCGTTCTCTAATGAGGACTGGTTCATGTGGGTCATGAACGGTTCCGTAGGCTGGGCTGACGCCGGAGTCCTTATACCCATAAGATATTCCTTGAAATACGGTGACACGAGACTAATAGACCGCTATTATAAAGATATAGTAAGATACGGAAAATTCATGATGGGAAGGACCGGCAGATGGGGCGGACCTTATGCGAAGCCTGTAAAGGTCGGAAGGAGATACAGGAGGTACGTCGTCAACTGCGGCCAGTCATACGGGGAGTGGGCGGAACCGAATGACGTGAATGCGTTTAGGTGGTATGACTTCGCAAGCCCTCATCCCGAGGAATCGACAGCCTATACCGCGTGGATCTTAGGCCTCATAGCCGATATCTGCCATGAAAAGGGAGACAAAGAAAATGAGAGCCTCTTCAGATCCCATTCGGAAAAGGTGAAGGAAGCATATCAGGAGCTCGTGAGGACAAAGGAGCATACGCTCGATACCGACAGGCAGGCGAAGCTCGTAAGACCGCTCTACATGCATCTTCTTGATGCTGAACAGGAAAGCTTTGCAAAGAAAAGGCTCATAAAAGCTCTTGATAATTACGGTTGGAGGCTGGGGACAGGATTCCTTTCGACTCCTTTCATACTCGACGTCCTTGCGGATATGGATCCCGAGTACGCCTACCGTCTCCTTGAGAACGAGGAGATGCCGGGTTGGCTCTTCATGGCGAAGAACAGCACAGGGACCATATGGGAAGGATGGGAAGGCCCTGAGTCGGATGCCGGCATAGCATCCCTCAACCACAATTCCAAGGGAGCCATGACGGAGTGGCTCATAAAAGGGATGTGCGGCGTAAACATAGCCGGCGAGAATTATTTCATAATTAAGCCTGTTATAGGCGGCATGGAGACCTGTGCTAGGGCCTCATATGACAGCATATACGGGAAGGTATCGGCAGGCTGGGAAAAAGATGGGGATACCGTGAAGCTCACGGTCGATATCCCGCCGAACACCAGGGCAAGGTTACAGTTTTTTGATACTGATGTGACCGTTCAGTGCGGGCATCATGAATTCACACAGGAGCTTTGATATGGATATTAAAGAGATTATCAGTAAGATGAGCCTTAAGGAAAAGGTCGCGTTCTGCACAGGAAGCGACATGTGGCATACGAAAGCTTTAAAAGAGCTTGGTGTGGAGCAGATAAAGGTATCTGACGGCCCTCACGGTCTAAGATGCCAGGAGAGCGGGGACATAGGCACGGGCATCAACGACTCGCTTCCCGCAACATGTTTCCCGACGGCTGTCACCGCAGCAAACACATGGGATCCTGATCTTATCTTCGAGGAAGGAAAAGCGATAGGAGAGGAAGCTCTTGAGTACGGCGTGTCAGTAGTCTTAGGACCCGGAGCGAATATAAAGAGGGATCCCCGTGGGGGAAGGAACTTCGAGTACTATTCGGAAGATCCTTATCAGGCAGGAAAGATGGCTGCCGCCTTTATAAAAGGCGTTCAGAGCAACGGGGTCGGGACATCCCTCAAGCACTTTGCCTGCAACAACCAGGAATATAAGAGACAGAGCGGGAACAGCATAGTCGATGAAAGAGCTTTAAGGGAGATATATCTTAAGGCATTCGAGATCGCCGTGAAAGAGGGCAGGCCCGACACGATAATGTGCTCATACAATAAGATCAACGGCGTGTATTCAAGCGACAATGAGAATCTGCTGACAAAGATATTAAGGGATGAGTGGGGCTTTGACGGCCTCGTCATGACGGACTGGGGAGCCATGTCCGACAGGATCAAAGGCTTTAAGGCAGGCTGTGATCTCAACATGCCCGGCGGTTCGGCATATATGGAAGAAGCCGTCATAAAAGCAGTCGAGTCAGGTGAGCTGGGTGAGGCGGTAGTCGACAGATCCGTCGAAAGGATCTTGAGACTGGTAAAGAAGGGGCTTAAGAACAGGAAAAAGTATTCCTTTAACAGGGAAGCCCATGATCTGCTTGCAGGAAGGATAGCGTGCGAAGGCGCAGTCCTCCTCAAGAATGAAGACAAGATCCTCCCGTTAAACAAGGAAGATATCGGTGTATTCGGGTATTTTGCCGAGGATATAAGATATCAGGGAGCCGGCAGCAGCCATATAAATCCGACCGCGCTCCATCAGTTTAAGGAACTGTACCCTGAGATCCCCTACGTGGCCGCTACAGATAAAAGCGGTGAGCTCATAGATCTTGAAAGCGCTCTTGCTCTTGCGAAGACAGTAAAGACAGCTGTCATTTTCGCAGGTCTTCCCGACAGCTATGAGTCGGAAGGCTATGACCGTGAGAATATGGCTCTTCCGAAAGGCTATGACAGGCTCGTTGAGGAGATATCAAAGGTCAACGGTAATACTGTTGTAGTGCTTCTGGGAGGCTCCGCTATGGAGACACCCTGGGCGGACAGTGTGAAGGCGATACTGTATATGGGCCTTCCCGGACAGAGAGGGGCAGCTTCGGCGATGGACCTTCTTACGGGAAAGGCTAATCCCTCAGGGAAGCTCTCAGAGAGCTGGCCTTTTAAGTATGAAGATGCGGCAACTTCAGAGACCTTCGGCATGCATGACCCCGAATACAGGGAGAGTGTCTATGTCGGATACCGTTATTATGACAAGGCTGACGTTCCTGTGAGGTTCGCCTACGGGCACGGCCTTTCATATACGTCGTTCGACTACAGCGATATCGGGCTTGAGGACGGGAAGGTGAGTGTTGAAGTAAGGAACACCGGCAGTGTTTCCGGAAGTGAAGTCGTGCAGCTTTATGTTTCCCCGAAAGACGCCGTGTCAAGACCTGTTAAGGAGCTTAAAGGCTTTAGAAAGATCACGCTCATGCCCGGTGAAAGCAGGAGAGTATACTTCGATATAGAAGATGACTTCTTTACGGTATACGACGGCGGATCTAAGAAAACAGGCGGGGAATACAGTATCCTCATCGGTTCAGGGAGCCTTGACATAAGAGGTGAGATCGCGGTAAATATAGAAGGCGAGCCGAACAGATATGCCGGATCATTAAAGGGAACCTGGTATGAAGCACCTTCGGGAAAGCCTTCAAGAGAGGACTTTGAGAAACTGTTAGGGGAAGAGATAAAGCCGTATGAAAAACCGCGAAAGGGCAGCTACACTATTGACAACAGTATCCTTGAGATGAAGGATGATTCTTTCATAATGAGGATAATGTACGGTATTACTAAAGGAACTGTGTCAAAAACGTTCAAAAAGGAAGAGCGCACGATGGAGAACCCCGCATACAAGATGATGGTGACGGCAGCTACGGACAGTCCTCTAAGAGCAGCTGTCATAAGCTCCGGCGGAATGCTCACCGATGCGCTTGCCGAAGGACTGCTTTTCATGGCAAACGGACATTTCATTAAGGGACTTAAGAGACTTTTGAAGAAATGAACCTGAGCTGAAAAATACAGAAGAAGGAGATATAACATTGAAAAAGGAAGCTGTAAACCCATTTTTACCAGAAAACGTATATATCGCGGACGGGGAACCTCATGTGTTCGGGGACAGAGTGTATCTTTTCGGAAGCCACGATAAGGAGAACGGAGATACGTTCTGCATGCTTGACTATGAATTCTGGTCAGCACCTTTAAATGACCTGTCAGACTGGTCATCAAAAGGTGTCAATTATTCCGCCCGTCAGGATCCTCTTTACAGTGAAACGATGAGATATATGTACGCTCCTGACTGTGTGAGAGGGAATGACGGCCGGTACTATCTTTATTACTGTATGGCCGGTTTCAAGGGGCACGGCGCATATTCGAATCCTATAAGCATAGCGGTCTGCGATACACCTGACGGAAAGTATGAATACCTTGGCACGGTTAACGGTCAGGACGGCCGGCCGCTTTTAAGGTATGCATGCTTTGATCCTGCGCTGATAAACGACAACGGTACTGTACATCTGTACTATGGGACCACGCTTCCGTGGCTTGATAAGATCCCTTTTAAGGGTCTGAGACAGAAAAGAGAAGCTGAACAGCTGGGAAGGAGCCTTGAGGAAGTAAAGGCTGTAAGGGGAAGCCTCACAGGCTCGTATCATGTGATACTTAAAGATGACATGATGACAGCTGCAAGTGACCCTGTAAGGATAGATGACTCAATAGAAGGGGAGGACTATGAGGCACACAGGTTCTTCGAGGGCAGTTCGATAAGAAGGATAGGTGACAGGTACTACTTCATATATTCGACCGTGAACAACCACGAGCTGTGCTATGCGGTTTCCGACAGACCTGATGGCGGATTCGCTTTCGGCGGTGTCCTTATAAGCAACGGCGACATAGGGTACAAGGGACGGAAACCGAAGGACAGGCTCAATCATACGGGAAACAATCACGGTTCCATCGAACACATAAACGGGAAATGGTATGTGTTCTATCATAAGCCGGTATACAACTCCGACTACAGCCGCAAACCATGTGCCGAAGAGATAACTATAGCTGATGACGGGAGCATAGCTCAGGCCGAGATGACGAGCTGCGGGCTCAACGGCGGGCCTCTTAAGGGAGGTATCTATCCCGCATCCATATGCTGTAACGTTACTAACGGCAGGATGAAGCATTCCACGAATCAGAAGAAGGAAACGAGTGAACCATGCGTCATGAACAGGGACGGTGAGATGTTCGTCGGGAAAGTGAGGAACGGTACCGTTATAGGGTATAAGTACTTCAGTCTTTCAGGCAGAGTCAGGATCTCTTTAAAGACAAGAGGCTCGGGAGGAGATTTCCTCATAAGGCTTGGAGATATAAGGACTGTTGTCAGTGCCGTGGCTTCTGACAGATGGACAGAGGCTGAGGCAGAAGTCGATATCCCTTACGGTACTTATCCGCTTTACTTCATGTATATGGGAAGAGGGACGGTTGAGATAAGTGAGATAGGAGTGCATCAGAAATAAAGTCCCGAGAGCAACTGATACGGCATACAGGAGAAGGGGAATAGGCAGATGTTTTCATTAAGAAAAATACTGGGAGGTCTTCTGAT
>JAFWWA010000061.1 GCA_017523755.1 Christensenellaceae bacterium | reverse complement strand
TGCGAGATCCTTCCCGAATATGCTGACAAGAAAGACGAAGTATACGTAGACACCGTTTACATTAATGCAGACGACCTTGTAACACAGCAGAACGTTCGTGACTGGTTCACACAGCAGCCCGATGATGTAACCTCCGCTTGGATCGCTCTTTCCGACAACTCCATCATGGTAGCTGTTTCCGAGATCGAAGCTCTTGGAAAAGACAAGCAGACCTGCTGCGCAGCTAACGACTGCATCGGCGCATTCCTTGAGCAGCTGATCCAGAGGAAGGGTGAGACCTGCTGGTTCTCATCACTGAACTTCAATCCTGATAACTACGGCAAGCTTCTTGTTAAGCTCTCCGAGGATATCATGCTTGACGCTTCCAAAGTACCGCACATGACTTCTTTCGAGCTCCCCGGCTGCAACTACAGCAACGTTGCTGAGATGTTCCCCGAGAAGTACGCGGAAGTTACCGCTACAATGTAATTTAAGGTACATTACGCAAACTAGACTGATAAAAGGGGCCTGAAAAGGCCCCTGACTGAAAGCCCTTTTAAGATCCCTATGAAATGATATAAAGAATATAACCTGATACAGGTATATATGTATCATTCCCTTTCTTTTTTAACCGGGATCGCATGATCCCGGCTTTTTTCTTTTTATATGGAAAAAAAGAGGCTGTGACTTATAACGTCACAGTCTCTTATAAAGAACTCAGTGCCTGATCATCCGATCAGCTGAAGGTCACCGACGAAGCGTAGGTCTCGATCTCGCTCCTCATTTTTTCGGTATCCCCCGAAGCCGTCACGAACTGTATCAGCCAGAACGCATCAGTCCCCTTATATGTGAAAGCAACATAGGTATAGGGTTCTCCGTCCACATCGCTCTCGAATTCGAAATACGGGATCCCGTTCAGTTTCTTGACTTCTTTTCCTACCATATCGTTGGCTTCAAGACAGAGCTGTGTATATCCGTCTATGTCATAATCGCCGAAGCCTTCAACGAGATCGAATCCCTCTCTGATGACGAATACTGCCATTTTGTCTGAAACGAACGACTTGTCGGGGCCTTCGACTTCCTCTTCGCCGAAACTGCTGGTAAGGATGATCTTCATCCCTTCATATTCGAATGCCTTGGGCACGCTTTTCGACGTGCATGAGGAAAGACATCCCGCAACCGTAAGAAGCATGAACAATAATGCAACGATCCTGTGTTTTCTCATTTTCCCTCTCCCTAAATCAGTAATATTCAGCATTGATCTGATCCTGAAATCTGTAATTATAATACCAACCCCACTATGGTCAGTCAATCGTTCTTTTATGTATCATCCTGCCAATATAAAAGATGCTATGTATTCTGTACCTTCAGGCATCCTGATACCGGGATCCCTTATCAGGAATTCAGTTCCTATCCCTGCTTCCTTTGTCACCATGTCGAAATGCGCCAGCGCTATTCCCATGTCTACCTTCTGAAGGTCCCATCCCGATGCGCTCACATATCCCCCGCTCTTCTTTTCATAGAAGTGAACAGCTCCGTCAGTTATAACGGCTCTCCAGGGCTGTTTGTTCACGGCTGAAGGGGCCCGTCTTACGGCTTCAAGTGCATCCTTTATATCACCGGCTTCCTCATAAAAGAGAGGCGTTCCAAAGCCATCCTTAAAGAACAGGCTTTCAAACGGATACCTGCTGTCTGCTTTAACGCCCTTCCTCATCATCATTTCCCTGAAGGACATTTTTTTGGCGGCATAACCGAGAGGAGACACGCACGGCATGGTCTCTCCCCGAGCAAGAGCTGAAGCCTTTTCAAAAGCGGCTCTGTCCATAGTCCCCGCTATCCAGGTCGTCCCGACCCCTATAGACCAGGCAAAGATCACCATACTTTCAAAAGCCCAGCCGAATGCTTCCTCGGCATGCGGTACCGGACTTACTTTACCCGTGATATATGTTTCAGCCCCTACGATCACCGGCGAAGCGAGCCTGTTCTCCTTTGCGTCAAGGATGCTCCACCCTACATTTATCATATACGGATTTTTGCCGCTGTTTATGTAATTCTCTATCTTAGCCTTATCCTCGGGTAAAAGGGCTCTCCCGTCGAATGTCCTTACACTGCGTCTTTCCTTTATGATGCTAAGAATATCCATATTTCCTCCTCTATTTATGTCCCCTGAACATGAACTTCCTTGCCGCCTTGGCAGTGAGCCTGTAAGGCAGAGGCAGAAGATCGCGGTCAGCTTCCTTAAGCTTTTCCCTTATGCTTATCTCCTGTGGACAGTGTTTCTCGCACGCCCCGCAGCCTATGCACTGGGATGCGAAGGAAGGCTCCTTCGTAAGTGCGACTGTCTGGATATACTGCTTTCTTCCTTCGAACTTATTCTCAAGATACATGGTGTTCCAGCAGAGGAATGTGCCGGGTATATCCACGCCTCTGGGACAGGGCATGCAGTACCTGCAGCCCGTGCATCCGACCTTCTCGCCTTTCCTTATTATCCCCGTTACCCTGCTCAGTATCTCCCTTGTTTCATCATCCATGCATCCGGGCAGTGCCTCTGAAGCTGTCCTTACGTTCTCCCTCACCATATCAGATGAATTCATTCCCGAGAGCACTACTGTCACTTCCTTCTGGTCATACAGCCATCTGAAGCTCCATTCCGCAGGCGTCCATGCTGTACCCGAAGCCTCCATCAGTTCCTTCGCCTCTTCGGGGAGCATGTTTACGAGTTTTCCTCCCCTTAAAGGTTCCATTATGACCACGGGGATGCCAAGCTCATACGCCGCAAGAAGGCCTTTCCTTCCGGCCTGTGAGTTCTCATCATAATAGTTATACTGGATCTGGCAGATATCCCAGTCATAATCCTTAAGTATCCTTATGAAGTTGTCCGAATTGCCGTGATAGGAAAAACCGATATTCCTTATCGCCCCGCTCTTCTTCTTTTCATCTATCCATTCCCTTATGCCTATGCTTTTGAGCTTTTCCCACATGGCCAGATCGGTAAGGTGATGCATGAGATAGTAGTCGACGTATCCTGTCCTGAGCCTTGTGAGTTCCTCCCTGAAATATCTTTCGCACGCATTAAGGTTCCCTATCAGATACTGGGGGAGCTTGGTAGCAATCTTCACCTTTTCCCTTATGCCGTTGCGTTCAAGGATCTCTCCAAGAGCAGCCTCGCTCCCGGGATAAAGATATGCCGTATCGAAGTAGTTCACTCCCGACTCATACGCCAGCATGATCTCCCTTTCGGCCTCTTCGATATCGATGCCTGTACCCTTTCTCTTAAAGCGCATGCAACCGAACCCAAGCACCGAGAGATCCTCTCCCTTTCTGTCTTTTCTGTACTGCATCATGTCTGCTGCTCCTTAAGGCTCTTAAGGGCAGCCTCTACCTGTTCCTTCTTCTCAAACAGCACGCAGCCTCCCGTATGGTCTCCCTCGAGCATACCGCCGTCCCTTAATGCCGTGAACAGCCCGGACTGCGCAGCTTCCCTGAGTGATGTATCCTTCACATTTATATCCGAGTACTGCGAGAACGGGCATGGTTCGGCTCTTCCGTGCGAATTTATATGGAAGAATCCTCTTCCCGCGGCCAGGCAGCCTCCGGAAGCTTTCTCGTCTCCCGGGAACGACACATAGATCATCCCGTCCCTTGTCTCCCTGAGCCCTGAAAGCCTGCTCTTAAGCAAAGCTCTTTCCTCTTCCCCGGGAGCCAGGTCCTTCGTGTCTTCCGACACAGGGACATACTCTATAAAGAAGACAGCCTTGCAGCCCTTACTCTCGAGCATATCCAGGAAATCATCCGACAGGACCTCTTCTATATTCTTTTTCGTAACAGTGACCGACGCTCCGAATATGAGGCCCTTTTCACTGAGCCTTTCCATATTCGTCATCAGCCTGTCATATACTCCCTTTCCTCTTCTTAAATCGGTCTCTTCCCTTCCGCCTTCTATGCTCATGACGGGAACGAGATTCCTTGACTCATCGAGGATCTCAAAATACCGGTCATCCATATAGGTGCCGTTCGTGAATATCGGGAAAAGTATGTTTCTGATTTCTCCCGCCTTTTTGATAACGTCCCTTCTCAGCATAGGCTCTCCGCCAGCAAGAAGGATGAAGCTCACGCCGAGCCCGTCTGCTTCCCTGAATATCCTCTCCCACTCATCTGCCGTGAGCTGGCTCTCTGGCATGCAGTCCGAGGTAGCATTCCCCGCCCTTGAATAACAGCCCGCGCAGTGCAGGTTACAGCTCGAGGTGACGCTGGCGATGAGGAAAGCCGGTATATGGAGCCCCTCCTCCTCCAGCTTTTCCCTCCTTGCGGCTGCAGCGGCACAGGCGAGGCCGAATCTGCCCATGAAAGCTGCTTCCTTAGGATTCCTGAACACAGCCTTTAAAGTATCATTCACGAGCTGTTCTATCCCGTCCTTCAAGTATTCCTGTATGTCTACCCTTTCAGTCATCCTTCAGTCTCCGTTTCGTCTTTAATGTTCAGTGCCCACTTTGAAAGTTCATTTAATATAGGGAAAAGAGATCTCCCTCTGTCCGTAAGTGAATACTCTACTCTGGGCGGTATCTCGGGATACTGCTCGCGCACCACGATTCCATCATCGATAAGCTCTTTTAACGATGAAGAGAGCATCGCTCCCGTTATGCCTTTCGTCTTTTTTGAGAGCTCGCTGAAGCGCTGCCTTCCGTCAACATAGAGCGTGCATATGATGCCCGTCTTCCATCTGCCGCCTATCATGCCTACGGCTTTTCTCAAAGGGCAGGGATCGCTGCACGGGCATATACCGCAGCCTGTGTTTTTATCTTTCTGTTTTTCCATAGTACTCTCCCAGTTTACAGACTTACCATGTTGAGATTGTATGTTGTATCTTTTTAATAGTCAATATGATTTTCATACCAGTATCCCCCTGCCTTTTTTGCGTATATAGAAATGGAGAGGATTTTGATGTATCATAATATCCAGATATTCCGCTTGGAGGAAATAATGATATACGCAGTTCTTGTACTTGTCGCACTGTATGTTTTCATAGTATTCCCGGGAAGGCCCAAAGCCGGCCAGAAGGACGCCTTTAAAGGCCTCCAGGCTGCACACAGGGGGCTTTATTCGAAAGACCAGTCCGTTCCCGAGAACTCTCTTCCCGCTTTCAGGCTCGCGGTGGAGAACGGTTACGGAGCCGAGCTCGATCTTCAGCTTACGAAGGACGGTCAGGTAATAGTATTCCACGACGATCTCCTTATGCGTATGACCGGATGCGAGCTCACTCCCCAGGATTACACTTACACCGAACTTCTTGAGATGAGGCTCATGGGAACGAAGGAAAAGATACCTCTTTTCTCTGAGGTCGTCGAGATATTTAAGAACGGCACTCCCCTCATAGTGGAGCTTAAGACATGCGAGAACTATAAGGAGCTGTGCGAAGCTTCCCTTCCGCTTATAAGGCAGCTCGAATGTCCCTACTGCGTAGAGAGCTTCGATCCGAGGATCGTCGCCTGGTTCAGGAAGAACGCTCCTGACATAATGCGCGGACAACTCTCACAGCCCTACAGGAACTACAGGGAGGAAAAAGCTTCTCCCCTTATCGCTCTTGCCTTTTCAGCGATGTGGGGCAATGTCAGGGCAAGGCCTCAGTTCATAGCCTATACCTCAGGCAGAAGGACCCTGGCATGGTTCATAGGCAAGATCACCGGGACATTCATGGTCTACTGGACGGAAAGGCCCGGCGATGACCATGAGCTGCTGAAGAAAAGATATGACTGCCTCATATTCGAGCATTTCAGTCCTGACAGCAGGTATATGAAATAAGGTGGAACATGGAAAAACACAGATCTGTATTTGAAAAGGACATAACTATAGCTCCGAGCCTCTGCGACAGCACGGCTAAGCTCAGCATCCCCGGGGTATTCTCCGTATTCATGGATATGGCGGCGGAACATGCCGAGGAGATTGGCTGCGGGATAGGAATGATAAAGAAGCGCGGTCTTTTCTGGATTACCGTGAGGACAAAGATACTTGTAAGGAAGCTTCCAGATCTGTCAAGCCACGCGTGCGCCGTGACCTGGCCATCTGTTCCCGAGCGCTTCAGGTGCATGAGATACTATCTTCTAAAGCAGGGGGAAGAAGTGCTCTGTGAAGGAAAGACGGAATGGGCAGTTTTCGACATGGAGAGGAACAGGCTCTCAAGGGCTGACAGCGTCTATCCCGAAGATCTCGTGATGGAAGAAAAGACGGCATGCGACATCCCGTTCATAAGATCAGCCGATGATATCCCTCCCGAGCATGAGAAAGCTGTCTACACCGTAAGGTCCACTGATATAGATTTCGGCGGACACATGAACAACGCGGCGTATATAAAGGCTCTGTTCTCATGCCTTTCATCATCTGAAAGGAGCTCGATAAACGTAAGAAGCATGGAAGCGGTATTCAGGGCACAGACATTTGAAAACGAACAGCTCTCAGTAAGGATGAGGGATGATCCGGACGGGAAGGATGTCACCTTCGTAAAGGAAGACGGCAGGACATGCTTCATCGCAAGGATAGACACTGTATAGTGTCGAATATGACAAAAGACCGGCTGTAAAACAGCCGGCTTATTAAAAGAGATTGAAAGGAAAAAATCGTTTATTTCTTACGCCCCGGAGATCCGGGGCTGTTTTATGTCATAGCTCAGGTTCAGCCCTGCTTTTTTCTGCCCGGATTACCGGGTCTGCTGCTGCCGTCCCCGGGTCTCTGGCCTGAAGCTTCATCAGGTCTGCTCCCGTTCGAAGAGCCTTCATCAGGTCTGGTGTCGTTCCCGAAGCCTCCCCGGCCTCCGCCGTTCCCGAAGTCTCCCTGCATCCTTCCGCCCATCATCTGATTGGTAAGGGATGTGATCTTGCTTCCGTTCACGGTGACCGTTCCGCCGTTCAGTTTCCCGGTCCCGTCATAGTCGAAGGGCGACTGGGCGGTTATGTCGAGCGTCCCTCCGTTGATATACAGGTCCCCGTTCGAGTCTATGCCGTCCGTGTCACCGCTTCCCATCTTCAGGGTTATATCCCCACCGTTTATCTCGACCGTCGGGGTATATGCCGAGGATTTCGCAGAGGCGTTGATTCCGTCATCAGATGCATCGATCGATATCGTTCCGCCGTTTATCTGGACATAAGTCCCCTCTATACACTCCCCTGCATCAAGATCTAAGATACCGCCGTCTATCTGTACTGCTGAATTGCCCTGTATAGCGTCATCATCTGCAGTTATGTTCAGAGTTCCTCCGGTGATGACAATATATCCCTTGCTGTCATCCTCTTCGTTTTCTGCATGCAGGCCGTCCTTTTTAGTCGTTATCGTGATATTCCCGTCTGCGACGGCAATAGAGTCATTAGCCTCCACAGCATCGGAAACACAGTCAATTATCAGCGTCCCTCCGGTCAGCTTTACGTCATCCTTTCCCGATATACCGTTGTCTGAGGAGCTTATCTTAAGAGTACCGCTCCCGCCTATCACAATGTCATCCTTCGAGAATATGACAGCGTCGGTATTCGTATCACCGTCAGCACCAAACTCTCCCGTGACCGAAAGCGTGTTCTCACTCTCCGTCAGAGTAACGAACACCTTGTCGGCGTTCTTAACATATATGCAGGGAAAATCGGTATTTGTTATCTCAACCCCATCAAGGACCAGCTGCACCTTGTCTTCATCTCCTGCATCGACCGTGACCGTGACATCGCTCACGCTTCCCTTTATTATATACACTCCCTCCTCCGAGACCGTCACGTCAGTCCCGCTCTCAAGGATAAGAGTCTCAGCTTCATCAGCGTCAAATGTCTGTTCGAGATCCCTCTCAGTGAACAGGCCGGATATATCAAATATCCTGCCGGACACGGAAACCGTTTCCGACGTCTCTATTGCAGTGCCCGCTTCAGAGACAGTTTTTGAGCGCTTGCTGCCGGACGATTCATAGGATGTGACTTCCGAGACCGATGTCTCTTTTCCGTTATCTTTCAGTTTCATATATGTCAGTGTCCCGTATACTGCGATCACCGCCGTAAGGATGAATGCCGCTGCCATCATGACCTTTTTCTTCATTTTATGTTTCCTCCTCATTTATGATATCATCAGCACGTCCCAGGATCATTTGCATTTGACGCGCTTTCTTTTTTCATGCTCATGATAGCCAAGAAATATTGAAGAAAGATTTAAACATCTTGAAGTCCTTCATCGTTAACATTTTGTTCATTTCTTTTTTTCACACCCCATCTTTTTTATATCCGTCCTTGTTTGCTCCGTCTTATCTAGGATATAATCTAATCAGAAAAAGATAAAAGGAGATGATCAGGTGAATTTTGAATATCTTCATCCGGCAGATCAGCTGATAATGATAATGCAGCGCATATATGAGCGCGGCATGACGACCATGTCAGGCGGCAATCTCTCTATCCTTGACGAGGATGGCAGCATCTGGATAACGCCTGCAGGTATCGATAAGGGAACACTTACAAGAAGAGACATAATACATATACTTCCTGACGGCACTGTGAACGGGATACACAGGCCTTCCTCGGAACTCCCCTTCCATATGTCCGTATACAAGAGGAGACCCGATATCCGCGCGGTGCTCCACGCGCATCCGCCGGCGCTCGTAGCTTTCTCGATAGCAAGGAAGATCCCGAATCTGGATCTCATCCCGAGCGTCAGGAAGACCTGCGGAAAAGTCGCCATGGCGACCTACGCCGTACCAGGAAGCGATGAGCTCGGTGAGAACATCGGGAAGAAATTCGACGACGGGACAGATATCGTCATACTTGAGAACCATGGCGTATGCCTCGGGGCTTCCGATCTTTTCAAGGCCTTCATGATGTTTGAGACGCTCGAATATACGGCGCAGCTCGAGATAGCGGCAAGCAAGCTAGGCACACCAGTTTCCATATCGCCTGAAGCATACAAGATGACCGATACCCGCCATCATCTGCTCATGGACGATTTCGTCCCGAGGATCCACTCCACAGAGGAGCGCGAGGCAAGAAGGGATATGATCACCCTTATACAGCGCTCATACAAGATGGGGCTCTTCTCGGCTACCCACGGCACTTACTCAGTAAAACTCTCCGACGGTTCATTCATAATAACCCCGTTCGGACGCGACAGGGCCTATCTTGAAGATGAAGATCTTGTAAGGATCAAAGCCGGCATGAAAGAACAGGGCAAGATCCCTTCAAGAGCAGTGAAGTTCCATGAAGCCGTATATGAGAGGAATCCCGATATAGGGGCTGTGCTCCTTGCGCATCCGCTGCATGTGATGGCATTTGCCGTTACAGACGCTCCTTTCGATCCGAGGACGATACCCGAGAGCTATATCCTTTTAAGGGACATAGTGAAAAAACCGTTCGAATCGATCTACAAGGATCCCTATGAGGCCGCGGGCGGATTCAACGCCAGCACCCCTGCTCTCATCTACAAGAACGACTGTGTCGTAGTGACAGGCGCTACACTGCTCCAGGCATTCGACCGTCTCGAGGTAGCGGAGGCGACCGCGCATTCCATACTCGATTCGAACGATGTGGGACCCGTGGTGCACATAACCGATAAGGAGATCGACGACATAAAGAAAGCGTTCAATCTTGTCGACTGAAACGATACGTGAAAAAGACGGGAGACCGTCTTTTTCTTTGGCCATACGGAAGGAAAGACAATGGAAACATATATGCACACCGTACAGTATTATGAAACGGACAGGATGGGGATCTCCCATCACTCCAACTATATAAGATGGATGGAGGAAGCAAGGATAGACTTCCTTAAAAGGATAGGATTCAGCTACGACAGGCTCGAGAAGGAGGGCATGATCTCGCCTGTGACTGCGGTCGAGTGCAGATATAAAGACAGCACGACCTTTGCCGACAGGATAGACATAGACGTACGGGTTGCGGGATACAATGGTGTGGTCCTCAGGATGGCATATGTGATGACCCGGGAAGGCAAAACGGTCTTCGAAGGAAAAAGCGAGCACTGTTTCCTTGACGCGGACGGGAATATACTGAGGCTCAAAAAGGCAAACCCCGGCTTCCATGAAAAGCTGACTGAGCTGGCGGCTCTCTGTAAGGATGGTACCGATTGACAGGCAAGCCATTCTGATGGTAAAATTTTTATCAGCGGTGCAGAAGTGCCGCATATATGACAGAAGTCATTACAGGGCCGTTTTTTTCGTATTGATGTGTGTTAAGAAGGCACATGTTCTTCCTTAAGGAAGCGTGATGCCTTTTTTATATTTTTACATTTGAGGGAGACATTTTATGGATCTTGAAACATTTTTCAGGGAGAACAGAAAAGCCGCTCTTGCTTTTTCAGGAGGAGTCGACTCGTCGTATCTGATGTACGCCGGAAATAGATACGGCGCCGACCTCGGAGTCTATTATGTAAAATCCGTCTTCCAGCCTCAGTTCGAGATGGATGATGCGTTAAGGCTCGCAAGCGAGCTTGGGATAAAGGTCAATGTCATAAAAGCCGACGTCCTTAAGGATGAAACTGTAAGGGCAAATCCGAAGGACCGCTGCTATTACTGCAAGAAGATGATATTCAATGCGATAGCGAAGGCTGCCAATGAGGACGGGTATACCCTTCTTCTCGACGGTACCAACGCCTCTGATGCGGAGGACGACCGTCCGGGCATGAAAGCGTTAAGAGAGCTTAAAGTCAGATCCCCCTTAAGGGAGTGCGGGCTCGTAAAAAGCGAGATACGCCGTCTGTCAAAGGAAGCTGGTCTTTTCACATGGGATAAGCCCGCATATGCATGTCTCGCTACAAGGATAAGGACCGGCGAAGAGATAACCGAAGAAAAGCTCGGTGCCGTAGAGGCCTCTGAAGACTTCCTTTTCAGCCTCGGCTTCACAGACTTCAGGGTAAGACGCACGGGAAACACGGCAAAGATACAGATAAAGGAAGACCAGTTCGACAGGCTCATAGCCGTAAAGGATAAGATCAGGACTGAGTTCATGAAATACTACGACGCCGTGACGCTTGATCTGGAGGGAAGATAGATGATAAACGATACCAAAAAGACTCTTGAGGCTTTAAAAAACGGGAAGATAAGCGTTGACGAAGCACTTATGAAAATTAAGAAGGAGCCATTTGAGGATATAGGGTTCGCCAAAGTGGATCTCCACAGGGCAATAAGACAGGGAGCTCCTGAAGTTATCTACGGCTCAGGCAAGACACCGGGCCAGATAATAAAGATAATCGATACGATGAAAAGGAACGGAGTCCCAGCCATCCTCATAACCAGAATAACACCTGATAAAGCAAAAGCCGTCATGGAACAGCATGAGATGGACTACCGCGAGGAAGCGAATATAGGCATCATAGGAAAGATGCCGGAGCCCGACGGTATAGGATATATCGTAGTGGCAACAGGCGGCACATCGGATATCCCGGTGGCGGAAGAAGCTGCGGTGACCGCCGAAGTCCACGGGAACAGAGTCGTAAGGCTCTACGACGTGGGTGTCGCCGGTCTTCACAGGACGCTTGCCCACCTCGATGAGATCATGGGGGCATCCGTCATCGTAGCCATCGCAGGTATGGAAGGGGCTCTGGCGAGCGTCATAGGCGGTCTTGCCGACTGTCCCGTCATAGCAGTCCCCACGAGCGTGGGATACGGAGCATCATTCGGAGGGGTGTCAGCTCTTCTGTCCATGCTCAACTCATGCGCAAGCGGAGTATCTGTAGTAAATATAGACAACGGATTCGGAGCCGGATACCTTGCCGGCATGATAAATCATATGGAGGCAAAGAATTGAAGACATTATATATAGACTGCGGCATGGGCGCCGCAGGAGACATGCTCACAGCCGCTCTCCTCGAGCTTCTGAGCGAGGAAGAAAAGGCGGAATTCATCAATAAGATAAACACTATCGGCATACCCGGGGTCGTATTCGAATCCTCCCCTTCCGTAAAATGCGGGATAACGGGCACCCACGTGAGCGTAAAGGTCAACGGTGTCGAAGAGGGAGAAGAGATATTCCTTCATCATCACCATCATGACCATGATCACGAATATGACCACGATCACGAACATGGCCACGATCACGAACATGGCCACGATCACGAACATGGCCACGATCACGAACATGACCACGATCACGAACGTGATCACGACCACGACCACGGAAATGATCACGAACACCATCACGGCCATGAACACTCCCATTCGCACAGCGGCATGGCCGATATAGAGCATATAGTAAGGGGCCATCTTGACATTCCAGATAAGGTTAAGGATGACGTCATGGCAGTCTATTCACTTATAGGTGAAGCCGAGAGCGTCGCTCACGGCATGCCTGTTGATCAGATACATTTCCACGAGGTCGGTTCCATGGACGCCGTCGCTGACATAACGGCAGTATGCCTCCTTATGGATATGATCGCACCCGAACAGGTCATAGCTTCACCGGTCCATGTCGGAAGCGGGAAAGTCAGATGTGCTCACGGGATACTTCCCGTACCGGCTCCCGCTACCGCATACATACTTAAGGACGTGCCTATCTACGGAGGGCAGATAAAAGGCGAGCTCTGCACTCCTACCGGAGCCGCTCTTCTTAGGCATTTCGTAACGAGCTTCGGGAACATGCCTCCCATGAGGACAAAAGCAATAGGCTACGGCATGGGCAACAAGGATTTTGAAGTCGCCAACTGCGTGAGGGTGATGCTGGGAGAGACCGGAGACACCGGTGACACCGTCTGCGAGCTGTCCATAAACGTTGACGACATGACCGCCGAACAGATAGGCTTCCTTTCCGACGTACTGTTCAAGGCCGGCGCTCTTGAGGTCTATACGATACCGATAGGCATGAAGAAATCCCGTCCCGGCACTCTTATAAGCGTGATGACAAGAGAGTCCGACAGGGAAAAGATGATTTCCCTCATATTCAGGCACTCTACCACGCTCGGGATCAGGGAGAACATAAGCAAAAGGTATACGATGAGAAGAAGAATCGAGACCGTCGATACCGAATTCGGCCCCGTAAGGAAAAAGATATCAGAAGGATACGGTGTCACAAGGGAAAAGTTCGAATATGACGATCTTTCACGCATCGCAGAGGAAAAAGGGATATCGATAAGCGAGATCCTTGAAAAACTGAAATAAAGAGCTGTTAACATCTCTTTAAATAATCTATTTGAAAGGCAGGCAATATTATGCATATGGCTGATGCTCTCCTTGCTCCGGGCACGGCTGCCGTGATGTATGCGGCATCTGCTGCAGCAGCAGGGATATCTATCGCAAAACTGAGAAAAGAAGAAAAGCTCGGTCTTGAACCGACCGCCAAAAGGCTCCCCACAATGGCAGTAGCGGCTGCACTGGTGTTTGCAGGGCAGATGATCAACTACACGATCCCCGGTACAGGCTCTTCAGGACATCTCTGCGGAGGAATGATGCTCTCAGCGCTTCTAGGGCCTTATGCCGGATTCCTTTCGATGATTACCGTGCTCCTTATCCAGTGCCTCTTCTTTGCTGACGGAGGACTTATGGCCCTCGGAGCCAACGTCTGGAATATGGCATTCTACGGATGCTTCATAGGGTACTTCCTTATCTACCGTCCCATCATGAAGAGCAGCTGGTTCGCTAAAAAAGGAACGAATGCTGCAACGAGGATAAAGATCGTCCTTGCTTCAGTTATCGGATGCATAGTGACTCTCCAGCTCGGTGCTGCATCTGTCGCTGTAGAGACCGCTGTCTCCGGCATCACTTCCCTACCCTTCGGCGCATTCCTGGGGCTCATGCTCCCCATACACCTTGCGATAGGGCTTATTGAAGGTCTTATAACTTCAGCCGTCCTCTTATTCGTGTATGAGACGCGTCCTGAACTTATAAAGGAAGCACAGCAGGGCGAAGAAGTCAAAAACAGATTCTCTCTCAAGACCACCCTCATAATCCTGGCTGTAGTGGCCATCATTGTCGGCGGAGGTCTCTCGCTTTATGCAAGTTCGAATCCCGATGGTCTTGAATGGGCCCTCTTCGGAAATGCAGATGAAGGCTATTCGGAGAATATGGGACTTGACGAAGAGGATTTCGGGATCTCAAGCGAGATCGCCGATAAGGCACAGGGGATACAGGACAGCACGTCGTTCCTGCCAGATTACGCCTTTGCAGGCGATGAAGAGAATCCTGCCGGCACAACAGTCTCCGGCATCGTAGGCTCGGCTATGGTCGCGGTACTTGCAGTGATCGTATGCTTTGTAGGCGGATTCTTCAGAAAGAAGGCAAAGGCCGCTTCACAGCAGACCTGATAACAGTTTATTACGGATGCGGCAGATGGCTGTAAATATCTGCCGCATCATTTTAACAGAAGGCCATGAACAAAGCACAGAAAGCCATGCTTGAGATGAGGGAGATGGACGAACTTGCCTCCATGAGTTCATTCGTCCACAGAATGAGCCCTCTTTCGAAACTCATGATGACTATCGTATATATAGCCGTAACGGCGTCCTTCAACCGGTATGATCTGACCGGTCTTGTTTTCATGGTCATTTTCCCCGTGATACTCTACCAGATGAGCTATGTACCGGTAAGCACCTGCTTTATAAAGCTGAGGGGCATACTTCCCCTGATACTTGCCGTCGGTATCTTAAATCCGTTTTTCGACAGAGCGACCGTGATGAAGATCGGTAGTCTTGAGATCTCAGGAGGGGTAATATCCATGATCACGCTCATGATGAAGGGCGTTTTCAGTCTGATGTTCTCGTTCCTCCTCATGGCTACCACCAGGATAGACGAACTGTGCCAGGGACTGAGGAAGATCCATTTCCCAAGAGCCATCACTTCTCTTCTGCTCCTCACATACAGATACTCATCAGTCCTGTTAAGAGAAGTCTCGAACATGACTGACGCCTACCATTTAAGAGCTCCCGGGCAGAAAGGTATCCATATCTCAGCGTGGGGGACATTTTTAGGGCAGCTCCTCCTAAGGACCATGGACAGAGGCGACAGCCTGTATAACGCCATGGTGATAAGAGGTTTCTCGGGCGAATTCCTGTATGCTGGGAATAAGGAATATATCAGGTGTTCAATGATCATGGCCATTATCGTTTGCGGTCTTATGATATTATCAAGATTCTACAATATACCGGCCATCATCGCCGGGGTGTTTATAAAATAAAGGTATCGATATGATAAGATTCATCGACGTCTCATACTCATATCCCGGCGGAAAGCCGGTGCTGAGGAACATCAATTTCTCTGTATCCGAGGGTGAACGGATAGGACTCATAGGAGCGAACGGAGCGGGCAAAAGCACCCTCATGAAAGCCGCCCTGGGACTCATCGAGGCTGAAGGCATAATACTCATAGGCGGGACTGCCGTAAAAAAAGACAGCCTCTCAAGGATAAGACAGCTTGCGGGTTTCGTACTCCAGGATCCTGAAAATCAGATGTTCATGCCGAGAGTGATAGATGACATGGTATTCGGTCCTGTCAACTACGGGATGACGAGGGAGGCAGCCGAAAAAGAAGCAGATCAGATACTTGAAAAACTCGGTATCCCCTTCCTCAGAAACAGATATAACCACAAGATATCGGGCGGAGAGAAAAGGATGGCCTCTATCGCGACCGTACTCATGATGGACCCAAAGGTTATTTTCATGGACGAACCTTCATCCTCCCTGGATCCGAAAAACAGGAGGATGCTAATAAATACATTAAACGGTCTTGAAAACACCCTTGTCATCGCTTCCCACGATCTTGATATGATACTCCAGACCTGCAGCAGGGTCATCCTTATAGACGGCGGAGAGATAGCGGCTGACGGAAAGGCATTCGATATCCTAAGAGACAGGGCTCTTCTCGAATCCCACAGGCTCGAGCTTCCTCTGTCACTGCAGACTATATAAGATGGCAGCACTGCAGAGATCATCAGGCCCCGGTCTTCAAAGGCCGGGTCTTTTTATGCCCGCAAACATATACGGATATCATCTGTCTAATGCATATCCGTGTCCCGTTTGGTATAATAAAAACATCAAAGGATCAGAGAAACAGAGGTGCTAAAATGCTCTATCACGTATCAAAAAAAGGAAACGATCATTTTGAAGGAACGTCCGACAGACCCTTCCTCACCATTTCAAAAGCGGCAAAAACACTTCAGCCCGGTGACACTGTCATCGTACATGAGGGCGTGTACAGGGAACTCGTATCACCTGCCCGCGGAGGAAAAAGCAACTATGAGCGCATAACATATAAGGCCGCTGAAGGTGAGAAGGTCTTGATAAAGGGCTCTGAAAGGATAGACCGCTGGAAGCACGAAAAAGGCGGCGTCTACTCTGTTGAGGTCGACAACTCCATATTCGGCGGATACAACCCTTTCGAGGTCGAAGTATACGGCGACTGGCTCGAGATCCCTGATGACAGGAAGCTCCATGCCGGAGACGTATACCTTAACGGCAAGTCCTTCTACGAAGCCGTTACGCTCGAGGATGTATTCGATCCGAAGATCAGAAAAAAGGGCTGTGTATACGGATGGATGGCCTACGCAAGGCTGATACCTCATCCTGAAGATACGGTCCGCCAGTGGTTCGCTGAGGTCAATGACGATACTACCGTGATCTACGCCAATTTCGGGGATGCCGACCCCAATCATGAGCTCACCGAGATAAGCGTCAGGAAAGCCTGCTTCTATCCGGAGCTCACAGGTATGGACTATATAACGGTAAAGGGCTTCGAGATGTGCCAGGCAGCATGTACATGGGCGCCTCCGACAGCTGATCAGCCGGGCCTCATAGGTCCGCACTGGGCAAAGGGATGGATAATAGAAGACAATATCATCCATGACGCGAAATGCAGCGCCGTTAGCCTCGGCAAGGAGATCTCCACCGGGCACAACTACTGCACTTACACAAAGAGAAAACCGGGATACCAGTATCAGCTCGAAAGCGTGTTCAGCGCTTATGAGCAGGGCTGGTCAAAGGAAAAGATCGGTTCCCACATCGTAAGGAACAATACGATATATGACTGCGGCCAGAACGGCGTCGTGGGACACCTCGGATGCATAAACAGCACGATAACGAACAATCACATCTATAACATAGGCGTTAAAAGAGAATTCTTCGGCTGGGAGATCGCAGGGATCAAGCTCCACGCCGCTCTTGACTGCATGATCGCGGGGAACCACATACACGACTGCGTCCTCGGCACCTGGCTCGACTGGCAGGCTCAGGGGGTAAGGGTGTCGGGCAATCTCTACTACAGAAATGACAGGGATCTTCTAGTCGAAGTGTCCCACGGTCCCTATGTGGTCGACAACAACATATTCATGTCAGAACACAACATCGAGAACTTCTCCCAGGGAGGTGCCTATGTGCACAACCTCATAAGAGTGTATATGTTCAGGCAGGATGTTCTTAACCGCTCTACCCCGTACCACTTCCCTCATTCGACAAGGATAGCAGGATACGCGCTCATATACGGCGGAGACGACAGGTTCATGAACAATGTTTTCGCCGGCGGATATGACGGGGATCTTTCATATACTAACGAGAGATACTTCAAGGGTACTAAGGACTATGACGGATATCCGGTGTCCCTTCCGGAATACATCGACAGGGTGAAGGCTCAGGGCACAGGAGACGTTGAGATGTTTGAAAAGGTGCGTCAGCCATATTATTCTGGAGGCAACGTATTTTTTAAGCGCGCTGAGGCAGCGGATACCGAAAACCATCCCGTGATAAATGACTATGACCCCGAACTGTCGCTTTCAGAAGAGGATGACGGTGTATACCTCGATATAACCATAAGGGATCCTGACGATCTTAAGGCTGAAAACGGCCATGTCATAACGACCGCAGATCTTCCTATGCCGAGGATAGTCGAACAGGCGTTCGAAGCACCGGACGGGTCACCGCTCGTGTTCAGTCACGATTTTAACGGTTCCATAAGAGGAACGGTACCGCTTGCAGGTCCTCTTGAAGCCTTAAAAAAAGGAAAGAACCATATAAGGCTCTTTTAGGTACATGTATGACCTCAGCTGTTTATCAAGGCCACTCAAGTCTTTGATGATCTCAGATAAATCTGACCGTTTGACAGCAAAAAGCCGGTGCATATGCACCGGTTTCCTTTTTATGAACGCCGCTGTTTCAGGCAGTCTTTAATTAACGGCCTTTTTGTCAGCCCGCATAGCCCACATATTTGAAATACTCATCCTGCAGTTTTCCGTCTATGTAGTACTGGTATTCCTGGTTCTCCGTCCAGATCAGGGCCTTCTTACCATTCTCGATCTGAACTTCGACTGCCGTACCGTCTCCCCTGAATCTGAGCTTGTAGAGCACGGAGCCTGCAGGAATATATGCCGGTTTCCCATCTATCTCGCACGGGATGTCCTTAACGGCTTCAAGTAGGAAACCAAGCTCAAGAAGGCTCTTCCTTGTTTCCTCATCCTTAAGGTCTTTCTCTTCCGGAATCCAGGCTGCCTTCAGCCACTCGGACATCGGCATGAGCTCATCGCCTGCATACCTTCTTCTGCCGCCGCTCGTTCCCAGGATATCCGTATCCTCGGACAGATAAAGCTTGCCATCCTCGATATCTACCGATCCGTATACGGTCTTTCCCTCGATATACCTTCCGTCCTCATAATGATACTCTACAGTAGCGTAGTCCGTGGAACCCATATCAACAGTGATAAGCAGGTTCACAAACGGGGATTCCTCATCCATGTCTATAAGCACTGCGCTTATAATATCGCTGCTGGCTATGTCGCATATCTTGTCCTTGCCGGCAAATATCTCGAGCGAGAAAGCGTCATCGTTCAGGCTGTAGTTTATGTCCTCAGGTTCACCGTCCCCGTTGATATCATAGGTGAAGAACGTTCCTTTTGAATGATCTCCCTCCTGCGTCCAGTCAGGCGTGAAAATGAGCGGGAGTTTCGTTCCTTCCTCCTTCGATATGGATGAGCTTTCCTCTTTCGATTCTTCCTCTGTCTTATCCCCTTCTCCTTCTGTAGCGGTCTGTTCCTCTGAAGGTGACGGTTCGGGCTCTGATGAGACTTCGGGCATTTCTGAGGCGATCACCTCTTCGGTCTCCTCCTTTATCTCCTCAGCGACCTTCGCTTCATCCTTTATCTCTTGATCATGAGCGCTCACGGCATCGCTGTCCCCTGCCTTTCCACAGCCGTATGCTGCCGCAAGAATCATGACCATACATATGATAACTGACAGTATCTTTTTCATTTCCTTACTACCTCTTTTTCTCATCATATCTGTTTTTCCATGAACTCAAGAGCCCTATCGACCCAGCCTTCGGCACCTGAACCGGTCCCTAAACCGAATCCGTGGCCCCCGAACGGAGCTTTCTCAAAAACATACGGGACTCCCTTTTCCTGAAGAGCAGCGGCAAGATCTATCGAATCCTGTATCGTGACAGCGGGGTCGTCCACGGCATGGGCTATATATGTCCTCGGATAGCCTTCGTCTATCTGATGCGAAACGGTGAATCTGTCAAGGAGGCTCTCGTCGTAGCCCTTTCCGAACATGTTCTCCGCCGACCTCTTTATCCTGTCAAACGGTCTGTTGTCGAATCCTATGAAAGGATACACCGGCATAAGCAGCCTTGGTACCGGGATCCCGTATCTCCTCGATCCGAATTTCTTCGTGCCCCACATCCCTACCGCATGCCCTCCTGCTGAATATCCCGCAATGATATAGTTTTCTGCATCGACACCGAACTCGTCCTGATGATCCTTTATGAACCTCCAGGCAAGAGCTATGTCATCAAGCGGACGTGGCATGAGCCCGTCAGGATAAAGCCCGCAGCTTCCGGTCCTGTAGTTTAAAAGGAAACAGTCCATACCAAGCTCGTTCAGCCTTGCCGCTACCGGCATGGCTTCTATGAACGTGCAGACGCAGGTGTATCCGCCCCCGGCGCACATGATGCCGACCGTTTCGGTCTTCTTCTCGTCTGCGGGCATATATATGAGCTTCGCCCCCGACTCAAGACCGTATACGTACTGCTCTCTTTTTTCAGCTATATCGGCCAGCCTCTCGAACCCTTTTAAAAGATCGCCCGGATCCCATCCTATGCATTCCTTCTGAAGGTCCTTAAGGCTTATCTCATATCTGCTCTCACCCGTCTCAAGGAACCAGTCTCCTTCGGGCTTGCTCACGAACTGGCCTTCCATCTGTTCAAAAAGAGGATGCGATACTATGTCGCCTATCTTCATGTCTACCGTAAATCTCATAGCTTCCTCCTTTTTGAAACGCGCGGTGTCTTATTTTGTATACATATAATATCACTTTTTGTCATTTCACTCAAATCAGCATGTATTAAGGTATAAAAAATGCCGTATCCTTTCAGTCCCAGCGGGATACTGTCTTTTTTTCGCACTTTTAGGCATCCCGCGGCATATAAAACATTGAATTAGACGGAAAGTGGAAATATAATCTATATATCGGACCCTTTAATATCAATACAAATCAAATCAAAAGTCCGAATCCCTTTAGAGAAAGAGGTAATAACTGATGATCTGTCCAAAATGTGATGCCAACATTCCTGACGGAACCAGATTCTGCCCCTACTGCGGGAGCGATCTTGCCCCTGAAGCTGAACAGCTTAGCAGCATTGCAGAAGAGGTCAAGGAAGAGGTCTCCGAAGCCGCAGATACGGCAGAAGACACAGCCGGGGATATCATAGAAGAAGTCCGCGAAGAAGCTGCGGGAGCTGCAGAGGAAACCACGGAACAGACCGCTGATGCTGCAGAAGAGGCTGCTGACGCTGTTGCCGGAGGTGTAGAGGAAGCAGAAAAGAGCGTCCTTTCAAACGTAAGCGGCGAATACAGGATGTCCTCGGGTGAAAGCGGTGAATACACTGCCCCCTCATCCGAAAGCGCCGATATCTATTCCGGGAGGAAAGACGAATGGCCGACAGGCCGCGATTCGGAATGGCCTGACGACAGAAGCCCCTCGGTCGACATACCTGATCTCGAGCCGGAGATCAAGGTCCTGCCCAAGGAAGGCCCTAAAACCGTAAAGCCTGTAAATACCAAACTAATGATCGGCATCATCGCGGCGCTGGCCGTGATATCGATAGTCCTTTGTGTCATGCTTATAGGCAAGCAGGGCGAGATCAAAAAGATCGAGTCCAGGATAAACGAATATCAGGCACTGAACGACGGATATTACGAGGAGTACGATCAGCTCGAGGAAGAAGCCATAAGCAAGGATGCCACTCTGACAGAGCTTTCCGGAGAACTCGACGAGAAGCTGGCTGAGAATACTGAACTTGAAGAGAAATACGCCGGTCTGCAGAGCGAGACGGAGAGCCTCAATTCAAAGATCGAGGAACTGACAGCGGAATCCGAAAGGCTTGATAAGGTAAAAGAGACCCTGAATTCAGTTATCAACGTTGCAACGAAGAATAACACGGGCGTAGGGTCTGATTCCTTCCTGACAGACAGGACAGTCATCGTCGTCAAGAAAGGTTCGACTGCAAAGGGAACAGTATCGTCAGGGACCGCTGTCACGGCAAAGCCGGCTGATACCGGTATCGCTGATATATCTGTCGGAGCTCCCGAAAACGGCAAGGCAGCCTTTACGGTCACCGGCAAGGATACAGGAGCCACAGGGATCACGTTCACGCACGAAGGCGACAGCACAAGTTTCACCGTGATCGTCATAGTCACCGACTGACCATCTGAAAAGGTTTACATATAAGGAAAAGAGGTACATATAAATGATCTGTCCCAAATGCAATTCCAACATACCTGACGGAACACCGTTCTGCCCCGTCTGCGGTGAGGACCTTTCAGTCAATAAGGTCAATGATATCGCTGAAAAAGCAGAAGAGGCCGCCAAGGAAACAGTTGATGAAGTCATAGAAGAAACAGAAGCTCAAAAGGAAGAATCTGCTGCCGCAGTTCCTGAAGTGCAGGGAGAATTCAAAATGGAGAGCGTTCCTGCAGAAGCCCAGGATAAGACAAATTCCGGTAACGGCGGCAAAGGATCGCCGTGGCTGTTCATAGGTATCGCCGCCGCGCTTGCCGTGCTTGCCATCGTGCTTGCCTTCCTCAATATCAGGAAAGCCAACACAGCAAAGGCTCTTACAGCAGAAGCCTGGTCCGTTTATGATACCGCCGAGACCATGAGGGCTAACATTGACAGCGAGAAGGAAATGATAGCCGGTCTCGACATCCAGATCGCTGATCTTGAAAGCAGGATCGGCGAAGAGGATGAAAAGGCCGCGTCATTGTCGGCCTATGCAACAGATGCGGATACCACGATCGAAAGCCTTAAGCTCGATCTCGATAACCTTACTTCCAAGGTCGACAGCGGCGCTACTGATGACAGGACCCTGAAAAATCTCATAGATACCGTAAATGAGTATAAGATAGGCAACGGTGCAAGCCACTTCCATATGGCAAATTCAGTCATCGTCGTAAAAGCTGGGGCTTCAGTCAAGGTGGACTTAACAGCCCACTGGGGCAGGAAGACCACCAATATCAAATGGAGCTACAACCGTCTTATAGCCACCATACAGCACACCGGAAGCAACTCGTGGGATAAGACAACGGAGATGACGATAACGGGAGTATCAAAGGGTATATCGCATATCGATTTCAAAAACGATTCCGACGACGTCACCTTCTCGATCCTCGTCATAGTCACAGACTGATCATAGTTATAAAAAAAAGATACGGCCCGGTTCGTTCCCGGGCCTGTCTTATATAAAGGCTCATAAGAAAGGACAGCACTATGCTTTACAATAAATATCTCGGGATGGATATCTCAAGACTGGGATTCGGAATGATGAGGCTCCCTCTCCTGCCCGGCACCCAGAAGATAGACGAAGAACAGACAAGAGAAATGGTGAGGCTCGCCTTTGAAGGCGGCGTCAACTATTTCGACACAGCCTATCCCTATCACGGCGGGATGAGCGAGATAGTTGCCGGAAACATCCTTAAGGATTATCCCAGGGACAGCTATTATCTTGCCAGCAAATTCCCGGGTCACCAGATAGCTCAAAGCTATGACCCCGAGGCGGTATTCGAGGAACAGCTGAAGAAATGCAGAGTCGATTATTTCGATTTCTATCTGCTCCATAATGTCTATGAGAATTCGCTTTCCACCTATGAGGATGAAAGATGGGGCATCATAGAGTATTTTAAGAAGCAGAAGGAGCTGGGAAGGATAAAGCATCTCGGATTCTCGACCCACGGAAGAGTCGGTTTCCTAAAAGACTTCCTCGATAAATACGGGGATATAATGGAGTTCTGCCAGATCCAGCTCAACTACCTCGACTGGACGCTTCAGGACGCCAAAGCCAAGTATGAGCTGCTGACAGAAAGAGGGATCGGCGTCTGGGTCATGGAACCGGTAAGAGGCGGAAAGCTTGCAAAGCTCGACGACGCTTCGGAAAAACGCCTTAAAGCCATAAGACCTGACAGAAGCACGGCATCATGGGCTTTCGAATGGCTGATAAAGCTTCCCAACGTCAAGGTGATCCTAAGCGGTATGTCCGATATCGCCCAGATGAAGGACAATATAGATACCTTCTCCCGCAGCATTCCCCTAACAGACGAAGAGAGCTCTCTCATGCTCGATATAGCGGAGACCCTTAAGGGAGCGCTCCCCTGCACATCCTGCAGATACTGCACGGAAGGATGTCCGATGGGGCTCGACATACCGAGGCTCATAAATGCCTACAACGATCTCCTGTACGGAGGCGGCATGAACGTAGGCATGCAGATGGAGACACTTCCCGAAGACAAGCTCCCCGGAGCATGCATCGGCTGCGGTGCCTGCGCTCAGGTGTGTCCCCAGAAGATAGATATCCCCAGGGCAATGGCCGAATTCTCGGAAAAACTTGCCGCAACGCCCAAATGGGCAGATATCTGCAGGGAAAGGGACGAAGCCAACAGAAGAGCCCGCGAAGGCAGATGATAATGACAAGATAAGGCGCCTGTCAGGTGATATGCTCCCCATAAGGGAGACAGTGAAATATAAAAGATTTCATTGTTGAACTTATGGGGGTATTTTTATGGGACACAAGAGTAAATACAACGCAGAAGAGAAGCTGAAGATCGTGGAGGATTGCATGAACGGAAGGGACAATCCGAACCATGTTGAGACGTCAAGAGGAATAACAAAGAAAACGGTTCAAC
>JAFWWA010000060.1 GCA_017523755.1 Christensenellaceae bacterium | reverse complement strand
GTAATGAATCAAATCGCAAGACTTTTACAATATGACCGCATATTGTAGAAGTCTTTTGTTTATATATGGAAGTCTCCTGATGATATGCGGCTGGAAACAGAAGGAGGAAAATATGATGATCACACTCATGAGCATTTTTCTTGGACTGGCCGTAATGAGGATAGTACTGGGCATCGTATGGTGGCTGATAGTACTTCCGTTCAGGATCATAGGTACCCTTGCAAGCCCCTTCGGCCACAGACACTGGCATCATCATTTCGGCCCCAGACACATGTTCTGGTATTAAGAAGAGATAACAGGAGGTAAAGGACATGATCTTCATCATCATAGGACTGATAGTTTTAGGAGCGCTTCTAAGGCCCAGAAGATACGGTATCTTCGGACCGGGTCCGCACTTCTACAGGAGACATCACATGGGACCGCGCTTCGATTTCGGACCGCGCTTCGGTTTCGGGCCGCACTTCGGTCACGGACCTCATGGGTTCGGAGGTCCCCACGGATTCGGAGGGCACCATGGTTTCGGGGGTCCCCGCGGATTCGGAGGGCATGGTCCGGGAGGCTTCGGCGGGAGAGGCCCCGGAGCGGGCGGCCACAGGTTCTAGCCGGTATGTCCCTTAAGGATATACTAAAGGGACGTAAAACATATATAAAAGTGATTTGAAAGGAGAAAAAACATGCCGGGAATAATTAGTTTTGGCACGATTCTAGCAGTGCTCGCAGTGATCTTTCTTATAGTCATAATCCTCACGGGTTATATCAAGGCTCCGCCGGATCAGGCGTATATAGTATCAGGTCTCAAAAAAGACTCAAGGGTCATCATAGGCAAGGCAAGCGTGAAGGTGCCCTTCTTCGAGAGGCTCGACAAACTGAATCTTAAACTGATACCGGTCGATATAAAAACGTCCACGGCGGTACCTACCGCAGACTACATCAATATAAATGTGGACGCCGCGGTGAACGTGAAGATAAGCAATGAAGAGGACAGGCTGAAGCTTGCTGCCCAGAACTTCCTCAATCAGCCTACCGAGTATATCGCGGATATCGCGAGAGAGGTGCTCGAGGGCAACATGAGGGAGATAGTGGGACGTATGAACCTTCAGGAGATGGTAGGCGATAGGCAGAAATTCGCTGAGCTCGTAAAGGAGAACGCTGGTCCTGACCTTGCGGCCATGGGACTCGATGTGGTGAGCTTCAATGTGCAGAACTTCACAGACTCTAACGGTATAATAGACGATCTGGGTATAGACAATATCACCAAGATCAAGAAGAATGCCGCCATCGCCAAGGCGGAGAGCGAAAGGGACATAGAGATCGCTCAGGCTGCAGCGAACAAGGAGGCGAATGACGCCAGGGTGAAGTCCGAGACAGAGATAGCCATCAAGAACAATGAGATGGTCATAAGGAAGGCTGAGCTCAAGAGGAGCGCTGACGTGAAGATGGCCGAGGCTGACGCCGCGTATGAGATCCAGCAGCAGGAGCAGAGAAAGACCATCGAGGTGACGTCATCAAACGCAGACATCGCTAAGAGGGAAAAGGAAGCTGAGCTTGCTGAGCGCGAGATACTCCTTCAGGAGAAGAGGCTGGACGCCGAGATAAAGAAGAAGGCCGACGCTGAGAAATACCGCGCGGAGCAGATGGCAGAGGCCGAACTGATCCAGAGGAAGAAGGAAGCAGAGGCCAAAAGATACGAGCAGGAGCAGCAGGCGCTTGCAAAGAAGGCCGAGGCTGACGCTCTCAAGTACGCGATGGAGCGTGAGGCCGAAGGTATAAGGGCCAAGGGACTTGCTGAAGCAGAGGCGATAGAAAAGAAGGCCGAGGCGCAGAAGGTCATGGGCGAGGCGTCGATACTGGAAATGTATCTTGCCGCACTGCCTGAAGTTGTAAAGAACGCCTCGCTGCCTCTTGCAAAGACAGACCGCATAGTGATGTACGGCGAGAGCAATCCACAGAAGCTCGTGGGGGACGTCATGAACACCACATCACAGGTGAGCGAGGCTTTGAGGGAAGCCACAGGGATAGATCTTAAGGAGATCATAAACGGTCTCTTTAGGAACGGAAAGGAAAACGAAACTGCATAACGGGGACTGTCCCGGGGCACGGCAGCACGCTGTGCCCTTTTGTTATGTGCAGAGGAGGTAAAATGTTCTATAATATAATTACAGACCGTAAAAAAGGACAAAAGTGGAAGGAGAAGTAAAGATGGATGTCAGTTTCGCAAAAACACCCGAACTGTTCGGCGTTTTCCATATGTCTTTTTTAGCCTTCGCCCTGGTGATCGATATCATACTGGTCTTTTGTCTCAGGAAAACAAAGTCTGAGACTCTTCTAAAGATCATAAACATCCTGGGGATCGTAATGGTAGTGATGGAGGTGTGGAAGCAGTGGTTCGTATTCACCTATATCTACGATGCCTTCTCGATGTGGTTCTTCCCTTGGCAGTTGTGCTCGATGCCTATGTACTGCTCCTTCCTTCTGCCGTTCCTTAAGGGAAGGCTGAAAAAGGCCGTGCTAATGTTCCTTGCCACCTTCTCGCTCTTTTCCGCCATCATGGCTCTCGCGGTGCCCAGCGATATGCTACGGCCGCAGATCTTTTTTACATTGCACGGGTTCATATACCATGAGATGATGATAATAGAGGCGCTTTCGGCCGCTTTCGTAGTGTTCAGGGAGGAGGATCAGGAGTTCAGACCTGCAGTAAGGCTGTTCCTTTTTATGGCGGTAGTGGCGGAGATCATAAACGTTATAGGATACCATGTTATAGATAATAACAGTTTAAGGCCCGACATGTTCTACATAACGCCCTACTATAAAACGACTCAGGTAGTGTTCAGAGATATAGCGGATGCGCTTGGCATACTGCCTGAGATAGTCATCTATCTGGGACTCATAATCCTTGCGGCGTATCTCGTGTTCCTTCTTGAAAGGGCTCTTATAAAAAAGCAACGGACGGTTGCGTGATTAAAGGCCGAGTCTGTATTAGAATCCTAGGTGTGGAGGTGATGACATGGAAGCAAAAGACGTGCTCTATGATCTGAGGATGAAAAAAGGACTTTCTCAGGATGAACTTGCTGAGAAGGTGTTTGTGACAAGACAGGCCGTATCGCGCTGGGAGAACGGTGACACGGTACCTAGCACCGATACCCTGAAACTGCTCTCGAGATTCTATGACGTTTCTATAAACACGCTCCTCGGGTCACCGAGGCAGCTCATATGCCAGTGCTGCGGGATGCCGCTTGACGATTCGATAACGGGCAGGGACAACGACGGCGCGCTTAACGAGGATTACTGTAAATGGTGCTACGCCGACGGGACCTTCACCTACAGCAATATGGATGACCTTATCGACGTATGTGTGCCCAATATGGTCAGCCAGGGATTTTCCGAAGAGCAGGCCAGGGAATACATGCATGAGAATCTTCCCAAGCTCGACTACTGGAAAAAGTACTCGGAGCTCAGCGACGGCGGGCAGTTCGAGGCTTTCAAAAAGCAGCTGATAAAAGAAATTAATGATCTTCATATAGAAGGTATGCCTGAGCTCAAGAAACTCAACGCTCTTGTCGGCAGCTATGTGAATCTGAGCTACAGGCTTCCCAGCGGGATGAACGCTAAATTCCTTGATGACAGGCGGACATATCTGGGCAACCAGCTGGAACCCGAGTTCGGAGGGGACAGGTGCTTCGGTGTGCTGGCAGACATGGACTTCATACTTATCTGCACATACGGGGATGGAGGGAAGGATCCCGAACTCGTGCTGTATAAAAAGAGATAGAGCGTTGAGCATATAAGATGTTTCAGAAGACAGGAACAAAATAAGGCAGGTTTGACCTGCCTTTTATGATATCGGTATGTGTTATTTGACCTATTCGAGATCGAGGCCCAGCTCGCTGTAATATCCGATATCGATGTCTGTCATCCCGACGAGCTCAGTCTTTCCGTCGAGATCCTCATGGATATATACGAGAGCGTAATGGGGAACGGGTTCCTTCGTGATAGGAGTGATCTGGCAGAGAACACAGTGATTCGTACCGTTTACGATCTGTTTGCCGAGATATGCGCAGGGAGCGTATTTTGCTCCGAGGAGCCTTCCCGCGACATCGCTCACGAGGTCGGAGATCTCTTCGGTGACGGTGAAGTCTTCAGCGACCTCCCAGCCGCCCATGACCTCTTCCTGTGATTTTTCAGGATCATCCTCGCCCGGGATTATCGGGAGGTATGCGACGTTCTTGACATGGACATTGCCGTCGAGATCCTCATAGAGGAATACGAGTGTGTAATAGGGCTTCGTGCCGGGAGCCACTACGGTCGCTTTTGCGAGGAAGCAGTGGTTCGTGCCTGCCACTATCTGTGTCCCAAGATAAGCGGCCGGCTCATAATCGACACCTAAAAGGCTCTCAGCGCCTTTATCGAATATGGCTCTTACGGAATCGGTTATCTCAAACGATGAGGAGGCTACCCATCCGCCTACGACTGCATTGTCGGGTCTGGCCGGTGCCGTTAACTCCTTGTTCTCGGATACTTCGGCTTTTTTCTTTGTGCATGCGCCGAGTGAAAAGACCATAACGGCTACTATAAGCAGAATAAAGAATTTTTTCATGTCGTTCTTCCTTTCATAATAAAGATATCGTCATCTTTTTACACCTTCATTATATACTTGTTGTTTCTCCAAGTCATCCGCAAATAACTCAGTTTAATACTATATTGAAAATTAGAATCCTTATAAAAATACTCGGATTTATGTGTTATACTGTTGGATGGAATAATAATAGACAGTTGAATGACTGAAAGGATAATCTAAAAGTGTTAGAACTTAAGAACGTTTCATATAACGTTGATGAAGACGGAGGCGAGATCGAGATCATCCGCAACGTCGATCTTGAGATCGGCAGCGGGAAGCTGGTCGTGGTAACGGGACCGAACGGGGGAGGGAAGTCCACCCTTGCAAAGCTGATTGCCGGTATAATTAAGCCGACAGAAGGAAGGATTTATTTCAACGGAGAGGACATCACAGACGCAGGGATAACGGAAAGAGCTCAGAAGGGCATAGCTTTCGCTTTCCAGCAGCCTGTGAGATTCAAGGGGATAAGAGTGTATGATCTTATAAGGATAGCCTCGGGAAAGCGTATAAATACGGCTGAGGCCTGCACTTATCTTTCAAAGGTAGGTCTCTGTGCCAGGGACTATATCAACAGGGAGATCAATTCATCCCTTTCGGGCGGAGAACTGAAGAGGATAGAGATAGCTACTGTCCTTGCCAGGAACGCTGTGCTGTCAGTATTTGACGAGCCGGAGGCCGGGATAGACCTGTGGAGCTTCACGAATCTCGTCGATGTGTTCAGGAAAATCAGGGAGAGCAGTGAGGAGAGATCCATCCTTATAATCTCGCATCAGGAGAGGATACTTGAGACAGCGGACGAGATAGTGGTCTTAAGGGATGGCGGTATCGGGGCGTTCGGCAGAAGGGAAGATATACTTCCCGGCCTTATAGGGACATCTTCGGCTGTGAGCGCATGCTCAAGGCTGGCGTCCGAAGGGAGGATATAGCATGGTAAAGCTCGACGAGATTCAGAAGAGACTTATGGCAGAGGTGGCCGACCTCCATAAGGTGCCGGAGGGTGCCTACAACTTAAGAGTCAACGGGGAATCGGCCGGAAGACAGTCTTCGGAGAATATCGAGATCGTTTCAAAGACGGATGTGAGCGGGCTCGAGATACATATAAAGCCGGGTACGAAAAACGAGAGCGTGCATATCCCTGTGGTCCTGACTCAGAGCGGCATGAAGGAAACTGTATATAACGATTTCTTCATAGGAGAGGACAGCGATGTCCTGATCGTTGCTGGCTGCGGCATAGACAACTGCGGCGAGCAGGATTCCGAGCATGACGGCATACACAGGTTCTTCGTGGGAAAGAACGCAAGGATAAAGTATGTGGAGAAGCATTACGGTTCAGGTACGGGAAGAGGCAAGAGGATACTGAATCCGGGGACCGAAGTCTATCAGGAAGAGGGAAGCACAGTCGAGATGGAGATGGTCCAGATCAAGGGCGTAGATGACACGGTAAGAACGACGACTGCCGAACTCAAGGAAGGGGCAAAGCTCACAGTAAGGGAAAGGCTCATGACTCACGGCAGCCAGAATGCCGTAAGCACATATGTTATCTCTCTAAACGGAAACGGGAGCAGTGCCGACGTGGTCTCAAGATCGGTCGCAAGAGACGATTCGTATCAGAAATTCGACGCGAGGATAATAGGCAATGCCCCGTCTCACGGACATACCGAATGTGATTCGATAATCATGGACAGAGGAAGGATACTGGCAGTTCCAGGGCTTGAAGCCAACGACCTTGACGCTGAGCTCGTTCATGAGGCTGCGATAGGAAAGATCGCGGGAGACCAGCTTATAAAGCTTATGACCCTTGGGCTTTCGGAACAGGAAGCTGAAGAGCAGATAATAAACGGCTTCCTCAGATGACGAAGACATGTTTTCTGTGATATATTCTAACTGTAAATCCCGTTCATGAACATGGAGGCGGTATGTTTTACTTTTTAAGTCCGATACTCATATATAATGGTATACTGATAGCCGCTGCTGTCATACCCGCGATTTTCCTTATGATAAAGGTCTACAGATCCGACAGGCTTGAAAAGGAGGATCCGGCGCTCTTAAGGGGCCTTGTGACGAAGGGGATACTTTCCTCGCTCCTGGCTCTGGTGGAGGAAAAGATCCTTTCCCTGATCCTCGGTGCGCTGGTCCCGCAGGGGACACTGCTCTTCAACATCCTTCTCTATTTCGTGGTAGTAGCGTGCTCAGAGGAGAGCTCAAAATATATATTCCTTAAGAAAAATACGTGGAAGAATGTTAACTTCAACTGTCAGTTCGACGGAGTCGTATATGCCGTATTCGTCGCCCTGGGCTTTGCGCTCTGGGAGAATATAAGCTATGTCATGAGCTACGGATTATCGACAGCTCTCGTAAGGGCAGTGACAGCTATTCCCGGTCACGCATGCTTCGGCGTGTTCATGGGAGTCTTTTACGGGATAGCAAAAAGATATGAGAATGCGGGCGATCTGAGCAGATCCTCAATGATGAGAGGCCTCAGCATCCTCGTACCGGTGCTCCTGCACGGGGCGTATGACTATATAGCGTCGATGGAACAGATCAACAGCGGATGGTACTTCATAGGCTTCGTTGCCGTGCTGTTCGCGGTCTCATATGCGCTCATCGTAAAAGCGTCAAGGATGGACACATATATCGAATGACAGGCAGGATCCTGTGCAATTTAGGGGAGACATTAAAATGATAAAAAGGATCGTATTCATTGGTGCAGGCGCGATCGCCGGCTACCTTATCTCGGGGCTCGTTATGAAGCCCGGTATTGAGATATACGCGGCAGCCGAGGGAGAACGCAGGGAGAGGCTCAAAAAAGACGGGATCATCGTAAACGGCGAAAGGATGGATATAGGCATAGTTTCTCCCGATGAGATGAAAGATCCTGACCTTATTATGGTATGTGTCAAATACAATGCCTTAAGAGAGGTCCTTCCGTATATTGAGAAAATGGCAGGGGTCGGTACCCTTATCATGCTGCCTCTCAACGGTGTCGACAGCGAGGAGATAGCCGCCGAGGCACTTGGAAAGGACAGGATAGTGCCTTCTTTCATGAAGGTATCATCGAGAAGGATCGGTAACGATATACGGTTCGACAGGGAAAAAGCGGGCGGCCTGTATTTCGGCGAAGAGGACGGCATCAGGACAGAACGCATCATCCTGCTTGAGGAACTGTTTTTGGGAACGGGCGTAAGATATCATTCGGTCCCCAATATCACGGTCGAAATGTGGAAGAAGTTCGCGTCGAACATCGCTAGGAACCTGCCCCAGGCCGTGCTCGATCTGGGTGTCGGTGCGTATTACAAAAGCGAACATCTGAAGTATATATCAAAAAGGCTCAAGGAAGAGGTAAGGCTTGTCGCAAAGGCAAGAGGCATCGATATCTATGAGGACGATTCCTGGGATACGGTTAATACGATACCCGATGACACAAGATTCTCAACTCTTCAGGATATAGATGCAGGAAGGCATACCGAGATAGAGATGTTCTCAGGCGTGCTCATAAGATATGCAAAGGAGGCAGGCATAGAGGTACCGTTCAACGAGTATACATACCATGCCATAAAGTGCCTTGAAGAGAAGAACGACGGTATCATAAGCTGAACCGCGTAAATCATGAAGGACATATAAGGCTCTGCTGAAATATGCAGGGCTTTTTAATTTGACACGGACGAAGCATAGTGTTAAAATGGGAACGATTCCCAAATTTAAAACGGGGAAAGGATTGAAACGGCAGTGAAATACAATACAAAGCAGAGAGAGATACTGATAGATTACCTTATTTCAATGAAGGGCGGGCATGTTACGGCAAAGGATGTCCTTGATCATTTCAGGGCTTCCGGGATAAGGATCGGACAGTCTACGGTCTACCGTCAGCTCGAGAGCCTGGTATCTGAAGGTGTAGTCAAAAAGTATTCGATCGACATATCGAGCCCGGCGTGCTTTGAGTATGAAGATGAGGAAGAGCATGACGATCATTCCGATACGTTCCATTTAAGATGCGAGAAGTGCGGAAGACTCATCCATATCGACTGCAACGAACTGAAAGACATAAGCGATCATTTGAGCTCCGAGCACAGCTTCAGCCTCGATCCCATAAGGACCGTCCTCTACGGGATATGCGAGAGCTGCAGGAGGAACTGATGAATAATAATTATTCTAAACGGCCCGTTATAAGGCTCTTTGCAATACTTATTGCTGTAATGATGATGTGTCTTGATCTGTCAGGCTGCGGAAATGCAGGGGATGACAGAAAAGGGATCTCCGTAGTATGTACGATATTTCCGATCTATGACTGGACGAAGACGATAATAGGGGATGACCCGGGCGACATCGAATTGACGCTGCTTCTTGACGAGGGAGTGGATCTCCACAGTTTCCAGCCTTCTGCTGACGATATACTCAAGATCTCTTCATGCGATATCTTCATATATGTGGGAGGAGAGTCGGACAAGTGGACAGACGATATCCTGTCTGAAGCGTCGAACAAGGATATGAAGGTCATCAGCCTTGTCGATATACTGGGTGAAAACGCTCTTGCCGAAGAACTGAAGGAAGGTATGCAGCAAGAGGAGCAAGAGGAGGAAGAGGCTCCTGATGAACATGTGTGGCTATCACTCAGGAATGCCGCCTTATTTGCAGACAGCATCGCTGATGCACTTTCGCTTGCCTACCCGGAAAACAGCAAGAAATACGAGGAAAACAAAGAAATATTCGAAAAAGCCCTTACGGGGCTCGACGAACGCTTTAAGGCCTCCCTCGAAACAGCAAAGAGAAATACTTTGCTGTTTGCGGACAGATTCCCGTTCAGGTATCTGACAGAAGACTATGGCCTTGATTATTACGCAGCTTTTACAGGTTGCTCAGCTGAGACAGAGGCAAGTTTCGAAACGATAGCATTCCTGTCAGACAAGATAAATGAGCTTAGTCTTGACAGTGTGATAGTACTTGAAGGCTCTGACGGCAGGATCGCTGAAACGGTGATCAGGGATTCGGGTAAGGAAGGAGTCAGTATACTCCGTATCGACTCGATGCAGTCTGTAGACAGTAAGGATATAGCAGGAGGAGCTGATTATCTTACTATCATGGAACATGATCTTGATGTTATAAAGAAAGCTCTCGGGATAGAGGTGACGGGTTAATTGGCATTTTTGACGGTTAAGGATCTTGTCCTGGCGTATGACAGGAAGATCATTGCGGAAAACATAGGATTTACCGTAAACGAAGGGGATTATCTCTGCATAGTCGGTGAGAACGGCTCAGGAAAGACTACTCTCATGAAGACTCTGCTCGGGCTCCAGCAGCCTTATTCGGGAGAGATCGTTTTCGGCGACGGTATCAGGAAAAATGAGATAGGGTATCTGCCACAGCAGACTGATATACAGAGGGATTTTCCGGCTTCGGTAAGGGAGATCGTTTTTTCAGGGCTGCAGGCAAAGGCGGGTATGAGACCCTTCTACAGAAAATATGAGAAGGAAGAGGCTCTGAGGAATATGGAGCGCCTGGACATAGCGGAACTCTCAAAAAGAAGCTACAGAGAACTGTCCGGAGGGCAGCAGCAGAGGGTGCTTCTTGCCAGAGCGCTTACCGCAGCAGGGAAGCTCCTGCTCCTTGATGAGCCAGTGTCAGGTCTCGACCCGATCGTGACTAAGGAGATGTATCAGGTAATCTCTGACCTTAACAGGAACGGCACGACCATTATGATGATATCTCATGATATAGGACAGGCGCTCAAATACGCGACCCATATACTTCATATAGGGGACATGACATTCTTTGGGACCTGTGACGAATATCTTGCGAGTCCTTTAGGACGCATGTTCACCGCGGGAGTGACGGAGGTGCAGGTATGATAGACAAACTCATAATGTATCTGAGGTATCCGTTCGTAACATATGCCCTGATAGTCGGGGTGATGATAGCGCTGTGCTCATCGCTTCTCGGTGTGACGCTTGTGCTTAAACGTTTCTCATATATAGGGGACGGACTTTCCCATGTGGCTTTCGGAGCTATGGCCGTCGCCGGTGTGCTGGGGCTTACGAATGAGCTTTTGATAGTGCTCCCGGTCACCGTCATAAGTGCTGTACTGATGCTCATGACCGGAAGGAACGCTAAGATCAAGGGAGACGCCATGATAGCAATGATATCTGTCGGATCGCTCGCATTCGGATATCTACTTATGAACATTTTCTCAACATCATCGAACCTTTCGGGCGACGTATGCAGCACGCTTTTTGGCTCTACCTTGATACTGACCCTGTCAGTACGGGACGTTATAATAAGCTGTGTGCTGTCAGTGATAGTTATCGTTATTTTCATACTGTTCTACAACAGGATATTCGCTGTGACTTTCGACGAGGATTTTTCGAAGGCTGCTGGCACTGATGCGGGAAGGATCAATCTCCTTATAGCGGTCATGACGGCAGTCATCATAGTGCTTGCCATGAATCTGGTCGGTTCGCTGCTCATTTCAGCGCTCGTGATATTCCCGGCGCTTTCCGCTATGAGACTATTCGGGAACTTCAGGGATGTAACGGTCTTCTCAGCCGTGCTTTCGGTCATATGTGCATTCTTGGGGATCGTGATATCGATACTGGCAGGGACGCCGGTAGGTTCCACGATAGTAGCGGCAGACGCTGCCGCGTTCATAGTATGCATGATAATAGGAAAGGTAAGAGGAGGTACCGCGGTTTGAAAAAGACGCTTCTTATTATTCTGGCTGTGCTAATGATGATATGCACCGCTTCATGCTATGAAAAAAGCGCTTCGGCAAGAAAGAAGGATACGGTCTCGGTGTCCGATGTGCTTGAAGAAAAGACCGGTTCGGAAGATGATGTGGCAGACGGCACAGGCGTGACAGGAGAAGGGACAGCAGTGAATAAAATACCGGTCAAAAAGAGCGGGAATGCAGATGTTGACCTGACTGCACTATCCAGCACCATGGTCTACGGGGAAGTGTACGATATGATGGTCTCACCTGAGGACTATGTCGGCAAAACGATAAAAATGGGCGGAGAGTGCTATATATTCAAAGACGATTCCACCGGGAACGTATATTATTCCTGCATAATACAGGATGCTACTGCGTGCTGCTCGCAGGGGATAGAATTCATCCTTGACGACGGATACGATATGCCGGGCGACTACCCGGAAAAAGGGGATTATGTTGTGATAGAGGGCGTTTTTGATACATATTACGAAGGCGAACAGCAGTACTGCACCCTAAGGGATGCAGAGTGGCTGAATTAGGAGATGCACATGCAGGAATTCACCTACAGGCTTCTTGAAGACGGCACATTTGCCGTAATGGGCTACAGAGGAGATGAAGAACATGTCGTTATACCTGCAGACAGGAACATAACAGTGATCTATGACTGCCTCTTCAGGGATCATAAGGAGATACGCTCTGTAAGCATTCCCGATACGGTCACCGATCTCGGGGAATTCGTGTTCGATGGTCTTACTGGGATGAGCCATTTAAAGCTCCCTAGAGATCTTGTCCATCTTTGGGGAAAAACATTTATAAGATGCGGCCTGGAGGAGATTGTGCTCCCGGAGCATGTGACGACGATACCGCCGTTTGCCTTCAAGGACTGTATCAGGCTAAAAAAGGTAGTGTTAAACGACAGCCTTCTTAGGGTCCAGGCCTGGGCGTTTGCAGGCTGCGTCAATATAAGGGAATTCATCCATGGCAGCAACACATGGATCAGTCCTGAAGCGTTCATGTCAAAAGAGCTGAATCAAGGATGAATACATGGAAGATATCTGCCTGACGGCAGGTGAAATAAAAAAGCAGGCATTGTTCCTGCTTTTATTCTATTTACTGTCAGTCCTCAGTCGTCCCGTATAAGGTCTCCCGTAACAGCACCGCTGGCCGTGATATAGTCATCGGTATCAAGAGTGATCTGCATGCCGACTTTTCCGGCGCTCACTGTGATCTCGGAGCTCAGTATTGCAGTTTCCTCAAGATAAACTGGGAAGTTCTTTTTCATCCCCAGAGCAGTGCATCCTCCGTGGATATAACCTGTAGTTGGGAAAAGTTGTTTTAATGGGAGCATTTCTATGCTTTTTCTGCCTGAGCATCTTGCCGCCTTTTTAAGATCAAGCTCGCAGTTTACCGGGATAACGAATACTATTATTTCTCTCTGAGACCGGGTCACCAGCGTCTTATATACGACAGAAGGATCCCTTCCGACCTTTGCGGCTACGGATACCCCATCTATTTTTCCGTCATCAGTATCGTATTCGGTCACAGTATAAGCGATCTTCTTTGAATCAAGTATGCGCATGGCGTTGGTTTTCTGCATTACAAGAACCCCCTTTTTCCATATAAATATATCATAACGGACCTTAAAAATCTTTTTTTAGTATTCAAAATATGATATCTTTAGCGTGTATTTTGCGTAATGCAGGATCACAGTTATAGGGGGTTGACAATGAAAAGAATCATAGCGGCTTTATTATGTATGATCATGCTCACCGGAGCTTTTTCTTCCTGCCAGAAGAAAAAAGAAGAACCAGAAGTTCCTGACGTGACAGAGGCACCGGCCCCTGAAAAGACCGAAGAGCCCGATGTCGCACCCGAACCCGAAGGCGGTGACGAAGACGAGGAGATCGTTCCTGAAGACTGGGAGACCGCTGAATCACCTGTTCTTACGGACGAGGCGATGCATATATTCAACAAAGGATTCAGCAAGCTCATAGGAGTAGGCTATACCCCAGTCGCATATCTCGGAAGTCAGGTGATTGCAGGTACAGTCCATACTTTCCTGTGCAGGTCAAAGCTTGTATACCCAGGCGCAATAGAGACATACGCTCTTACATACCTCTATGAAGAGGATGGGAGCGTGAGGATCATAGATATATCACGTTCGAAAGTGCCTACAGGAATGGATGGCGAGGGATGGGAACAGACAGAGGATCCCACTCTGACGCCTGAGCTTCTCAAAGCCTTTGAAGAAGTCACTGAAGAGCTTCTTGGCGTTGACTATACTCCTGTTGCCGTGACAGGGCAAAAAGTAGGGTCGGGCCTGAGCTTCTGCATAGTTGCGGAGTCGCAGGTAGTGGCTCCTGATACAGAAAAGGGGTATTCTTTCCTGTATATCACAAGAGAGAATGACGGAAAGTACAAGCTTGACGAGGTTGTCGACTTTGAGGATGATACTCTGCCTCCGGGCGGAGAGATACCTGAGCCGGAGCCGACGCCTACACCTACACCGACGCCGACCCCGACACCGACACCCACACCTACGCCGGAGCCGACGCCGACCCCGACACCGACACCGACACCCACACCTACGCCGGAGCCGACGCCCACACCGACGCCAGAGCCGACGCCCGAACCGACTCCGAAGCCGACACCTACACCAACTCCGAAACCGACGCCCGAACCGACTCCGAAGCCGACACCAGAACCGACTCCGAAGCCGACGCCTGAGCCGACTCCAGAGCCGACTCCAGAGCCGACACCGAAGCCGACAAAGAAGCCGGGAGCGTGGACAAAGCCGGGTTCGCCTGAGATAACGGATAAGGTGAAGAAACTGTTCAAAAAGATAGCTGATAAAACAGTAGGAGTAAGATACAATCCCGTCGCATATATAGGAACACAGGCTGTTGCCGGGACGAATCATGCAGTGCTCTGCGAGACGTCGATGTCTGCACCGGGGGCGAATGATATATATTCGATAGTGGTCGTGTATGAAGATCCTGACGGGAACGTAAAGGTCACAGATGTATTCATGTCTGAAGTCAGGACATACACAGCTATGCCTATGGGAGGATGGACGACCAGTGAACATGCGGAAATCACGGACGGACTCAAAAAGGTGTTTGAAGCCGCTACAGGTTCACATCTTGGGATCGATCTTGTACCGGTGGCGCTTGTAAGCGAACAGAAAGCTTCAGGCACTAATTACTGCTTCTTCTGCGAGAAGGAGAAAGTAACTGCAGATCCTTCCAAGGATTACGGATTCGTATATATCTATGAAGATCAGGATGGCAATATAAGCGTTACGGATATCATCGACTTCATTGAAAAGTAGATGAACAGAGATTCCTGAAATGAAACAGGGACGCTTCCTGCGTTAAACATGCGGGGAGCGTTTTTTTGTTTCTTATGGTATTATCCATAAAGCATAAGTCTTTAATAAAACTGAAACCTCAACAGGCACGGATGTTTTTTCAGGTGTGTAAAAAGTGATATAATTGCACTGTCGGGAAAAACACATTCTGAAAGAGAGACATAAATATGGATAAGACATTTTCAGACGCCAATGCCATAACAAGGGATTTTTTTGAGAAGCTGCTCCTTGAGGAGAGGCTTATGGGAAGCGTAGTACCAGATACTTCGACAGAGATATTCGGGCACAGATTTGATACTCCGATAACTACGGCTGCGCTCTCACATCTGGGTGATATCGTGGAGCCTAATGTGGAGAGCCAGATGCAGGCATACGCCAGGGGAGCACTTCTTGCGGGTGCCATGCATTTTATAGGGATGTCCGAAGAGGAGGGCTTCGATGAGGTGATGTCTGTCGAAGCAAAAACCGTCAGGATCGTAAAGCCCTATGCCGATGAGAGCAAGGTTTAAAAGCAGATACTTAGGGCCAAGGAGAGGGGAGCCATCGCTGTAGGTATCGATATCGATCATGTTTTTGACAGGAACGGGGATCCGGATGTCGTGGTAGGCGAACTGATGTCAGTAAAGAGCCTTGACAGGATGAAGGAATATATAGGCCTTACCGATCTACCTTTTGTTATAAAAGGGGTCTTAAGCGTAAGAGACGCGCTTATCTGCAGGGATATAGGAATAAAGGGTATAGTAGTATCGCACCATGCCGGAAGGCTGAGATACGCCGTACCCCCTCTCATGGTGCTTCCTGAGATAAGGAAAGCCGTAGGTAAAGACCTCACCATATTCGTGGACTGTACGGTCGCTTCGGGTCTTGACGTGTATAAGGCAATGGCACTTGGAGCCGATGCGGTGAGTGTAGGGAAGCACCTTATGCCAATACTGAAGGAACAAGGCGCAGAAGGGGTCGCAGACAGGATAACCGAGATGACAAGGGAACTTAAGGGAGCGATGGCCTTCACGGGCGTCAGGGATACAAAGAGCTTCGATCCATCAGTCATACATCTGAGGAATTTCTGACAGTCATCATGCAGAAGAGACATAAGCTGTTCGGTTCATAACCTTATATCAGCAGCAGAAGACTATTAATAAGAAAGATGGAACCCGGTGATGCCAGGGTTCTTGAAAAGCTCACAGATGAAGAGGAAGTATACAGATTCCTGCCTGCCTTCCTGTATGAGAAAAGATATGATGACAAAGGTGAAGTCATAAGAAGGTCGGAAAAAGGAATGCTTTGATACGGTGGATTCGATCCTTCTTTCCGTAGTCATTAAAGACGGAGATGAAGCTGTGATAGGGATAGCCAAGATCTACAACTATTAGCCTGAAAAGGAGAAGGCGTCCATCGGGTACAGATTCCTTAAGGAATACTGGAAAAACGGATACACTACGGAGACAGTGGATGCGTTAAAGCAGTATCTTTTCAATAAGACGGATGTTAGAAAGATCACGGCACATGTGATGACTGAGAATAAAGACTCCGGTTCAGTCCTTATAAAAAACGGGTTTGAGGCAAAATGGAAGGATCTTACGGAGGGCTGGGGCTTTGAAGCTCCGGTGAGGGTAGACAAGTACATTTTGAAAAAATGATATGGAAAAAGAAAACAGTCTGCGCACTAAAGCGCAGACTGTTTTCTGTCTCAGTTTTCTGTTATCTGTAAACGATGATGCCTTTTTTGGCGATCTCTCTCTTCTCAAGCTTTTCAAAGGCTTTCAGCGAATCGTCGAAATCGAAATAATCGGATATGTAATCCTTCAGATCGATCGTCCCATCATGGATCCAGCTTATGATCTGATCGTTGGCTTCGCCTTCCTCGACCTTGGATGGGAACTGCTGGAACTGGAGCCCCCAGTTGTACGGCGCCTTTTCCCAGTCGATGTTCATGCTTGTTACAGGCGCTATCCCGTAGCAGCACATCTTTCCCTGATCGTTGACGAGTTCCATGGACAGGTTGATGAGCGATGTAAGGCCTACGGCATCAAGCACGAATCTCACTCCGCCGGGGCATATGCTCCTTACGTCTCTTACAGGGTCGTCGTTGCTGTTGAATACATAGTCAGCCCCGTTCTTTTTTGCGTCCTTAAGCTTCTTTTCGACTATATCGAAAGCAATGATAGGACCGACTCCGAGGAGCTTCATGAACTTTATGAAGGTAAGTCCTACAGGTCCGCATCCGAATACAGCCACGCTGTCTCCTGCGCCTATCCCGAATCTCTTTATGGAGCTCAGGACTTCCCTCAAAGTGACTATCATGGAGGCATCGACAGGGTCTATGTCTTCAGGCACGACCGTCTGTGCATATGCGCATTCGGGCGCCTCTCCCTCAGGATATGCCTTTACGTCATGGACAACTGCATATTCGCTGTAAGCTCCCCAGTAGGATTTAAGGTCGCCATGCACTTCGGGATCCGCGTCGACGAAAGGCAGGAGGACTTTGTCCCCGAGCTTGTAGCTCGTTACTTCGCTGCCGACAGCTATGACTTCACCCACGCCTTCGTGGCCCAGCATCAGGGGATATTCGGACAGGGGAACTCCTTTGAATTTCCTGTGGATCAGCTTGGCGTCCGTACCGTTGCATATACCGCATGCTATGATTTTTACAAGTGCCTGCTTTGATGTATATTCAGGCATCGGTATCTCCTTAAAGGAGATCTTTCCGTCTTTGTCTACTATTATCGTTCTCATATATTTCTCCAGAGTCAGTTATCAGTACAGGGCTTCAACGGCCTTGTAGCATTTATCGAAACGTTCCTTTCCTTTACGGTACAGTTCTGTCAGCTCAGGCCTCGGCATGAACTTTTTCTTTATGTGTATGAAGCGGTCCACCGCGTCAAATCCGTCAAACACACCAGAACCGACACCGGCTATCACAGCAGCGCCCATCGAGTTGGCATCCCCGGTCTCACTCGGGATGACCGTGGGCACTCCGAACATGTCCGCAAGCAGCTGTGCCCAGAAATCATTCTTTGCGCCGCCGCCTATGAGCGTGATCTCATGTATGCTGCCGTCCTGATTAACGGCATCGAAGTTTAAAGCCAGGTTATAGCTTATGCCCTCGAATGTGCTCCTTACTATATCCTCTCTTTTCGTCATGCCGTTAAGACCGATATACGCTCCTCTTACGGAAGGGTTCCATCTCGGGGCCCTTTCGCCTAAAAGATGGGGCAGGAATATCAGACCGTTTGAACCGGGAGCGGAAGATTCGGCCATCTCCCTTATCATGTCATGAACGCTTTTGCCGCTTTTCTCGGCTGTTTTCATCTCATCGGTCATTATGGTGTTCCTGAACCAGTCGTAAGTCCCGCAGCAGTACTGCATCGTGGCATTAGGGGAGAAGAGCCCTGGAACTGCGTGCGCCCATGTCACGCTCCTCTTTAAACGATCGAATACAGGTGCGGTCGCGGTCGAAGCCACCCATGCGGATGTGCCGAGGCACAGATACGCGCTGCCGGGTATGACGTTTCCGGCTCCGACATTGGCGGCCACTCCGTCTCCGGCTCCCATTATGACCTTGGTGCTGACCGAGAGCCCGCAGGCTTTTGCGGCGTCTTCCTTTACATTCCCGACGAATGTGGGCGACGGCACTATCTCGGGCATTTTGGCGATATCTATCCCAGACGCTTCAAGTATCTCTTCCGACCATTTAAGATTTTTAAGATCGAAGGCATCGGTGCTGTTCGCATCCGAAGGATCTGTGAGAAACCTTCCTGTCAGCCTGAGCACTATGAAGTCCTTGGCGTTGAGGAAAGCCCTTGTCCTGTCATAGATATCCCTCTCGTGCTTCTTTATCCACATTGCCTTCTGTATGCTGTATGAAGGAGTATTCCTGTGACCGACTATCTTATAGAATCTGTCGTCATCGATTTTTTCCCGTATAAGGTCGGATTCCTCCTGAGATCTCTGGTCCGCCCATATTATCGATCTTCTTAGAGGCCTGCCTTCGCAGTCAACGGGAAGGCATCCCATCATCTGGCCGCTGAAAGATACCGCGGCGATGTCTTCCGGATCGACGCCGCTTTCCCTGACGAGGGAAAGGGTAGAGCTCCTGAAAGCCTCCCACCAGTCATTTGCATCCTGCTCCGCTGTCAGAGGGCTGTCCTGATACAGAGGGTAGCTCTTAAGGCAGCTTGCTGCAGCTGTTCCGTCTTCGGTGAACAGAGTGGCCTTGTCTCCGCTCGTACCGATATCATGAGCTAACAGGTATCTCATAGCAGGTCTATCTCACTCATCGTGGCAGGCATCTCGTGAGCGGTGTTGAACTTCGTCTCGTCTGTCACAAGGTCAAAGCAGCTTGCGATAATATGTCCCTGCCATATGATAGGCTCGCCCGGCTGATCGAGGCTTCCGTCAAGTCCGTCGCAGTCAGGTGACTGTGCAAGCCTTTTTACTGTACGGTCGGGCATGACGGCTACTATGGCGTTATGGTTGAAGTCCGCTATGTAGAGGATGCCGGTGTTCGGATCCATTGTCATGCCGTCTGTGGAATTGAGCTCTTCGGGGTCTCTTGCGTAGAGTTCTCTTGAAACCATGTCGCCCTTCTCATCGAGGACGAATTTCTCAACTTCCGCGTCGCCGTAGTTTCCGATATACATATCATTGCCGAATATCTCTATGCCGTCGACCCCGTATACGCAGACGGGATTCCTTGTGACGAACGTAGCGAAGATATAGGGCTCATCTGCAAGAGTATTCGTGATCTCGATGTTTTCCGCGTCAAGAGGGAATCTGTAGACGCAGCTCATGAGTCCTTCGTCCGAGTGGACCTTGGTAAGATAGCTCTGTGTCACATAGATGTAGTCTCCATATACCTTGACTCCGTTAGGATGTTCCATGCCGGTAGCCATCGTGACGCACTTCTTCACGGTCCCGTCCTCATTGAAGCTGACCTTGAGCATCCTTCCCTTGAAGGCGAGCTCGGGCTTTCCGGACCAGCCCTGGTTGTCGCAGATATAAAGGTTCCAGTCCTTGTCGAATATGATGCCCATGTTCCTCGCGATCCCGGTCTCGGGATGGACGGGAACATCGAACCATTTCGTTATGTTCTTGTTTTTGTCGATGCGGACTATGCAGCCGGACATGTCGTCTGTGGCATAGTTAGGGCATGAGAGTATAAGATCCCCGTTCCAGTCGACCGCCATGCTGTCAGGGGTCGATACGTATTCTTCGGGAAGCAGTGTGAATAATCTGGGCTGTTTCATTTCTTTTCTCCTGTCATTACTTGTTTCTGAGTTCTTCAACTATTTTGATGCCGCTAGAGGTACCTATCCTCTCGGCTCCCGCTTCTATCATCTTCAGCGCGTCTTCAAGAGACCTAATCCCGCCCGCGGCCTTGACCTTTACCAGATCGCCGACGGTATCCTTCATGAGCTTCACATCCTCATATGTAGCTCCCGAGGTCCCGAAGCCTGTGCTCGTCTTTATGAAATCAGGCCTTACTTCTTTTGCTATCTCCGCGGCAAGCCTGATCTCTTCCTTCGTCAGGTAGCAGTTCTCGAAGATGACCTTGCAGATTATGCCTCTTTCCCTGCAGACAGAGGTTATGGCCTGCATCTCTTTCCTTATATATTCAGTGTTGCCTTCCTTCAGCTTGCCTATGTTTAAAACATAGTCTATCTCGTCGGCGCCGTCGGATATAGCCTGAAGCGTCTCGGCCACCTTGCTCTCTATATCGGTCTGTCCCAGAGGGAAAGCTATGGCTGCTCCTACATGTACGCCGGTATCCTTTAGTATTGACTTGCAGAAGGCGACGGGGTAGGGGTTTATCGCCACCATGGCGAAGTGATATTCCTTTGCTTCTTGGCAGAGTTTCTCGAAATCCTTCTCCGTGGCAAAGGCCTTGAGATTCGTGTGGTCGATCATGCCTGCCAGTGTTTTCTCGTCGATTATGTTTTGCACTTTTCTTCCTCCGTATAAAAAATAACAGGTTTATATTAATGGTTTTGTGTATTATAAATATAATAACATATGTTTACTTTGTATATGTATGTTTATGTGTTCATTCTTATCAAAAATTTGTGTTATTATCGATCTTATGCTAAACTTTTTCTCGGCATATTTATAAGTAAGAAGAAAGGAAGTACCAGGAAGAAATGCTCAAGAAATTCATATCGTACTATAAACCGCACAGGAAGATGTTCTTCCTTGACATGGGAGCTTCTCTCCTTATCGCTCTTATAAGCATCATTTATCCCGTGATAACGAGAAGGATGCTGAACCAGTTTATTCCAGATGAGGATTACAAGATGATCATCATCGCGGGAGCTGTCCTTCTTCTTATTTATTTTGTGAGGATGCTTTTGAACTATTTCATACAGTATCAGGGGCATATGATGGGCGTACATATCCAGGCCCAGATGAGAAGAGACCTGTTCAACCATATGCAGAAGCTCCCGTATAGTTTCTACAACATGAATGAGACCGGAAGGCTCATGAGCAGGATGACCAATGACCTTATGGATATCTCGGAACTCGCACATCACGGTCCCGAGAATATCATCATCTCAAGCATCTCGATCTTGATATCCTTTGCGTATCTCTGTTCGATAAACATCTGGCTCACGCTCATAGTATTCCTTGTGGTGCCTTTCCTCGTAATCGTTTCCATGTCGTTGAGGAAGAAGATGAGGGATGCGTTCACGGAGAGCAGAAAGTCGATAGCGACGATCAATGCCGCGATCGAGAGCAGCATCTCGGGCATCAGAGTCACGAAGGCCTTCACCAATTCCGAAAAGGAAGCCGAGAAGTTCGAGATCGGAAACAGGGAATTTATTGACGCGAGAAAGGATGCCTACAGCGCGATGGGGCAGTTCGGTTCAAGGACCTCGTTCGTGACGGACGTGTTCAACGTCGTCATCCTTATAGCCGGCGGCCTTTTCCTCTACGGAGGGAAGATCAATTTCGGTGATTATTCGGCTTTCGTAGTGTCAGTAAACCTGTTCATAAACCCGGTGACTACGCTCATAAACTTCATGGAGCAGTACCAGAACGGCGTGACGGGATTCGAGAGATTCCTTGAGATCATGAACGTGGAGCCCGAAAAGGACGATCCGGGAGCGGTCGACGTCGAGAATGCGGAAGGGCATATAGAGTTTAGGAACGTGACATATGCCTATGAGGATGACAAGAACAACGACGTTCTTACAGACGTGTCGCTTGATATAAAGAAAGGTGAGACTTTCGCTCTTGTAGGGCCGTCGGGCGGAGGCAAGACCACGATATGCCATCTTATCCCTAGATTCTTCAGGGTCACAGCAGGTGAGATACTTCTCGACGGAAAGAATATAAATGAGATAACGATGGATTCCTTAAGGAAGAACATCGGCATCGTCCAGCAGGACGTCTATCTCTTCAATGCCAGCATAAAGGACAATATCCTTTACGGAAGGCTGGATGCCACCGACGAGGAGGTCTATGAAGCGGCAAGAAGGGCAAATATCCACGACTATATAATGACGCTTGAGAACGGATATGACACGGTCATAGGCGAAAGAGGCGTGAGGATATCGGGAGGCCAGAGGCAGAGGCTGTCTATAGCAAGAGTGTTCCTCAAGAATCCTCCGATACTGATACTCGATGAGGCGACTTCTGCACTCGACAACAATACCGAGATACTTATCCAGGAAGCTCTTGACGAGCTCTGCAAGGGAAGGACGACCATAGTCGTGGCACACAGGCTGTCTACTATAAAGAATGCCGACGAGATAGCCGTCATAGCCAACGGAAGGATCGTTGAGGAAGGCCCGCATGATGAGCTGATAAAGAATCACGGACTGTACGCAAAACTCTACGCGCAGCAGTTCAGGGATTATGAGGAGATCGGCTGAGAATGTTTTATGGAGAGCACCGTCTTTACCTGCCGGTGCTCTTTTTTTAAAAAAAGAACAGGCCCTTCACTAAAGGACCTGGTAAAAGCCTTAATTCATTCCCATTGCTTAAGAAGGGACTGCATCCATCCGTTCACATCCATGGAGTAAACGTTTTCGAGATTGGAGGCGGTGAAGACCTCTTCTGCGGTCCCTATCGCAGCTCGTCTTCCGTCTTTTATAAGGAGAGCGTGAGTTCCGTATGCCCTGGCAAGCGAAAGATCGTGGACCACCGAAATGACTGCGCGTCCCGGGACCTTGAGCCACTCTGAGATAAGACCGAAGATCTGCTTCTGGAATACCAGGTCGAGATGGTTGGTAGGCTCGTCAAGAAGGAGAAGTTCCGGCTGCTGAGCAAATACCTGCGCTAAGAAACACCTCTGGAGTTCTCCTCCTGAAAGGGTGAAAACGGATTTGTTCCTGAGATAGGTCATTCCGGTTGCATCAAGAGCGTCCGCTATAGCGCTTTCATCATCACTCTTTTCCTTTGAGAATGCCCAGCTCCTGTATGCGTATCTCCCAAGCCTTACTACATCTTCGACAGAAAATGCATATCCTATCTGGTTGTTCTGAAGGAGCACGCCGATGTGCCTTGCTCTTTCACCGGCCTTCATCGTCTTTATCTCGCGCCCTTTGAACCTTATCGATCCGAGATAAGGGACGGCCTGTGAGACAGCATTAAGAACAGTCGATTTGCCGGCTCCGTTGGGACCTGCTATCATGAACCACTGACCTTCTGAAACGCTGAAGCTGAGGTCGTCTATCACTTTTCTTTTGCCGTAGCTCACGATGAGGCTGCTGATCTCAAGCATTTGATCTGGTACCTCCCCTTGATCTGTAATAGATGAATATGAATACGAAGGCGCCAACGATGCTCGTGACCACACCTATCGGCAGTTCTCTGGGATTTAAAAGCGTCCTTGCGATAAGATCCGCAAGCATAAGGAATACGGCTCCTGAAAACATTGATACCGGCAAAAGCTTTTTGTGGTTGGGGCCTGTGATCATCCTTACCATATGAGGAGTCACAAGACCTACGAAGGCGATCGATCCGCCTATCGAGACACACACCCCGATAAGGACCGAAACGGTTATGAGGACGGTCAGCTTGACACGCCTTATATTCACTCCGATACGGCCAGCATTCTCTTCGCTTACTGCAAAGGCGTTGAGCTCTGACGAGTGCGAGATCAGTATGACGGAACATATAAGAAGGGCAGAGGCAAGTATAAGGGCATTGAGAAAACTCGATCCCTGCAGGCTGCCCATCGTCCAGAAAGTTATGCTTTTGATATGGTCGGACGCGAAGGTTATGACTATCGTCATTATGCTCGATGCGAACATCGAGAAGATGACTCCTATAAGTATTATCGTGTTGGTGGAAAGTGAATTGTCGAGACGGTACGCAAGGCCAAGGATAAGAAGAAGGGATACCATGGCGAAAATTATAGCCATGACCATCGTGCCGGCAAAGGGCAGAGACGGGAAGCTTACTCCGAAGGCGATCGCTATGACAGCGCCGAGCGATGCTCCGGACGACACGCCAAGCGTGGAACCGTCAGCAAGGGTATTTCTTAAAAGTCCCTGCATGGCCGCCCCGGCAAGCGCCAGAGCCGCTCCGGTAAGAGCGACGCATAGCACACGGGGAAGCCGCACAGGGACAATGACTGAGCGGGCGAGACTGTTTTCAGAAGGAAGGCCGTTCACGGCATCCCAGATCACCCTGAAGATATCCCTGGCAGGTATGTTGACACTGCCGAGACAAAGACACAGCAAGAAAACAGCGATCGTGACTGTGACGATGATGAGGTATATCCAGGTCTGAAAACGGTCTCGTCTCTTTGATTCCATTGCATTAAGAAGCGTTTTAAGCAGCTTCCTTTACTTCGTCAAGGCCCACTATGAAATCGTAGAGGAGCTTTGCGCCATCAGCAAGACGGGGAGCCGGACGGGAAAGTTCGTTGTTGGGCAGGTTGAATATCGCCGCGTTCTTGACTGCCGTGATATTCTCCCATCCCTTGCGGGACATGATCTCTTCTTCAGGCTTCGGGCCTTCTCCCATATACATCGTGATGGTCACGATATAGTCGGGATTACGCTCTATGACCTGCTCTTCGGATACTTCGATCCAGCCTTCCTGATCTGCGAATATGTTCTTGAGCCCCATCATTTCAGCTATCTCGTTCATGAATGTGTTTCCGCCGGCTGCCCAGAGGCCCCACTCGAGAGGAGATACTTCAAAGTAAATGGTCTTTTCGCCCTCTATCTTGTTCTGCATTATGGCGTCGAACTGGTCCTTCATGCTCTTGATAAGGGTATCGGCTTCTTCTGTCTTGCCTAACAGCTTTCCGAACATCTCGATGGAGGTATAGGTCTCTTCGATGTTGGCAGCGTTGCTCACACAGACGGCTACGCCTGCTTCTTCAAACTGCTTGACCTGTTCCTGATCCTGAGCCATGGAGCTCATCACTATGAGATCGGGATCAAGAGCAAGGATCTGCTCTACATTTGTGTTTCCGCCTGATTCCACTGAAGGTACGTTGAATACCTCCTGGGGATAGTCACACCATTCGCCGCGTCCTACAAGAAGGTCTCCTGCTCCAAGAGCGTAGACGATCTCGCAGTCTGCCGCGGATACCGCGACGATGCGCTTTGCGGGAGCAGCAAGGGTGACCTCGCGTCCCATCATGTCGGTAACAGTGACCGAAGTGTCGGGAGCGGTGTCAGACTCTTCGGTCTCATCCTTTTTCTCCTCTTCAGCTTCGCCGGTATCGGCCTCTTCAGCCTTCTCGGTGACTGTTTCCTCAGCTTTTTCCGCCGTTTCCTCATTTGCCTTGCTGCTGCATCCGAACATGGTAAGGACGAGCATCATGACAAGAAGGATACATGCGAACCTCTTTGTGTGTTTCATGGTATTGCTCCTTTCTATTTTTGCCGAACATAAGGAACAAAAAATCTTCTCCGTTCAGGAGAAGAATGGAGAGAGCATACTTAAAACATGCTCATGTCACTCAACCCCAGAAGTGTGTTCCGCCGCAAATCGGTCTCCCGGCTCAGCTTCATCCTACTCGGACGTCTTCCCGTCTTTTGAACAGTGACATGCTTGTCCTTTCGTCAGCCTCACGGTTACTGGGATAGCCCGGGACTCACACCCGGTTCCCTCAGACCCGGAATATCCGGGCCGGCGCATTCCTGCGCAGATGCGTACGTGTTCAGCTTACCAACAGGTATTATATCATTACGGTATATGATCTTTCAATCAGACGCGATATATTGACCACAGAAGATCCATATGTTACATTCATGTTGAAATAACTGATAAATGACGGAGGCCGGGATGCGCAACTGATGATCTTTTAACGGAACATTTAGAGATAAGGATACATGATAATATGTATCCTCAGTTTCCGCTTAAGGTCATTTGCAGTCTAATGCCTCTTTTTTGTGCACAGCCTGTTTTCCATAAGCGGAAAAAGGCTTTTTTAGTTAAGGAGGAAGGATTTTTATGCTTCAGATAAAAGACCTTACCGTCATTCACATGAAAGATCTCAGAACGCTTTTTGAGAGCGTCTCATTCGTTATAAACAGAGGAGACAAGACTGCCCTTATAGGGGAGGAAGGAGACGGAAAGAGCACACTTATAAAATGGATCTTCGACCCGGAACTGACAGAAGATTATGCTGATATAAGGGGACAGAGGATGATATCCGGCGAAAGGCTGGCGTATCTTCCTCAGGAGCTTCCCGAAAGATACAGGGATATGAGCGTTTATGAGTTTTTTGCCGATGATCCCGGCTTTCTTGAAATGTCACAGGAGCATATAACCGATACCGCGAGGAGCATCGGGATAAGCCCTGATATCTGCTATTCCGATCAGAAGATGGGAAGTCTGTCGGGCGGTGAGAAAGTGAAGGTGCAGCTTTTAAGGATGGTGCTTGCAGGACCCACGATGATGCTTCTTGACGAGCCATCGAACGACCTCGACCTTGATACTCTCTCGTGGCTCGAGGATTTCATCAACCGGTCGGACTGCGGGGTACTCTATATATCGCATGACGAGACGCTCCTTGAGAACACCGCGACCTGCATAATGCATATAGAACAGGTAAGGAAGAAGACGGTGTCCAGATTCACTTTCAAAAGATGCGGCTTTAAGGAATATATAGCGGACAGGGAGAACCGTATCGACAGCCAGAACAGGCTGGCCTTTGCCGAAAGAAGGGAGCAGGCAATAAAAGAAGAAAAGCTGAGACGTATCCAGGAGAAGGTCGAGAGGGATCAGAGAAACGTATCGAGGCAGGACCCGCATTCGGGAAGGCTCCTCAAGAAAAAGATGCATGCCGTGAAATCCATGGAGAGGAGATTTGAAAGGGAAGGAGAGGATATGGCGTCATATTATGACACTGAGGATCCCATGCTCCTTTTCTTCAGCGACGACAGACACTCGCTCCCCGCAGGAAAAAGAGTCGCGGATATAAGGATAGATAACCTGACAGTGCCTGGTACAGGAAGAATGCTTTCTCGTGACATCTCACTTTCCGTAAAGGGACCGGAGAAGATCTGCATCATAGGTAACAACGGAGTAGGAAAGAGCACCCTTATAAAGGCGATATTCGAGGAACTCAAACGCAGGAGCGACATAAGGACGGAATATATGCCTCAGGATTACGGCGAAGCGCTTCCCGGAGACTTAACGCCTCTCGACTATCTGGCTAAGACAGGAACAAGGGAGGAAGTGACGAAGATCATGACGCTTTTAGGCTCCCTTAAATTCACCGCCGATGAGATGGGACACAGGATAGGGGACCTTTCGGGAGGTCAGAGGGCGAAGCTGCTGCTTTTAAAGCTCAGCCTGTCCGATGCCGATGTCCTTATACTTGATGAGCCGACAAGAAACTTCTCGCCGCTGTCGGGCCCTGTGATAAGGAGGATGATCAGGGGTTTCAATGGCGCTGTCATAAGCATCTCACATGACAGAAAGTATATTTCCGAGGTGCCCGACAGGGTACTTGTCCTCGATAAGGAAGGCCTGCATGAGACCTGATCTTCACATGTAAACATGAAAAAAGACTGCGGTATATATTTGCCGCAGCCTTTTTTCATGTTTACAGCTATCTGACTATGACCGGGATCACCCTTTCCTGAGCCTGATGACGTTCCAGCTGAGCTTGTTAAGGACGGTCTCTATCTTTCCGTCAGACATTTTCGTGACTGCCGAAGGCCTCGGGACTGCCTTGCCGTCTTTTGTTTCAAGGACCGTATGGCTTACAAGCTCATATCCTTCAAGCTCTCTTACATCGATCTCAAAGGGGATGTCCTCTTTTTCCGCCCTGTTGATCGCGAACACGGTCACGTGTTCCCCGTCTTCGTTGTCCACAGCTATCGCCTGGATATACGGGACCTTCTCATAGGGAGGAGCCTGATGGAAGTCATTGATGTTGAATCCCTCGGTCGAGTAGGTCGGAGTGTCGAGCGCAGGGATGAGTGCGGTTCCTCTTGCGTAGTTTATAAGGTCGCTTAAGATATAGTATGTCGGCCTGAGCCAGGTCTTCTCGTCATCATATCCTATGCAGCCGAGGCCTCCTGTCATGACGGCGATCTTTATCCTGTCGGCATACTTCAGCATCAGCAGGAGCGAACTCGCGTCTCCGATGGCTCCGATCATCGGATCGAATCCGTCGTCGTCCCTTCTTGGTTTCATGGGCTTCTCGGGATCATATTCCGGATCAAACTCATAGAACGGATGAGCGTAGTTGGACGGCATGAATTCCCCGAATACTTCATTTGGGATCTGTCCTCCGCGCCCGTGATGCGGGAATACCTGTTCCCTTGAGAAACCGAGCCCGTATTCGTCGAACGATATCTTCATCTTCCTCGGATGGCGGTATTTAGCCTGTATGAGGTCGCAGGTCGCTATGGTAGTCTTTATGAAGCTCTCCATAAGTTCACTGCCTGCCATCATCTGTGCAACGTCTCCTCTCGGAGCCAGATGGTACTGGTGTATCCCTATATAGTCGACGAGTTCATAGCATTCGTCCAGGGCTTCGACATCCCACATCGGGTAGCTCCTTAAAAGAGGAGACGACGATCCGCATACGACTGTCTCGGCATCGGGGCAGATCCATTTGATCATTTTTGCCATCTCCCTGGCTTTTTTCCCGTATTCACGCGATTTCATGTTGCCGATCTCCCACGGACCGTCAGGCTCGTTCCCCAGATACCATGTCTTTATCCCGTATGGGGATTCATGCCCGTAGGTACGCCTTAAATCTGACCAGTATGTGCCCTTTTCATGATTGCAGTATTCGACACAGGCTGCGGATGCCTTAAGATCGAGCGTTGCGAGGTTGAGAGTATACATGGGATCGGAACCTGCCTTACGGCACCAGTCCATGTACTCGTCGAGCCCGAAACGGTTCGTATCGATCTGACGCCATGCAAGGTCAAGGAAGGCTTTCCGCTTGTCAAGTGGACCTATCGAGTCCCTCCAGTCATATCCTGATACGAAGTTTCCGCCCGGGAGACGTATCGCGGGTATGCCGAGCTCCTTTATCCTTTTTAATACATCTGCCCTGAAGCCCTGTTCGTCCGACATCGGATGTCCGGGCCTGAAGTATCCTCCGCTTATGGTAGGACCTATAGGCTCAAGGAAGGCGCTGAAAAGCCTTTGGTCGATGGTATCGATCCTAAATGACCTGTCGACTGTGAGAGAGGCTTTTTTGATAGTCATATGAGTTATTCCTCCTGATATTTACTTGTATGTGCTGTACCAACAGTTTATCAGCGAAACGGCAGGCGTTCAAGAACGATCGAAGGATTTAAGGCGCATCTTGGCATAAGGGCGTTTTCGTATGGAATAAGACACGTCTGTGTGGTATAATCCGATAATATAAAAGAAACGGCATATTATGCTTTGGAGAGATCAAGATGGATATTAAAAAAGAGATCATGGCGATACTTAGAGACGATGCCTTAACACCTCATTCCCAGATAGCCAGGATGCTCGGCATCACTGAAGAAGAAGTGAGCGGGATCATAGGTGAACTTGAAAAGGAGAGGATCATCCTTAAGTATGAAGCCCTTATCAATACCGAAGCCCTGGGTGAGGACGCTCCCGCAGAGGCCATGATAGAGATAAAGGTCGAGCCGAAGCTCGATTTCGGATATGAGGATATCGCAAGAAGGATCTATGAGTTCCCTGAGGTAAGGTCTCTTTATCTTATGTCGGGAAGATACGATTTCTCAATCAGGGTAGAAGCCAAGACCATGAAGGAGATATCCAAATTCGTATGGGAAAAGCTGGCGGTCCTTGAAGGAGTGAGAAGTACTGAGACCACGTTCCTCATGAGGAAATACAAGGAGAACGGAGCTCTTATGAAGAAAGAGACCAAGCAGTCCAGATTGGTGGTGTCTCCGTGAACTATGAGGAACTTATAGCCTCAAGTGTGAGAGAGGTCCCGCCGTCCGGCATAAGAAAATTCTTCGACATAGCGAGCGAGCTCAAGGACGTCATCTCTATGAGCGTTGGCGAGCCTGATTTCGTCACTCCCTGGAACATAAGGCAGGCTGCGATAAACTCGATCGAGCTCGGTGAGACGCACTATACTTCCAACAGCGGTACTATAAGACTCAGGGAGCTTATAAAAAGATATCTTTCAGAAAGGTTCGCTGTGGAATACGGGATCGACCAGATGCTTGTTACTGTAGGGGCAAGCGAAGCGCTGGACCTTGCCTTCAGGGCTCTCGTTGAACCCGGTGACGAGGTGCTGATACCGGCACCGTCGTATGTATCATATGAGCCGAGCGTCAGATTTTCGCATGGTATTCCGGTAGCTGTCCCGACAAGGGAAAAGGACGGCTTCGTGATGAAACCGGAGGAGATAGAGAAGCTCATAACGGAAAAGACCAAGCTGATGGTGATACCGTATCCCAACAATCCGACGGGGGCTGTCCTTGACAAAGAGGATATCAGTGCGCTGAAGGATATCGCTCTTAAGCATGATCTTTTCGTGATCGCGGACGAGATATATGCGGAGCTCACATACGGAAGGAGACACATCTCTTTTGCCGAGGGCTTCGAGGACAGGACGCTTCTCATAAACGGCTTCTCAAAGGCATTCGCGATGACCGGATGGAGACTCGGATATGCTGCGGGGCCCAAGCCTGTCATAGCGGCGATGCTCAAGATACACCAGTACTCCATGCTCTGCGCATCCATCATGAGCCAGAGGGCTGGAGAGGAAGCCCTTATAAACGAGATGAACAAAGACTATTCCCAGATAACCGATATGCTGAGGAACTACAACAGAAGGAGGGTATACCTCGTAGACAGCTTAAGAGAGATGGGCTATCCGTGCTATGAGCCCAAAGGTGCGTTCTATGTGTTCCCCAACATCACGCCGTCGGGCCTGACGTCGGAGGAATTCTGCACGAGGCTCCTTCTTAAGCACCACGTCGCTTGCGTCCCGGGAACAGCGTTTGGGAAGAACGGCGAAGGGTATATAAGATGTTCATACGCTACTTCCCTTGAAAGCATAAGGGAAGCTGTCTCAAGGATAAAAACTTTTACCGAAGAGCTCAAAGCCTGAAAAAGGTACGGAAAAAGTCAAAGCGGCATGTCATAACGGCGTGCCGCTTTTGTGTTGTCAAAAACGGCATAAAACTATACCTTGTATACCATTTCTTTATTGACATGCACATGTAGTGGACTTAAAATCATTATATAGTCCAAAACGCGACAAAAAATCCGTACAGAAAGAAGGATCATATGGAAAAGAAAGAAAGAAAAACGATCCACGTCGAAGACGGTGAAAAAGCCAAAAAGGCTGCAGTGAAAGCTGCCGAAGAAGCTGAAGATATCGTAGAAGACGTCGAAGAAGAGATCGAAGAAGTAGAAGAAGAGGTCGAAGAGGAAGTCAAGCCTGTCAAAAAGGCAAAGAAAAAGACTGTCGATACTCTTTCAAAGGAAGAGGAGAAAAAGACCGCAAAGAAGTACAGGATAATAGCCATAGCCCTCTGGGTGGCAGCTCTGTGCTTCGAAGTGCTGGCGATACTCGTACTCTTCAAGGCGCTGTATATACCTGTTCTCAATCAGATGTGGCAGATGATCATATTCATCATACTTGACCTTATCTGCTGTGTCATTGCGGCATCGTTCTGGAAGAAGGCCAGCCATCTGGATCCGTTCAAGAAGACGGATAATAAAGTCGGCTTTGTGATACTGACCCAGCTCGGAGTCATAATGGCAGCCATCTGCTTCCTGCCCCTTATCATCCTCCTTCTTACGAGCAAGAACAAGCTCGACAAGAAAACAAAGGTGATAGTTGCCGTAGTAGCCATAATCGCTATGCTCGGAGCCGGACTGCTTTCGGCAGACTGGAACCCGATATCGGCAGAGGAGAAGGCTCAGGCTGAAAGCACGCTGACAGGCACTGTATACTGGACAGCTTTCGGACACAAGTATCATCTCTACGACGACTGCCAGGCTCTTACGAATTCGGCAACGCTGTACGACGGTTCCGTTACGGCGGCAATCGACAACGGACGCGCTGAGGTATGCTTCTTCTGCGCAAGAAGAGCTGAAGCCGAAGGCACCGATATGACAGGCATCAACGTAGAGGAAGTGAGCGAGGACGTCGCTCTTCAGGCGGGAGATTAATAAAAATGGCTGATTTCAATGTCAATTCCATAATGGAGCTGCTTCAGGGCGGCGGTATAGACGCCCTGTCGAATGCAACGGGCTCCAGCGCTTCGCAGGTGAACGGGCTTCTTGGAGATGCTCTTCCCCTCCTTATAGGCAACATGCATGACAATACGGAGTCCAAGGAAGGAGCGCTTTCACTCAATCAGGCTTTGAACGATCATAAGGGAGCCGACATGTCTGATATCGCATCGTTCCTTTCGAACGCGGATCAGGAAGACGGCCAGAAGATAGTGGAGCACATACTGGGCGGCAACAAGAAGGCTGCCACCAATGCACTTTCAAAGAAGAGCGGGCTTTCGGCTTCGAACGTTTCCACTATACTGGCGCTCATAGCGCCCCTGCTCCTTTCACAGCTCGGAAACAACAAGGATGACGATGATCAGGACGGTTCATCCCTGACAGATCTTCTGGGCGGCATGCTTGGCGGCGGACAGCAGTCGAGCGGTATAGGCGGTCTCCTTCTCAATAACCTGCTCGGCGGAAATACCCAGCAGGCACAGCCCGTACAGCAGACTCAAAGCACCAAGCCCTCGGGCGGCGGGCTCTTAGGAAGCCTTTTCGGCGGACTTTTCGGAGGAAAGAAGGACGATGATGCTTCTTCATCTTCCGGCGGTCTCGGCGGACTGGCAAACCTTGCCCTCAACATCTTCGGGGACAGTGAGTCCCTTCAGGATGTTGAAGAACCGAAGAAGAAAAAGACTTCTGCAAAGAAAAAGACTGCAAAGAAGAAAACATCCAAAAAGTGAGTTTCCTGATAAGACGATGGAAGGATCCGGATAACGTTCCGGGTCCTTTTTTAATTACCTGTTAACTTCTTTTTTTATGTCTTGATTTTGAAGCCTCAGTATTGTAGAATTGTTAAGCGTTTAATGTTCATTTGGAACGCATTTATTATGTAATCATATTTTTCATATATAAGGGGTATTTAAATGATAAGAAGACTGGCATCGTGCATAAGGGAGTTCAAGAAGCAGACCATCCTTGCGCCGATATTCATCACTCTAGAAACCCTTCTTGAGTGCTTCCTTCCTTTCGTGATGTCGAAGCTGATAGACGGGATGACAGAGGAAGGTGTGAGCGCCGTCATAAAATACGGCAGTATGCTCGTTATCATAGCGATGTGTTCGCTATTCTGCGGGACAATGTCCGCAAGGCTCGCAGCGACCGCGGGCGGAGGTTTTGCAAGGAATATAAGGCAGGACCTGTTCTTCAAGATACAGACATTTTCCTTTGCCGACATAGACAGGTTCTCCTCAAACTCGCTCGTAACAAGGCTGACATCTGACGTATCGAGCATTCAGAATGCTTTCCAGATGATAATAAGGATAGCACTGAGGGCACCTCTCATGATCGTTTTCTCGATCATAATGACCGTGAGCGTTTCGCCCAGGATGTCGCTCATATTCATCTGCATGGTCCCTGTGCTCACTGTTATCTTTATTTTCGCGCACAAATGGATAATCCCGTATTTTGACAGGATATTCAAAAGATATGATGCGATGAACGAATCAGTTCAGGAGAACGTTTCGGGGATCAGGGTCGTAAAGAGCTTCGTAAGAGAGGAATATGAGCAGAAGAAGTTCGAAAAGACTTCGGCTCAGGTAGCCGCTGACTTCAGGAAAGTCGACAGGATAATCGGCATACCCATCACTAATTTTTCCATTTACCTCGCGATGTTCCTCGTCGATTACATCGGCGCCCGTCTTATAATCTCATCGGGAGGGAGCGAACTTTCTACAGGAAACCTTTCATCGCTCATATCCTACGGTGTGCAGATCCTTTCATCGGTGATAATGGTCACGATGATATTCGTCATGCTGTATATGGCACAGGAGGCTGGAAGAAGGATCACTGAGGTCCTGGATCATGAGCCGTCGATCACCTCACCCGAGAACGGGATAAGTGAGATTAAGGACGGTTCCGTCGATTTTGAGGGAGTGAGCTTCAAATATAAGGAAACATCCAAGCTGAACGCCCTTGAAAATGTCGACCTGCATATCCCGTCAGGATATACTGTGGGGATCATAGGAGGAACGGGATCCTCAAAGACCACTCTAATACAGCTCATATCGAGACTCTATGACGTTACCGAGGGATCTGTAAAGGTAGGCGGGGTCGACGTAAGGGAATATGACCTTTCAAGCCTCAGGGATTCTGTCGCCGTGGTACTTCAGAAGAACGTGCTGTTCTCAGGAAGCATAAGCGACAACATAAGATGGGGCGACATGGATGCTACGGATGAGGAAGTGAGGCACGCGTGTGAACTCGCTCAGGCTGACGAGTTCATAAGGCAGCTCCCCGGAGGATACGATTACCATATAGAACAGGGCGGGACGAATGTGTCGGGAGGACAGAAGCAGAGGCTCTGCATAGCAAGAGCGCTGTTAAAGAAGCCAAAGGTCCTTATAATGGATGACTCGACTTCGGCTGTGGACACAAGGACTGATGCGCTTATACAGGCTTCCTTTGCAAAGGAGATACCTGATACTACAAAGATAATAATAGCCCAGAGGATATCTTCCGTTGAGCATGCCGATATGATAATAGTCATGGACAACGGAAGGATCGTTGAAAAGGGCAGCCATGAAGAGCTCATGGAGCTGGGAGGCATCTACCGCGAGGTATATGATTCCCAGATGAAGGGAAAGGAGGAATAAGCCATGCAGAGGATGAGACCCGTTATGAGAAAAGCAAGGCCGGGAACATTCAAGAGACTGATCGGGTTCATGATAAAGAACTATCCGGGACAGCTTGCCGTCTGCCTTGTCTGCATCATTTTCTCCTCGCTCTCGAGCGTCATTGGAAGCACGTTTTTAAGGAGGCTCATAGACGACTGCATAATCCCCGGGATGGAATCCGGGCTTGAAGCCGTCCTTCCGCAGATGACATCCATCCTTCTCAAGATGGCTGTGATATACGTTCTTGGAGTACTTGGTGCCGGGATACAGAGCTATCTTTTTGCCGGGATCACTCAGGGCTCTCTCGAGAAGCTCAGGAACGAGATGTTCATGAACATGGAAAAGCTGCCTTTAAGATATTTCGATTCGCATCTGAGCGGCGACATTATGTCATCATATACGAACGATATCGACTCTATAAGGCAGTTCATAGCCAACAGCCTTCCCAACATGATCTCAGCGGTGCTGGCGATCATATCGGTCATCTATACCATGCTCACTTATTCCGTATGGATGAGCCTCGTCGTTGCACTGGTCATGTTCCTCATGACCACGATAACGAAGAAATTCGGCGGCGCAAGCGCAAAGTACATGAGACAGCAGCAGGAGTCCCTTGCAAAAGAGGAGGGCTTCATTCAGGAGATGATAGAAGGGCAGAAGGTAGTTCAGGTGTTCGTACATGAGGAAGAGGCAAAGAAGGACTTCACTGTACTCAATGAAAAGCTCTTCGAGGACGGTGTCAACGCCAACAAGAACGGCAATGTGCTGGGCCCGATACTCGGCAATGTCGGAAATATCATGTATGTCCTTCTGGCCTTCATAGGAGGCTTCCTTGTATCCCTGCACGTGAACAACCTCACTCTTAAGGGCTTCGAGCCTCTTACTATAGGAACGATAGTGTCGTTCCTCGGAATGTCGAGGATGCTCTCGCAGAACGTAGGGCAGATATCTATGAATACTTCCGCCATCGCGATGAGCCTTGCGGGTGCCGACAGGGTATTCACTCTTATAGACGAGGAACCGGAGAAGGATGAAGGGTATGTAACTCTCGTGAACGCCGTAAAGGATGAGGAAGGAAACATACACGAGACCGAAAAGAAGACCGGGCTCTGGGCGTGGAAGCATTACCACAGGGCTGATGACACAACGACATATAAGGAACTTAAGGGCGATATCGTGATGGAGCATGTCGACTTCGGATATACGAGGGACAAGCAGGTATTGTACGATATATCCCTTTACGCGAAACCGGGACAGAAGATCGCTTTCGTCGGAGCTACCGGTGCCGGCAAGACGACCATAACTAACCTCATAAACAGGTTCTACGATATCCCGGACGGGAAGATAAGATACGACGGCATAAACATAAACAAGATAAAGAAGCCTGATCTCAGACGCTCCTTGGGGATAGTGCTCCAGGATGTGAATCTTTTCACCGGAACCGTTATGGAGAATATAAGATACGGAAAGCTCGACGCCACGGATGAGGAATGCATAAACGCTGCAAAACTCGCCAACGCGCACGACTTCATATCGCGTCTGCCCGAAGGATACGATACCATGCTCACGAACAACGGTTCGCAGCTCTCACAGGGCCAGAGGCAGCTCATATCAATAGCAAGGGCTGCCGTCGCGGATCCGCCTGTAATGATCCTCGACGAGGCTACGTCCTCCATCGATACGAGGACCGAAGCGCTGGTGCAGAAGGGCATGGACAACCTTATGAAGGGGAGGACCGTTTTCGTGATAGCGCACAGGCTTTCAACGGTCAGGAACAGCAACGCTATAATGGTCCTGGATCACGGACACATTATAGAAAGGGGCACGCACGACGATCTGATAGCTCAGAAGGGCGTCTATTACCAGCTCTATACCGGAGCCTTCGAGCTCGAATGACAGATGCTTTTTTCAGGATCTCCCGGAATTACCGGGAGGTCTTTTTATAAGCGGATATTATTAAGTACAACAGAGCACTCGCGTATGTTAAAATACTAACTGGAAAACTGCTGAAAGGAGACACGGACGGTGGCAAGGATACGCTGTGTCATAGAAAGGATCACGTACCAGAATCCAGAGAACGGATACAGTGTATTAAGAGCCAGCATGAACAACAGCCACGACCTGGTGACGGTCGTAGGCAGTTTTCCCGATGTCTCCGTAGGCTCGGTGCTGCAGGTCGAAGGAGAATGGAAGAACGATAAAAAGTACGGCACGCAGTTCAAGGCTGAAAGATGGGAAGAGACCATGCCCGCAACCGTATACGGGATAGAGAAGTATCTCGGAAGCGGTCTCATAAAGGGCATAGGCCCGAAATACGCCAAAAAGATAGTTTCCGTGTTCGGTAAGGACACTATAGAAGTAATAGAGGACGATATAGAAAAACTGCTGCTTGTCGACGGTATCGGCAAGAAGCGGGTTCAGATGATAAAGGAGAGCTGGGACAGGCAGAGGGAGATAAAAAACATCATGCTGTTCCTTCAGGGATATGATGTGAGCACTGCCTACGCATCAAGGATATTCAAGACCTACGGGGAAAAGAGCCTTGACACCGTAAAGGAAAATCCCTACAGGCTGGCTGACGACATATGGGGGATAGGCTTCCTTACTGCAGACAGGATAGCTTCCAAGCTGGGCTACAGGAGCGACGCTCCAACAAGGCTCATGAGTGGTCTCCTTTATACTCTTAACAGGCTCGCGGACGAAGGGCATGTATATGCCCGTGAAGACCAGCTGATAACTGAAGGGATAAAGCTCCTTGAGTCAGATGAGGATCATATCAGGAAGGCTCTCGAGTCGCTTGAGGAGAGCCTGAGGGTCATAAGAGACGGGGATGCGGTCTATCTTCCTGCTTTCTTCTATTCCGAGAAAGGCATAGCGGAAAGGCTTGGGATGATAGTAAGGACTCCTCTTCAACTGTCTTCGGGCATAAGGCCTGATTTTGATGCACTTGAGAGGGAGACAGGCGTCGAATATGACGATATGCAGAAGGACGCCATCGTCTCGTGTCTTACCGAAAAGGTCATGATACTTACCGGAGGTCCCGGAACTGGAAAGACGACCGTAACTCTTGGAATGATAAAGGTGCTGGGCAGATCGGGGCTTAAGATACTTCTTGCCGCGCCTACCGGAAGGGCCGCAAAGAGGATGTCGGAGGCCTGCCGTATGGAGGCTAAGACCATACACAGGCTGCTCGAATACAGGCCGCAGGAGGGTTATCAGAAGAATGACAAAACGCCTTTGAAGGGCGATGTGCTTATAGTGGATGAGGCGTCGATGATCGATTCGGTGCTCATGTATGCGCTGCTTAAGGCAGTGCCTGACGAGATGAGGCTCATATTCGTAGGGGATATAGACCAGCTGCCGTCGGTAGGTGCCGGGAATGTCTTAAAGGACATGATATCCTCGTCGTGCTTCAAGGTTGTCTCTTTAAAAAAGATATTCAGGCAGGCAAGGACGAGCAGGATAATAATGAACGCCCACAGGATCAACAGGGGCATCTATCCCGAGATAAACAATCAGAAGGGAACGGATTTCTATTTCATAAAGGAAGAGGACGCCGAATCCTGCGCGCTCGATATCGTGGATCTCGTGAAAAGAAGACTGCCTGGATTTTCCCGTGTGTCACCGATGGATATAGAAGTCCTGACACCCATGCAGAGGGGACCGGTGGGAGCGGTAAGGCTGAACCAGATGCTCCAGGAAGCCCTTAATACGGAAGGAGAATTCCTGACCCGTGCGGGGAAGATGTTCAGGACAGGCGACAAGGTGATGCAGATAAGGAACGATTATGAGAAGGAAGTCTTCAACGGCGATATAGGCATCATATCAGCTATCGATCAGGGCGCAAGGGAGCTTTCGGTCATGTTCGATGAGAGGACTGTGATATATGAGCAGCAGGAACTCGATGAACTGGTCCTGGCATATGCTGTCACGATACATAAGTCTCAGGGCTCCGAATATCCTGTCGTGGTGATGCCGGTAATGATGAGCCATTTCATCATGCTCGAGAGGAATCTGATCTACACAGGAGTCACGAGAGCTAAGAAACTCATGGTGATAGCCGGGGATACAAAAGCTCTTGCATATGCCATAAAGAACGTAAAGGCAGACGTAAGGAATACGAAGCTCGAAAAGAGGATAAGGGAGGCCATAGAGGCCCGGCAGTAGGAAGGTGATACCGATATGGAAAAAAAGAAAAATGTTTATGTCAGGCTTGTGAGCCTTACCATAGAAGGGCTCAAGAACGTATCGAAGGGCACTGTCGATTTTTCACAGGGACAGGGGGAAAGGCGTTCCTCCGTCACCGGTATCTACGGCCAGAACGGATCGGGGAAGACCGCTCTTATAAACGCCCTTGAGATACTTAAGGCAGCTCTCACGGGGACCAGGATCCCCGGAAGGTTTACAGATATCATATCCGTCGGACGTGAGGAAGCGATCATCGGATATGTTTTCGATGTCAGGGCTGATAAAGAGAACTACAGGGTCTTCTATGACATAAGCCTCATGAAGGGACAGTCGATGCCTTTTGGAAACATGGGCATGGCCGAAAGGACAGATACTATACCCGTTATAGCAGGGGAGAGGCTCTATTATTCATACAGTGATGGCAGGAAGACAATAAGGAAAACAATGTTCTTTGATACTACGTCAGGAAGACTGTTCGGACCTAAAAAGACGCTTCAGGCTTTTGTGGGGAACGACAGGGACCTGGCTGACGACGTCATGCTGATAAAGAGGACGGCCTATTCCGCTTCGGGTTCCTTCGTTTTTTCCGCGGGCATGATAGATCTCATAAGGAAGAAGAGGAAGAGCGGGGCGGATGAAAGCTTATTAAGGGCAGCGAGGATAATCGAAACGCTTGCCCATTACGGAAATTACGAGCTTTTCATAGTAACGACCAGGAGCTACGGATATAACGGGATAAGGAACTTCCCGCTGGGGCTGAAATACGAAAAGAGGAAGCAGTCTCTTATGGGAGAGATGGTGCTCCCCATCGAGGAGCCCTGTCTTTTCCCAGAAAGCTCGTTTGAAACAGTGAAGAAGACCGTCGAGGACATGAACACGGTCCTTTCAAAGATCATACCAGGACTTTTCATCTCAGTCGCGGATCTCGGACAGAGGATGATGCAGGACGGAACGAGAGGAAGGATGCTCCAGCTCGTCTCATTAAAAAACGGCAGGGAGATACCGCTCGCATATGAATCTGACGGAATAAAGAAGATAATCTGCATGCTCCAGCTGCTTATCGTCACATATAACGAGAGCTCCTGTACTGTCGCCATAGATGAGCTCGACGCCGGGGTCTTTGAGTATCTGCTTGGGGAGATACTAAGAGTGATCTATGACAAGGGAAAAGGTCAGCTCATATTCACCTCCCACAATCTGAGGCCCCTTGAAGTGCTGGATTATCCCTGCATAGTCTTTACGACTACAGATCCGTCAGACAGATATACGAGGATAAGGCATTTAAAGGACGGAATGAACTTAAGGGACTTCTATTTCAGGGACATAGTATTAGGTGAGCAGGACCATGAGATATATGACATCACGAACGATGCCGAGATAGCTCTGGCCTTCAAAGAGGCTGGGATGAAAGATGCCACGTAAGAAGATCGTTTTCATAATAGTAGAAGGACCGTCTGACGAAACGGCTTTAGGCGTGCCTCTTTCAAGATATTTCACGGGAAGCTCCGTATATGTCGACATAATACATGGGGACATGACGACGAAATACGGCATAAATCCCCTGAACATAAGGAAGCATCTCATGAAGAAGGTAAAGTCCTATGCCGACAGGAACCACTACAAGAGGGATGATTTCTTAAGGGTGATCCAGATAATCGACACAGACGGGGCTTATATACCCGACGCCAATATAGTTTACGATGAGAGCGCCGACAGGCCCGTATACACGGACACCAGCATAATGACGGCAAAATACGAGCAGATGATCGACAGGAACGAAAGGAAAAGGGACAACGTCGATACGCTTTCCGACCTTGATTATGTCTGGGGAAGCATCCCTTACAGCTGTTACTATATGTCGTCGAATCTCGATCATGCTCTTTACGGGAAGAGGAATACTTCCGACGATGAGAAAGAAGACGATTCCTTCAGGTTCGCAAGGAGATACAGGGATGACATCGAAGGCTTCATAAGATATCTATGTGCATCTGAGTTCTCAAGGGTCGACGGATATAAGAGAAGCTGGGATTATATAAAGCAGGACTGCCGTTCGCTTGAGAGGAATTCCAATCTGGGCCTGTGCTTTTTGCGGAAGGAAGACGGGGAGGATCCGGTTTGACGGGAAATGACAATACGTATAGCGTAAGAGGACTCAGCTATACGCTTATACGTTCAAAAAGAAGATCCGTTGCGGTGAAGATCATGAGTGACGGAGGAGTAGAGGTAAGGGCTCCTCTTCTCATGCCCAGGACCACGGTCGAGGTTTTCCTCATAAGGAACATCGGAAAAATAAGGGAAGCGAGCAGGAAAAGGGCTCTCCTTTATGAGGAGAACAGAGAAGGGCTGTTAAGCGAAGCCGATATAAGGGAGCTTGTAAAGAAGGCTAAGAAAGTGATCCCTGAAAAATGCTGCTTCTATGCCGAAAGGATAGGCGTGAGACCGGGAAGGATAGCGATAAGGAAACAGAAGACGAGATGGGGGAGCTGCAGTTCAAAGCATAATCTCAATTTTAACTGTCTTCTGATGCTGACGCCGGACGAAGTCATAGACAGCGTGGTGGTCCATGAGCTGTGCCATATAAAGGAGATGAACCATTCAAAAAGGTTCTATGACGAGATCTTAAGGGTATTCCCTGATTACAGGCGCTGCGATAAATGGCTTAAGGAGAACGGTCCTGCGATACTCGTAAGAGCAGGATTCTGATAAAAGGATAAGGAAGATATATATGCCGAGCGAATTACTTAAGAGGATCAATGAACTTGCGAATCTGAGCAAGGAGAGAGCTCTGACTCCCGAGGAGAAGGAAGAGCAGAAGGCCTTAAGGGAGCAGTACCTGAAGAATTTCAGAGCCATGATGAGGCAGACCCTTGACAATACGGTCATACACTATCCCGACAATACGAAGGAATATGTGCGCGACAGAAGGAAGAAAAAAGACTGACAGTGCGTGTCATCATGTGATTGATGATACTGGCCGATAGTGTTATCATATCCATATCAATGGTAAAGGATTTTTACGGGCGGGAAAATGGAAACAGACAAGCGTCTTGAAAGATATAAGAGATTCCTTATTACTGTAGCCTTCTGGGCGGTACTGCTATTTCTTATATATGCCGGCATGAAATACGGAATAAGTCTTCTCATGCCTTTCTTCATCGCAGCCCTTGCTGTTGTGATCTCGCGGCCCTTTGCCCATCTGCTCACAGACAGGCTGCATTTCAACAGGAAGCTTGCGGGGATAATAAGCCTTCTGATACTTCTTGCGATACTCTTTGCCGTTATAACCGGTATAATCAATTATCTTATAAGCAGGGGAGGGAAGATCGTTTCCTCAATACCCTCTTTCTATTACAATACCGTACAGCCGGGTATACAGAATACGTTTGACGCACTGTCCGAATGGGCGTCGGGCTTCGGCACATCATTCGACGACGTGATCGAGATGATAGGGCCGCATGTTCTAAGTTCCCTCGGATCTTTTGTGAGCTCTCTTTCGGGGAAGGCCATCACATTCATATCCGGCATAGCGTCAGGGATACCTTCTTTCCTGTTGAATACTCTTATCAGCATAATCGCGATGGTATTCATAGTGCTCGACCTTGACAGGATAAAGTCCTTCGTAAAGAACAACGCATCCGAAAGGACCGTTGAGCTCATAAGGAAGGCAAAGACTTCCTTCGGGGAAGTGATATTAAAGTACATAAAATCATACTTCATCATCTTTCTCATCTCGATCATCGAGAATTCCATAGGACTTCTCATAATCGGTCAGAAGCAGCCTTTCCTCATAGGACTTATGATAGCGATAGTCGATGTTTTCCCGATATTAGGTTCAGGTACGGTCCTGATACCCTGGGGGATCATATGCCTTTTCACGGGTGACATAAAGAAGGGCATAGGGCTCCTTGTACTGTATGTAGTCATCGTTATCTTAAGGCAGGTGATAGAGCCGAGGATCATAGGAAAGAGGATAGGGATGAGGCCTATAGTCACGCTAGTATGCATGATCGTGGGAGCGAAGCTGTTTGGAGGCATAGGCCTTCTGGGAGTACCCATAGCAGCTGCCATCATAACAGATCTCAACAGAAGCGGTGCTATACATCTCTTCAATGATGACGATATAACAGAAGAGGAAAAGGATACCGGGGAAGCTGATGACAGCGGCTCAGGAAACGATGACGGCAATACTGAGTAACAGACGCAAAAACATGACCGGCAAAGAGGAGGAAGAAGTGACTTCTTCCTTTTTTATATGTTGAAAATCCCATGGGAACGGCAAAAACAGACAGTTGTTAGCACTCTATACAGGTGAGTGCTAAAGTTAACAATTCGGTAATAATTTATATGATATTTGGTAAAGATATGGGACTAATATAGTAACTGAAGATAAGGAAAGGGAGCCGAACGGAGGAACTTCCGGGAGGCTGAAAAATATAAAATATATCAAGCGATTGATTTAAGGAGGGATTGATTATGTTAGGAATCACACCTTATAGAAGGCACAGAAATGATGAAGTCGATGTTTACAATCCGTGGAGAGCTCTTGAGGAGTTCGAGAGGAACTTCTGGGACAGAAGCGATGATAATCTGGGATTCAAGGTAGACATCAAGGACAACGGAGACGCTTATATACTTGAGGCTGATATGCCCGGATTTGACAAGAAAGATATAAAGATCGACATAGAGAACGGTTACCTCACCATTTCAGGTGAGAGGAAGAATGAGGTCAATGAGAAGGACGACAAGGGTAACTACATCAGGATGGAGCGTTCCTATGGCTCATTCAGCAGGAGCTTCGATGTTTCGAATGTCAACGAGGACGATATAAAGGCTGAGTATACCAACGGCGTTCTGAAACTGAACCTGCCCAAGAAGACGGAGATCAAACCTTCTGCAAAGAGACTTGAGATCGAATGATCTGAGACTTTTAAAAGAAGCGTTCGGAAGAACGCTGACAAGGCCTGATGCTCAGGGAAGTGCTTATAAGATGAAATATGGAGTATCTGTCCCAGGAGCATTCAGACAGATAAAATCGGATTGCTGTCAGTTCAGCAGTCCGATTTTTTTTACGCTTGCATATAAAAAAGCCGAAGACTGAAATGTCTCCGGCAATGCAATGTCAATATACAGTCAGATGATCCTGGCAAACAGTTAACTGCGGATCAGAGCTTTTTGCAGGTGAGATCGTCGTACATCAGGCACCCGTCGCCGAATTTCAGTTTGAGCATGCCGCCCTTTCTGCCAAACTCATTCTCTCCGATAGGATAGAGTATAAAGCTCAGCTCATCCCCGTCTTCATCTATTGCATTAATGTACAGATCACCGTCCTTATTAAAGATCTCGTCGATGATGAAGTCAGCGTCCCCGGGATGTTCATATTTGCCGCAGTAGCTCTCCCACTTTGATTTGTCGGGGTCCTTAATCGCAAGGTCCTCGATCGAGACAAGGGGCTTGGGCTCCCTGTTCCTTACTACCGCTTCCATGCCATCCCAGTAGCCCATATACGTTCTTATATCCCTGTAATCCCGGCAGCTGAGTATCACAAGGACTCTGTCCGCATCGATGAAACGCTCAAACCAGGTAGCGACGCCCGGCATACCACCGCTGTGGCTGACTACGAGCCCGAGCTCCTCGTCATGGCCGACAGCCCAGCCGAAACCGTAGCCAAGCCCGTCACCCTCATCGTAAACAGCATCCTCACCGTTGTTGAGCTTTCCGGGGGTGTACATGAGCTGCTGCTCTTCTTCTGTAAGCACCTTTTCCTCGCGAAGCGCCCTGTCCCATCTAAGCATGTCGAAGATGTTGGTGTAGACATAGTCGTCGCCGTTGAGACCGTCAAAAGCGACCACATCGCCTTCCTCTTCGGAGTCCACGTCAGCCACGCATTTTCCGTCGTCATACACTGTTGCCTGAGCGTAATTATCAAACGGAACTCCGTCTCTGCGGATATGGCAGCAACGGGTGGAGCTCATGCCGGCGGGCTCGAAGATGTTCTTTTTAAGGAATTCTTCAAAGGGAACGCCTGAGAGCCTCTCAACAAGCAGGGCCAGCAGATTAAAGCCGGTGTTGGAGTAGCGCAGGCCTTCCCCCGGGGCGAAGTACGGCTTGGCCTTTGTTTCCTTAAGAAAGCGCAGGATCTCGTCGTTGCCCGGAACCCGTTTTTCTTCCTTCCAGATCCTGATGAACCAGTCTGCATCGTCAAAGTAATCGGGGATGCCGCTGGTGTGTGTCAGCAGATGACGGACCGTGACGCCCGGATACGGGATCTCAGGGAAGAACTTCGTGACCTCGTCCTCCAAGCTTATAAGGCCCTGCCGCATCAGCAGCATGACTGCCGCCGAAGTGAACTGCTTGGTTACCGAAGCCAGCTGGAAGATTGTGTCCTCTTTGATAGGCAGTGTGTTCCCGGGGTCACGAAAGCCCATAGCCCCCTTAGACACTATCTCGCCCTTTTCGGCGTAGAGCCAGGTACCGTTGAAACTGTCTTTTTCATTCATCTGGCAGGCCAGATCATGCATCATTGTATTGATATCCATCGTTGTATTCCTCTGTTACTTAGCGTTTTTGTAGATCCTACAGGCAATGTCGTCCATCGCTTCATCGGCCGCTTCTGTGACGTTGTTGTACATCACAGCAACGCATATATCTTTTTTACGGGAGAAGACCCAGCTTGTCAGGAAGCCCCAGTTCTCTCCTGTGTGGCCGGCAACACTGTCCCTGCGCGCTTCCGATTCCCAGACGTCGAGACAGAGGCCGTAGTCATCCATGATCGGCGTCATCATACGCCGTGCGGTCTTCTTTTTGAGGAGACCGCCTCTGCGATAGCTCCTTGAAAGGGCAAGACCGATCTTGACCAGTTCCGCAGGTGTGGTCCAAAGCCCTGCAGCAGCGTGCTCAGGATAATAGTGATATCCGTGGGCAGGATCCTCCTTTTCAGCCAGCCTGAAGCCGAAAGCTGCGTTTGAGACAAGGTCTTCGTCAAGTGGCTGGAAAAAACCGGTACGTTTAAGACCGAGGGGCTCGGCGACCTCTTTCTTAAAGGCCTCCCGGAGCGTGGTCCCTGTCAGGCGCGTGAATGCAAGCTCTGCCAGGGTTATGCCGCCGCCGGAGTAAATGAACTGCTTGCCGTAAGGACGTATTCTTCTGAGTTTCGGTGTGATGCCCTTACCGTTAAGCACGTCTTCCAGTGACAGCGGCTCATGATCAGCGCGGTAACCGGGGAAACCGTGAAGGTTGAAGCCCGCAGTATGGCTGAGCAGTGCGGGGAAGGTCATCGGACCCTTCTTTACAAATTCAGGTATTATGCCTGAGATGTCCGCATCAAGGTCGATGAGGCCTTTGTCAACATACCTGAGCAGCGTAAGTGCAAACATGGGCTTCGATACAGACCCAGCCTGGAACAGCATATCCGGGTTCACTGGAAAGTCCTCGCCGTAGCGTCCGCTGCCGGCACAGTAGGTGACAAGATCTCCCTTTCCGTCATGGACTGCAATACTGACACCGTAACCCTTTCTGCCCCTGATGCGCATTTCCTTATCCACATCGACACCATAGATGTTCTTGACGATCCGGTTTTGGCCTTTGAGCATCCGCATCAGCACAGCTTCACCGTTGTCGATGATGCCGGTCTCACGGAAGCCTGCCTTATGATAGATATGCAGGCCCAGCTCGTTCTCAGGCGATGTCGACAGGAAGAGCCGGTCGGCACCGTTTTCTTTGAAGTATTTGATGATCTCCTGCATGGCAGCCTGGCCATAGCCCTTGCCCTGTTCGTTCTTGTCGATCATGAATCGCCAGAGCCAGTAGCGGTCGTCCTCGTCCTCCTCTTCAGGATCGAACGCGAACATGCAGAAGCCAACGAGCCTGCCGTCCGCATAGATCGCGAACGGACGCGCGGTACCCGGGCGTTCTTTGTTTGTTTTATCCGCTTCATCAAGCGAATAGTCGTTTGGTGCAACGAAACTCTGATCATCTCTGACTGTAAGGGCAAGGACCGCATCTCTGTTATCATTATTTACAGGTTCTAACTTAATTAGCATTTTATTTCCTCCGAAATCGGTACCATAGCCGGGACTGAGTCCTTCAGTCTCCGGCTATGTATATAGGTCATTGTTTACTCTGTGTCGATCCGGCGTCAGGATCAGCGGTAAGTTTCTTGTTTCTCAGGATCCTCTGGATACTCTTTCTGGACAAAGTAAAACGATGGGACAGTTCTTCTTCGCTTATACCTTCCATAAAGGCCCGGTAGATCCTTTCATTGCGTTCACGAAAGAATTCCCTTGCGGAGGTTCCGCTTCCCCATTGCTGTTTTTCTTTCCTTGGAATATAGATCAGCTGTCCGTCAACATACTGCTGGATCGCTTCCAATAATTCTATGGGCAGGATCTCATCTGCCCGGATATAGCTCATATGCTCCTCCTATCTTCTTATAGGATTCGTCTGAGCTTACGGTTAGGTTATCAGGATTTAAGCTCAGACTACTGAGCGTTCACATACCTTCTTTTCATAAATAAAGGTCCTTTCTTCAGATTATGTCAGTAAACCTAATTTGATTATAATGGACTGTCCTGTCGGCTTCAACCTCAAGTATTTTTATAAAGGAACTTGCTCCCTGCTGAAGATCATACCGCTTTCTGAGCCCAGGGATAAAAGCGTATTTTTGTTTTTATCGCAGACCGTGATGCTGTATAATATATCTATCAGGTACTGACAATCAAATACATTTCTGGAGGTTATTATGGACGGATATATAAAGGCAAGGACATATGACAGCACTCTCAAGCCCGACATCATAAAGGACAGCCATGCGACCGCATTTTACGGCTTGTGGAAGAACACCGCCGAAGCAGACAGGATGACAACGGAATTCCTTCTTTACACACCCAGGGACTATTTTCCGTGGAACAGGCTGGTGATCTGCATCTGTCCTAAGGACAGGGACCCTGAAGTATTTGCAAATGAGACAAAATGGATGGAGACGGCTGAGAAGACATCGGGAGGTATCAGGGAAGCCTGCGCCGTTCTTTTCTTCCCGCTTTCAGACAACGGTTATGAGGCTGACAAAAAGCTCTTAAACAGGGCCATCGACATCCTTGCGGATCCCAATATCGACATGATCAAATATGCAAGCGACGGCCTGTATATGGTGGGGTACGGCAGAGAGGCTGATTTTGCTGTAAGATTTGCTCTTGAGCATCCTGCATTCTTCGCGGGAGTCTGTGCTTTGGGGACGGATGATATCGACGGCTCGTTTATAAAAGAGGCGGCTGAAAAGCCCTGTTTCGTCTTTTCCGAGAACAGGACGTTCACTATAGACGGGATAGTCAATAAAGACGCCAGGCTCCCGTTCTGGCTCATAAACGACGGGAACGGGAATGAAGAACTCCTTCAGTATCTGAAAAAGGTCAACAGAGTCACGTCCGAGGGAAAGAAGAACGATATAGCCGATATCTTTGAGGAGAGGCACTATTTCCCGGACAGGGATATCAATACATCGAACATCTCAAGAGTATGGGTGAGCGATATCAAGGGAGCGGGGGAAGCATACCGTGATGAAGAGCTGACAAAGAGGATATGGAAGGATTTCTTCTATCCGATCTGCAGATACATGGGCGATCCCATGGGCTCCCTCAGGTCATACTATACGATGAGGGAGATGGGGATCAGGATCTACGAGGAAAGGATGTATCACAGCGCTTTCGACGCGGAGATAAAAAGATACTTTGCCGTGTTCACACCTTCCTGCTATAACGGAAATACTCCTCTTCCGCTGGTCGTTGCCACTCACGGATTCACCGGAACGTTCGAAATGTTCGCAAGGAACAGCGATTTCTGCTCTGTAGCGGAGAACCACGGCTTCATCGTCGTATTCACTCAGGCGGGGCCCAATGACATCCATTCAGGCCATGCTAGATGGAGGACAGACAGGATACAGGCAAGGCCCATGATGAGATTCGGCGGCAGGACCGATACCATAGAGGATCTTGAGAGCGAGATGGACTATTTCAGGAAAGTTGTGAAGAGGGTCACTGAGGACTATGCTGTCGATCCCGAGAGGATATACTGCACGGGTCATTCAAACGGTTCCATAACAACGAATGCTGTGGCAGAGCTACTTGACGATATCTTTGCGGCGGCAGTTCCCGTAGGTGCTCCCGCAAAACAGTATGAGACCTATGAAGAGATGCCTTTAAAGGAAAGAAGGATGCCCTTCATGGATATAGAGAACACATACGACAGATGTCCCGATCCCACGGACAAAGAGGGGAATCTTTACAGTGAGCTTACCTACAGGCTGAAGATGAACGGGTATGACTGCGACGCGACCGGATTCCTAGCAAGCGAGGATAAAATGATGATCGTAAGGGAGTATATAAATCAGGACGGCATACCCGCAGTCAAGAGCATCACTTACAAGAACGCCTGCCATGCCTACCAGCCTGTCACTTCGGAGCTCGTATGGGATTTCGTAAAGGATTTCAGGAGGACTGCCGACGGCAGGAGCTGGTATAAGGGGAGAGAGATAAGATAAAGGAGAAGCAGAATGCCTTTTGTAAGCGTAAGGACATCATCTAAGTTAAGTTAAGTCTTGCTAAAAAAGAAGCCCTCTATAAGGGCATAGGGAGGATAATATCGATACTTCCCGGAAAAGCGGAGTCGAACGTCATGATAGAGATATCAGATCGGAGGACGATGGCCTTTAAAGTTGAGGAAAGGGAAGGAGTGGCATTCTGCGAGCTGAGGCTGTATAAGCCCTCGCCCGAGGATAAGAAACAGGAATTCGTAAGGGAGCTGATGATGAGAGACGAAATATCTGTCATGGATGGCGGCAAGTGCATCCTACAGCTCAGAGGAGTGAGGTCATTCTTTTCCGATAAGTACGACCTTACAAAGCACCCGAACTTCAAGCTCACAGCGGATTATGACAAGAAATACACATTTGATATAGAGAAGTATTTGAATCGGCGGATGAAACTGAAGGCAGATGATGTATACGATGTTATTGAGATTTGAGGCAGACATATGCTACCTCATACTTACATAGTATAATAGCGTTGTGTCTGAGG
>JAFWWA010000059.1 GCA_017523755.1 Christensenellaceae bacterium | reverse complement strand
CTGCATCCGCCACCCGTATAAGGCACAGGCGTATACATCCGCAAAAGTGCGTCATCCTTTGTATGATATCATGTATCTTTCACAAATACAATAAAAATCGGTATTTTTTCGTACTGCCGGGGCATACCACGGCTGTCCTCTTCAGTCTTATATACTGCCCTCTTCCGTCTTATACACGCATATGTATTTTGTTCCCTTTCTGTGATACAATCATAAGTACCATAAAGATGAGATAAGGAGCGTTCAGAATGTACGAGACTGAAGAGAACAAACAGAACACGAATTCATATACATCGGAATACGGCACCTACCAGATGCCCGACATAAAGGTCTCACAGATGGAGACCGAAGGAAAGAAAACGAGCTACTCGGTAGCGGGTTTCGTCCTGTCCATAATAGCCTTCTTCACATCCTTCACCATCTTCCTCGGACTCATAAACGGCATTTTAGGCCTCGTATTCAGCCTTTACGGGATAAAGCGCGGAGGGAAGGGCTTTGCGATAGCAGGCATAGTGATCTCCGTGGTCTCCCTCGTGATATCATTCCTGATCCTGTCCGGTATGATCCAGCTGATAAACGGAGCCGTGACGGACTTCCCCGGCTTCGATGAGTTCAGGGACATATTCGACTACTACGGAGGACAGAATATATAGTCTTATCATCCGTCATTGACTAAAGGGCGGAAAATTGATATCATAATTCAGATGTTTTAAGATGTTTTTGATTTGTCGTACTAAGCGGGGGAGTAGCGGTCCCCTGTAATCCGAAACCCGCTAAGCGGAGCCGAATCCCCTTTCAGGCGGCTGAGTCCTACGATGGTACGGAGACGAAACGGAAGCGCTGAAGCATGGGTCCTGTGCAATACTCTGCTGTGAACCGTGTCAGGTCCTGACAGAAGCAGCACTAAGCAGATGTGAGTATGTGCCGCAGGGCTGCCTGTGCCGAGCTTTACGCCGGAATTCCTCTGAAGTCCGACCGGTCAACTGAGGGTGTACGACATTTTTATATCTTTTTTTCATGGAGGTAAAAGGGAAAATGAAAAAGAAACTGGTCATCGCCGCGGTCATAGTCGTCGCTGTCATACTGCTGGCGCTCATGAGCATAAAGATCGTCCCCACCGGTTATTCCGGAGTCCAGATAACCCTGGGGCAGGTAAAAAAGGAACCTTTAAAGGAAGGCTTCCACTTCATGATCCCGTTCATAAACAGTATAGAGACGGTCAACAACAAACAGCAGGACATAGTCCTCGACTCTACCATATGGTGCGAATCGTCAGACAAGGTCCAGGTATATATGAGCAACATATCGGTGACCTATCAGATATCGCCCGCAAGATCCGCATGGATCTACGCCAACGTGACCGACTATGAGAGGAGCCTCCTCTCCCACAGCATCATATCCTCAGCTCTTAAGAGCAGCACGATAGAGCTCCCGGCCGAGAAGGTCACATCGAGGGCGGCGCTCGAGCCTCTTGCAAGGGAATATCTGCAGAACGTAGTCAACGAGAAATACGGCGAGGATACCGTCCTCATCATAAGGGTCACCATCAACGACATGAACTTCGAGGATTCGTACAACACCGCCATCTCCGAGAAGACTATCGCGCAGCAGAGATATGAGACAGCTCAGATCGAGAACAAGACGATCATAGAAAAGGCCGAGGCGGATGCCAAGGCATCCGAGATCGCGGCTGAAGGAAGGGCGAACGCTCTCGTTACCGAAGCCAAGGCACAGGCTGAAGCGAACAGGATCCTGGCCGAATCCATAACCGAGAACACCTTAAAGCAATCCTTCTACGACAAGTGGGACGGTGCGCTGCCAAGGATCATGACGGGCTCCGAAAGCGGCCCCGGTCTGGTCACCGACATAAATGATATTATAGACGGCGAATGACACATAAAACGCAAAAGACTCATACGGTCGTATGGGTCTTTTTTTATGCATATCACTTTTCAGGAAGCGGTCTAGGTCCAGGCCCAGAGCATGAGCTGTATGACGAGCCAGCCGGCAGCGATGAATACCGCAACAAGAAGGAGCCCTGCCAGAGTAGCGCTGAATATCCACTGTCTGGTCTCCCTTTTATCCTCGTCCCTGTTTTCCCAGGGGCGGTAGGAAGCAGTCTCATCCTCTTCCCCCATATTTTCTTCCTGTCCGGTCACGCGGTCCTTTCTGCGCTTCCCGTCATTCACGTTTCTGAAAGGCTCGGGAAAAAGAAGATTCCTCCGGCTGACGCCGCTCATATCGGCTATCGTCCTTCCGTCATCATCGTCATTTAACCAGTACGGCCTCTTTTTTCTGCCGGCCACAGACCACACCTCCAGTCTTATCAAAAAAGCAGCATCACCGTGCTGCTTTTTTGATTCTTATGTTTCCGAAACGCTCTTCACATCATCATACAGATGGCATGTGACAAAATGTCCGGGCTCGATCTCCTTCTGCTCCGGCGCCACTTCCTTGCAGCACGCCATGCAGTTCCTGCAGCGCGTATGGAACTTGCAGCCCTTGGGCGGATTTACAGGTGAAGGTATGGAGCCCTCGAGGACTATACGGTTCATCTTGACCGTCGGGTCCGGCACCGGTATAGCCGAGAACAGAGCCTGCGTATAGGGATGCAGCGGGTTCCTGAATATATCGGCTGTATCACCGTACTCGACAAGGCTTCCCAGATACATGACGCCTACCGTATCCGATATATGCTCTACGACCGAGAGGTCATGGGATATGAAGAGATATGTGAGGTCATGCTCGTTCTGCAGATCCTTAAGAAGGTTAATTATCTGAGCCTGTATCGACACGTCGAGAGCCGAGACAGGTTCGTCGCAGACTATAAAGTCGGGATTTAAGGCAAGAGCTCTGGCAATGCATATACGCTGTCTCTGTCCGCCTGAGAACTCGTGCGGATAGCGGTCCTTGTGGAACGGCTGAAGTCCGCATTCATCCATTATGTGATCGATATAATCATCGAACTCGTCCTTTGATACGAGGCCGTGTTCGCGTACCGCCTCGCCTATGATCTCGCTTACAGGCATACGGGGCGACAGCGATGAGAACGGATCCTGGAATATTATCTGCATCTTCGGACGGAGCGCTCTCATTTCCTTGGGGCTTAAGTCATAGACCTCACGTCCCTCGAAAAGCACCTGTCCGCCTGTCTTGTCATCCTCCAGACGGAGGATCGTGCGTCCTACCGTGGTCTTGCCGCAGCCTGACTCGCCGACGAGGCCCATGCACGAGCCGCGCTTCAGGTTGAAGGTGATGCCGTCGACAGCCTTGACGTATCCGACGGTATGGGAGATTATGCCTCCCTTTACGGGGAAGTACTTCTTTAAGGCATTGACCTGCAGAATATATTTATCGTCCGGCTCTATCGGAACGAAATCATTGTCGATCCTGAGTTTTTCCTTTAAATCACTCATCTTTGTTCTCCTCTTCGTAGTAGCGGTAGCATGCCACCTTGTGCGTCTCCGACAGACTTATCTCACAGGGATAAGCGCCGTCGCAGCAGGGAAGGCGGCTCTCGCAGCGGTCTCTGAAATAGCAGTAGTTAGGCATATTTACAGGGTTCGGGACCTTGCCGGGGATAGAATAGAGCTTGTCAACCTTTTTCCCTACTACAGGCTTTGAAGCCATAAGGCCTATGGTATAGGGATGAGCGGGATGCTTGAATATGTCTTCAGCGGTACCCTTCTCCACTATACGCCCTGAATACATGACGACTACGTAATCCGCCATCTCGGCTATGACGCCGAGGTCATGGGTTATGAGCATGATCGAGGAGTTGATCTGATCCTTAAGGTCTCTCAGAAGACCAAGGATCTGAGCCTGTATCGTAACGTCGAGAGCCGTCGTAGGCTCGTCGGCGATTATGAGCTTCGGATAGCAGGCAAGAGCCATAGCTATCATAACTCTCTGTCTCATGCCTCCCGAGAGCTCGTGAGGATACATCCTGAAAACGCCGTCCGCATTCGCGATGCCGACCATCTCAAGAAGCTCGAACACACGTTCCTTCATCTGTTCCTTGGTACGCCCCTCCTCATTGTGGAGCTCAAGGACCTCAAGGAGCTGGTCGCCTATCTTGAACACGGGGTTAAGAGAGGTCATGGGCTCCTGGAATATCATGGAGATGTAATTTCCGCGGATCTTCTGCATCGTCTCGGTAGGAGTCTTCGCTATATCATAGGCCTTGTCGCCAAGATTGAAGCGGATCTCGCCGTCCACGATCTGTCCCTGCGGTCTCTGGAGCAGCTGCATGATGGAAAGGCTCGTGACCGATTTCCCGCAGCCTGACTCTCCCACTACTCCGACGGTCTTTCCGATCGGCACCTCGAAAGTGATGCCGTCGACGGATTTGACCGTTCCAACATCCGTGAAGAAGTAGGTGTGCAGATTATCTATCTCAAGTACATTATTGTTATCGTGCATCTGGGTCAGGAATTCGGACTCAGGCACGTTCTTTCTCTTCTGTTTTTTCTCAAGCGCGTTCGTTATCCTGCGGTTCTCTCTCGAGATACGTCTCGACTCTCTCGCGGACAGATAACCGTCGTCTCTTTTCTTAGCCATACCTGTTCCCCCCTTATCTCTTCATCTTGGGATCGAATGCGTCCCTTAAGCCGTCGCCAACAAGGTTGAAGGCAAGGACCGTAGCAAGCAGCAGGAGACCTGCCGGGATCCAGACGAACAAATAGTGCTGAAGCACGTAAGTATCGTTTATATCGTTTATGATGTTTCCCCACGAAGCGAACGGGAACCGTACGCCGAGTCCAAGGAAGGACAGCGACGACTCGGTAAGGATCGTTCCGCCGAGGCCCATCGTGACAGACACTATGGTCTGGGGGATTACGTTAGGTATCAGATGCTGGAATATCCTTCTCTTTACCGAAAGACCGGTAGCCTCGGTAGCGGTCATGAATTCCTGCTCACGCAGCGAGAGGATCTGTCCTCTTATAAGACGGGCAAGGCCCGGCCATCCGAGGACGCCCAGGATGAGCATAAGGTAGATCATCCTTGTTTTGGGAGGCACCGACGCATTGTCCATCGCAGCTCCTATGATGATCAGTATGGGCATGGAAGGCACACAGTAGAATATATCGACTATCCTCATGATCAGGTTGTCGACCCATCCTCCGAAATACCCGGAGATGCCGCCCAGTACCAGAGCTATCGCCGTTGAGAGTATCTCTACCACAAAGCCTATGGTAAGCGATACGCGTCCGCCGTACATAAGACGGGTCATGACGTCCATACCGTTCTTGTCCGTACCTAAAGGATGTTCCTTTGAGGGAGCGGAATAACGGTCATATACGCGCGTCGCAGTGGCCTGCGTTATCGTATATCTGTCGTTGGCGGCAACATACTCGAGCTTGTACTCATGCTCCTCACCGTCGACATCCGTGAAGACGAATTCATTGACTCCGGCTTCGATCTCCTCGATAACCTGTTCCTTGAATTCCCTTGAAAGGAAGACGTCGCCCATCAGCGGCTGTACGTTATATACGCTTACATATCCGAATTCTTCGCCGGACTCTGTAAATATGTTGCTGTCCTCATCGATCGTATAGGTCTTTCCGCCTGCGGTGAATGTCCCTGCCTGATTTGCGGCATGAGCCTTCTGGATGGCAAGGAGCGTCTCAAGGTCGGGCTCGGCGCCCTGCTGGGCGGGGTTGAATATCGACTTGAAGCCGAAGCCTATCATCTCGCCTGAACTGTTAAGACAGGTGTAAAGGTCTTCCCCTTCTTTTACTACGGTATATGTTTCCTTCATCCATTCGAAGCTGTCCGCTCCTTTATTGATCGAAAGGAGCATCTGCGCCTGGATGATGGCGGAGAAGTCATCGGTGCCCCTGTAGCGGAACTCCTTGTTCTCAACGGCGCTCGCATATTCCTTCTGGTGGAACTCTTCCCTGTAGAACAGTTCGGATTCCCCGTAAGGGGAGAGCATGCCGCCCACGAACGAGAACAGGAACATAAGTATAAGGACTATTATCCCGAATACCGCGGAACGGTTGCGGAAAAAGCGCTTTGCGACCATCGCGCCGGGTGAGAGCACCTTGACACGGCGGTCATCGTTTAACGAATACTCTTCATTTTCGGAGACATTCTTTGTGCTTTCGAGTTCTTCATCAGTCAAGATCTTTCTGTTGTCAGCCATATTTCCTGTCTCCTTTCATCATGATACACGTACGCGGGGATCTACCACTGCGTACAGTATGTCCGCAAGCAGGTTGCCAAGGAGGGCAAGAAGCGCGGAGAATGTCATATAGAACATGGAGAACGGTATATCGCCCGCGGACATGGCGTGGTATGAATAGTACCCTATGCCGGGGATCGAATACATCGTCTCAGTGAACAGAGCACCGCCGAACAGACCTGGGAGCGATCCTCCGAGGAATGTAACGAGCGGGATAAGAGTATTCCTGAACGCGTGCTTGTTTATGACCTTGCTTTCGGAAAGGCCCTTCGCACGTGCGGTACGTATATAGTCGGCATTTAAGACCTCGAGCATGTTCGTCCTTACGTAACGCATGAGTGAGCCTATGCTTATGAGCACCAGCGTGAATATGGGCAGCACAAGGTGTGCCGCACGGTCAAGGAACTGATGCCACGGATCGAGCATGGCGTAATCCCTTCCTATAACGCCTATGAGGTCGAACCAGCCGAGCTTGATGCAGAACACGAGCTTTAAGAGAGCTATAAGGAAGAACGTCGGAAGCGACATGCACGCGATAGCGGTTATCGAGATCGTATAGTCGGTCTTCGAATACTGCTTCCTTGCGGCAAGTATGCCCAGAGGAATGGCTATGAGCCACTCAAATACCATGGAGATGGCGCTCATCCAGAATGAGATGCCTATGCACTCGCTGAACTTCTGGAGAACAGGGGCCGTATACTGCCAGCTGTCGCCGAAATTGCCCTGTAACGCCTGACCCAGCCAGACAAAGAATCCCGATATGATGCCTTTATCCATACCGTAGGACACGGTCAGCTGTGCCATCCACTCCTCATAGGTCTTCGAGTTGGGCTGGGTAGCCTTTGCGCGCGCGACGTTCTCGATATACGATGTCGGCAGACAGCGCATGATCGTGTAGATGATCAGAGCCACGAAAAACAGGATGACCAACGACAGAAGAACCCGCTTTACAACGTACTTTAACGTGTTCACTGAATTTCCTCCATTCCGTCTAATTAACTATCCGGATTTTTCCATGAAATAACAGCCTTCCCTTACGTAAAAACATCTGCTTTGGGGACAGCTGTGATTTCATCGAAAAGTCTTTTGATGATGTCTATCAGAAGCATGCGGGGCATCCCTCTGATATATCAATATCTGCCCCGTGCCTAAGCACGAGGCAGATACCTTTTTGATATATCCTTTGATCTTGAATCAGATCTCAAGCGATATCAGCATCTGATATCAGTCATTGAGCTCCATGTTCTCGATCTCAGCCATCCAGCCGTAGAAGGTGGTGATATCGGGTGTAACGGTATCGATGTTCACTCTCTCGGTGCTGAATATGATGCAGTTCTGACGCTGATAGTTCGGGATCTCAACTGCCCAGTCGATGATTATATCGAGGCAAGCTTTGTAAACCTGCTTACGATATGCCTGATCGGTGGACTTACGAGCTGCAAGGATCAGGCTGTTAAGCTCCTGGTCATTGATAGCGTACTGGTAGTTTGAACCACCGGCTTTATGGCCCTGATCGTCGCCGGAGAAGTAGATCTGATACATATCAGGATCTACGGATGCGCCCCAAGCTGCGGTCCAGATCTGTACGGACTGAGCGGAAAGAGCGGTCCAGAGGTCAGCAGAGTTGGTAAGGTCTTTGATCTTGAATGTGAGTCCGATGCTCTCAAATGCCTTCTGAGCCTCAGTGAGGATCATGAATGCAGGGTGATCGCCGGTTCCGTCAGCAGGGATCCAAGCCTCGAATTCCATCGGGCCGCCTTCAGCGGGAGCCTTGGTGACTTTGCCGTCTTCTACAGTGTAGCCGGCAGCTTCGAAGAAGCCGAGAGCAGCCTGTTTAGCAGCCTCATACTTCTGCTCAGCAGTCATATCGGAGGTGAATATCGGATTTCCGTTCACGTCCTTGGAGAAAGCGATCTCATAGCCGTCATCAGCAGGCTGAGGAGCTGCCCAGGAAGTGTTGGAGATAGGATACTGGATCGTGGAAGCACGATCGCCGTAGTAAGAGTCGTTAGCGACATCACGGTATACGGCAAGGATTGTTCCGGTAGCCTTACGGAGGTTCTTGGAAGCATCAGAACCAGGATCGTTTCCGACCTTCATCTGGTTTGCGTTCTGTCCGATATAGCCGTATCCGAGGTTGTTAACAGCATTCGTTGTGATAACGGGGCCGGTCTGCTCTCCGCCGTTCGCATCAGCGATCGTCTTATATGTAGGATCGTTGTAGGAAGGATCGGTCACGTCGACTGAACCGGTGATGACACCGCTGACCTTATCGTTATCGTTTAAGAGCTGTAAGAAGTTGACGTGTTTGATCTTGGGAGCGCCAAGGTAGTAGCTATCGTTTGCTTCGTAGTTGATTACACCGTCAGCGAACTGGATGAACTTGTATGCGCCGGCACCAACAGGCTGGGTCGTCACTGAACGAACGTGTGAAAGGTCGCCCTTGTCGAATCCGAACTTGTTGTTAGCGTAGTCATACTTAGCGGTCTCGCCATAGTAATGGAGAGGAGTGATCGGAACTCCGAGAGAATAGATAGCCGTAGCGTCTACTTCTGTCAGAACGACTCTCATGGAGTAATCACCGGTCCTCTGGATACCTGAGATATTGTCAACAGGGTCAGCGATCCTGATCATGTTGAGGGAGTAGTCTTCAAGTCCCGGGAACAGATCTTCGACCGTGGAACCAGCGTTCTCGGTATTGATCATGCCTGCGACGTCAGCGCCATAGCTCTCCCGAAGAGCAGCTGCGAAAGCTTCGATGGTATTGTCAGCAGCCTGGAATCCCCAGTTTGCAGCAGCGCCTTTGATATCGCCTTCTTCATTGTAGCCGTTAGCTACGCAGTAAGCTACGATCTCTTCTGCAAGGCCCTTTGTAGCTGCATCGTACTTCTCCCAGAATCCCTTCTGAGTAGCTTCATCCCAGAATGTGAAATCGGTATTCTCACGGCCTGCATCAAAGAGGAGGGAGAGGAGGGATTTCATATCTGCACGATACTCAGCAAGGCCCTGGATAGGCTGTGCGAACAGTGTGGTGGATCCATCATAGGAGGGGTCGCAGTAAACGTACATCGTGAAGATTACGTCGTCGATGGTGACAGGCTCTCCGTCGGAGAATACCAGGTCATCGCGAAGGACGAAATCATAGAACACGGTGCCGTCAGCGTTCTCGGTGATGGTCAGGTCAGCGGGTCCGTAGTACGTGTAATCGGTCCCGTTGTAAGGGCGGGTCTCACCCTCGATACCTTTCAGAACGATAGCTCCGACACGGTCGGAATTCAGCAGAGAGATCTGCGTCATTGCCCATGCATCCTGGTCATAAGCTGTCTCTGAGAAGAAGGGAGAGAATTTTTCAGAGAACGGAGAATAGCCAACTACCAGAGGAGTTGTGTCATTCTTCGACTCTTTCTGAGGCTCATCTGCGGGCTCGTCGGCAGGTGTGTCATCTGCTGCGGGCTCAGTTGATGCCTCGTTCGTTGCTGTCTCAACGGGTGCTTCCTCTTTCTTGCCGCATCCTGCGAAGCAGGAAACGAGCATGAGGCACACGAGCAGAACAGCTACGAGTTTTGACATTTTCTTCATGTTCTTTTCTCCTTTTTTTAATCTTTTATCTCCGGTCCTCCCGGAGCAAACATGCTTTATAGGTCCCTGCTCAGGCCTTCCACGCGGTCTTCTTCAGCATTCTTGAGAAGAGGAATGCCGTAACTCCGCATACAAGGGACAGGGCCGGTCTTAACGCGGTATACAGCACCTCGCCTTCCCATCCCTTTATAAGGATATAGACCGTATCGGCGATAACGGTCAGAAGGGAAAAGGCTGCTGCCAGTATGACTCTCCCGGGAAGCTTTTCCGCCGAAGACTTGTAAACGTATTCGCGCATCGGATTTTTCCCGAAAGCCGTCTTCCAGACCGCATAGGCGGTGAGCGCCGTCATAACCATCTGGAGCGCCCACGGTATGGCCGTGAAGCCGAATCTTGAAAGCCCCACTGCCGGCAGGCACTCTGCAAGCGCCGTCGCGGCGATCATGATGACTGCTGACAAAACGCTCCTCACTATATACTGCCGGTATGTCATATGTTCTTCGTCAAATGACATCATCCGGCCCATGAAGACGTATTCGCCCTTATCGTTCAAATGGAAATCATTGAGATAGGCTCGTCTTCCGGTATACTGTTTGGGCTCTTTCGCTCCTGCCATCACACGGTCACGGTCAGATGACCGTCTCGCTTTCCTTCTGTTAATAACATATGCAGCGGTACATTGTCAAGCACGGCCGCCTGATTCTGCAATTCCAGACCGCCGGACATTGCAGAACCCTTTTTTAAGCCTTTAAGGGGCGTTCTTCCCATGTCCTTTTTGCGCCGCAGCCTTGCACGACCCGGTTTTTTGCCGTCATTCCGAGGTTTATAAAGATACCACAGCCCTCCGGCACCCGCACTTAAACAGGTATGCACCTAATGCACGTCAAATATTTTATCACTTTTTTACTGTGTCTACAATAAAAACAGAAAATTTACATTCTCATCCGCGAAAAAACTTCAGCCCTTAAATGAAAAGCCGGGCTTCCCTTAATTTCAAAATGCATAAAGTGGGCTTTTTTGCATAAACGGTATCCGGTGAAAAGAAAAAAGGACCCTTCAGGATCCTTTATCGTATAGTTCTTACCGGTATTTTCTGTCAGACGGAATGCCTCTGATAGGCTATCCTCGGGTCTCCGTTCTCAAGGAATATCCTGCCGCACTTCGTGAATCCGTTCTTTTCAAGAAGATGCTGCATGACCCTGTTGTCATCGTGGGTGTCTATCCTTAGATTGCCTGTGATGCCTCCGGCAAATCCGACAGCCGCCTCAAGGAAACCGTGCACGGTGCCGTCGGAGGCTATCCTGTGTATCGTGCCGTAGGGAAGATCGTTCAACCACTCCCCGTCCTCTAAATATGAATATGTAGGATCATCGCCCAGGATGAACGCGAAGGTTCCTGTTACCCTGCCGTCATACACGCCTACGTAGCTGTTGCCCTTTTTAATGTCGTCAAGTATCAGGTCCCTCCCGGGATATCCGTTTATCCACTGGGTCATGTTTCCCGTCGACCTCATGAACTTCCTTGCCGTGTCATAAATCTCCATTATCCGGTCAACATCCCCAGGTACCGTCTTCCTTATATATATATCCATATGTTTCCTAAAGCGCGCGAGCGCCTCCGCCGATCTCGCTCAAGTCGTAGGGCGTCGTCTGGTAGACGAAATAGTTGAGCCAGTTCGAATACAGAAGGTTCGCGTGAGACCTCCATGTTGCCGGAGGCTCCTTTTCGGGATCATCGTCAGGATAGTAGTGCTTTGGCATGTCTATCGGCAGCCCCTGTGAAAGATCCCTTCTGTACTCCCTGTCGAGGGTTAAGGCATCGTACTCGGAATGTCCCGTTATGAAGATCTGTCTTCCGTTCTCGGTCATCATGGCATAGATCCCTGCCTCCTCCGAGGAAGCAAGTATCTTTATCTCCTTCACCTTCTCGACATCGCTGCGCCTTATCTCGGTGTGTCTCGAATGCGGGACCATGAACACATCGTCGAAGCCCCTGAAAAGGATGTAGTTCTTCCTTTCGACCCTGTGCGGGAAAACTCCGAAGACCTTGTGCCCTACAGGGTACTTGTTTATGCCGAAGTGATAGTAAAGGCCTGCCTGAGCGCCCCAGCAGATATGGAACGTGCTGTGCACGTGGGTCTTGGACCACTCCATTATGCTGCAGAGCTCGTCCCAGTACTCGACCTCCTCGAACGGCATCTGTTCAACAGGCGCCCCGGTTATTATGAGGCCGTCGTAATTGTTGCCCGATATGTCGTCGAAGGTCTTGTAAAAGGTCTTAAGATGCTCATATGAGGTGTTCCTCGATTCGTAGGTCTTAGTATGTATGAGCTCTATCTCCACCTGGAGGGCCGTGTTTCCAAGCAGTCTTAAAAGCTGTGTCTCAGTGTCCACCTTAGTTGGCATGAGATTCACTATGGCGATCTTCAGCGGACGGATGTCCTGCGTCATAGCCCTGTGTTCGTCCATGACGAATATGTTCTCTTCGGTCAGCGTCTTATGCGCCGGCAGCTCGTTGGGTATCTTAATAGGCATTTTATGCCGTCACCTCTCCTGTCAGATCTTATCGAATGCCTGCTGAAGGTCGGCGATGAGGTCATCGGCGTTCTCTATGCCGCATGAATAGCGGATGAGGTCGGGATATACTCCCGCAGCCACGAGCTCCTCGTCGTTCATCTGCCTGTGCGTCGCGCTTGCGGGATGCAGACAGCAGGTCCTTGCGTCCGCCACGTGTGTCTCTATCGAAGCCACCTTAAGGTTCTTCATCAGCTTCTCAGCGGCAGCCCTTCCTCCCTTTATCCTGAAGCTCACTACGCCGCAGGATCCGTTCGGAAGATATTTTTCGGCAAGATGATGGTATTTGTCGCCTGGAAGTCCGCAGTAGCTCACGGACAGCACCTTGTCATTGCCGCTCAGGTATTCCGCCACTTTCTGCCCGTTCTCGCAGTGCCTCTGCATCCTTACGTGCAGGCTCTCGAGCCCGAGATTCAAAAGGAACGCGTTCTGGGGAGACTGTATGGAGCCGAAATCCCTCATGAGCTGCGAAGTAGCCTTCGTTATGAAAGCTCCGCCGGTTCCGAATTTTTCGGTATAGATTATACCGTGATAGCTGTCGTCAGGCGTGCAGAGCCCGGGATACTTGTCGGCGTACTTCGTCCAGTCGAACTTTCCCGAGTCGACTATGCATCCGCCTACTCCGGATCCGTGGCCGTCCATGTATTTGGTCGTGGAATGGGTAACGATATCTGCTCCCCATTCGAAAGGCCTGCAGTTAACGGGTGTCGCGAAGGTATTGTCCACTATGAGCGGTACCCCGTGCCTGTGTGCGGCGTCAGCGAACAGCTCTATGTCGAGCACCGTGAGCGCCGGGTTGGCTATGGTCTCGCCGAAAACGGCTTTTGTATTCGGCTTAAAAGCAGCGTCGAGTTCTTGCTTCGTGCAGTCGGGGGAGACGAACGTGAAATCGATCCCCATCTTCCTCATCGTTACGGAGAAGAGATTGTATGTCCCGCCGTATATGGCCGAGCATGCTACCACGTGATCGCCGCAGTTGGCTATATTGAAAACAGCGTAGAAATTGGCAGCCTGTCCCGAAGAGGTGAGCATGGCGGCTGTCCCGCCCTCGAGCTCGCATATCTTCTTTGCCACCTGATCGTTCGTCGGATTCTGAAGTCTCGTATAGAAATACCCCGAAGCCTCAAGGTCGAAAAGCTTACCCATATCCTCGCTGGTATCGTACTTGAAGGTAGTGCTCTGATATATGGGCAGCTGCCTGGGTTCACCGTTTCCGGGGACATATCCTCCCTGGACGCACTTGGTCTCGATCTTCATCTTATCTCCTATCTTTCTATCAGCAGTTCCGCTATCTGAACGGCGTTCGTCGCAGCGCCTTTCCTTATCTGGTCACCGCAGCACCAGAGCGTTATCCCCTTCTCGAACGCAAGATCCTTTCTTATCCTTCCTACATAGACCAGATCCTGGTCAGAGGTGTCAAGAGGCATGGGATAGATCCTGTTTGCCGGATCGTCGACGAGCCTTACGCCGTCTTCCTTGGCGATCTGTGCCCTTACTGCGTCAAGATCCAGCTCGTCTTCCGTATATACGGAAACGGATATCGAATGCGAACGCATGACGGGTACCCTTACGCAGGTGCAGGTCACTTTAAGATCGGGCAGGTGCATTATCTTCCTTCCCTCGTTCTGCATCTTCATCTCCTCGGTCGAGTATCCGTTATCCGTGAAGGAGCCGATGGCAGGTATGAGGTTCTCGGCTATCTGATAGGGGAAGGTGTCGCATACTATCTCGCGGCCTTCTGCAAGAGCGCTGTTCTGGTCCTTTAACTCCCTTAAGCCACCGGCACCCGCGCCGCTCACGGCCTGGTATGTAGAGGCGACCATCTTTTCGATCTTAGAGAGCCTGTTTATGCCCTTGACAGCCATTAGGGTGATTATAGTCGAGCAGTTGGGATTCGCTATTATCCCCTTGTTCCACTTCACGTCGTCTCCGTTTATCTCGGGGACTACGAGGGGAACGTCAGTATCGTGCCTGAACGCGCTCGAGTTGTCTACGAAGACCGCTCCCGCTTCCTTTATGAAGGGGGCAAACTTCCTTGCAAGGGAAGCCGAAGCCGCGCCGAACACTATGTCGATCCCGTTGAAGGAATCCTCTTTTGCCTCATAAACGGGTATGTCCTTACCGTTGAAGCATACCGTCTTGCCTACGCTCCTGGCTGAAGCAAGGAGCCTCAGCTCGGATACCGGGAACTCATGTTCCTCGAGCACTTTTATCATCTGGCGGCCGACTTCGCCGGTCGCTCCGAGAACTGCCACGTTGTATTTCTTCATTTTCCGTACTCATACGGCCAATAGCCGCATCTCCTCCAAATCAAGTTTATCAGTATTCGAACTCGCCTTCATAGACCATCACAGTCTCTCCGGTGAGTATTATCCCCTTGTCGGACACGTTGACTGTAAGATCTCCTCCGAGCACCTTGACGGTGATGTCGGTATTCTTGTCGCAGAGCCCTTTCCTTACCGCAGCGGCTGCCGCAGCGCATACGCCGGTCCCGCAGGCCATAGTCTCGCCGTTGCCTCTCTCCCATACCCTCATCCTGAGCGTGTTCCTGTTGACAGGCCTTACAAACTCCGTATTGGTCCTCTCGGGGAACATCGGATGGTATTCGAACAGGGGGCCTTCGGCTCCTATGTCGAGACCGTCTATCGAATCGGTAAACACCACGCAGTGCGGGTTCCCTACCGACAGGCAGGTCACCTTATACTCTTTGTCACCGGCCTTGAGCGGATAGTCGACGAGCCTTCTTTCCTCAGTCTCTGCCGGCAGGCTTGCGGGGTCGAAATCGGCAAAGCCCATGTTGACCGACACCGAGCTCACCTTGCCGTCCCTCGTATAGAGCTTTAAGGGATAGACCTTTCCTCCGGTCTCCACGGTCATGAATTCGCTCCTTATATATCCCTTGTCGAAAAGATATTTCCCGACGCAGCGGATATTGTTGCCGGCCATCCTGCCCTCGCTGCCGTCCCTGTTGAAGGTGCGCATCTTTACGTCTGCAGTCTGGCTCCTTTCGATGAGCACTATGCCGTCCGCTCCTATGCCGTAATGCGGGGCGCAAAGCCTCACGCAGAGCGATTCGGGACAGGTTATACTGCCGTCGAAATCCTCTATGAAGATATAGTCGTTGCCGCAGGACTGCATCTTCGCGAAATGCACCCCGCTCTTCCACTGGCGCATGTCGTTTATGTCGACCAGCTCGGTATTACCGGTATTATATCGGCTCTCGATTATCTCTGTCAACGCGGACGCGGTGTCGAGGCTCGTGAGGCACGGGACCCCGAGCTGCATCGCCCTTCTGTGCAGGGTGATGAAATCGCCCATCGTCTGGTCCTTCACGGCACCCGTGTAGACGATATAGTTGAGGGCTCCCTTTTCCATGAGACCGAATATCTCGCTGCTCTTCGCTGGGCCTTCCACCGTCACGGTCTTTATGCCGAGGCTGTTTATGGTATCAGCCGTCCCCTTTGTCGCGTATATGTCTATCCCCAGGTCATAGAATCTCTTTGCCAGGGAAAGGACTTCCTGATAATCGCTCTCCTCCACGGAGATCAGCACGCCGGGCTTCCTTGCGCCTCTGAACGATGGCACCGTGAAGCCCGCCGAGGTGAGTCCCTTGAACAGGGCTTCCGCCATATCCTTGCCGACTCCTAAGACCTCTCCCGTGGACTTCATCTCGGGCCCCAGTATCGAGTTGGCGTCATTCAGCTTCTCAAACGAGAATACCGGCACCTTTACCGCGCAGTACGGAGGCGTCCTGTAGAGCCCCGTCCCGTAGCCCAGATCGACGAGGTTAGCTCCGAGCATTACCTTCGAGGCGATGTCGACCATCGGTATATCGGTGACCTTGCTTATATAAGGCACGGTCCTCGAAGCCCTCGGGTTCACCTCTATCACGTAGAGCTCGCCGTCGAATATGAGATACTGTATGTTTACGAGCCCCTTGGTACCAAGTGCCAGCGCGAGCTTCGTAGAGCTGGTGCTTATCTTCTCGAGGAACCTGTCTGTTAAGTTGTAGGGCGGATAGACGGCTATCGAGTCTCCCGAGTGCACGCCCGCCCTCTCTATATGCTCCATTATGCCCGGGATCAGGACATCCTTCCCGTCGGAGATGACGTCGACCTCGAGCTCTATGCCGGGCATGTACTTGTCTATGAGCACGGGATTCTCTATCCCGCCCCTCACTATCGTCTGCATGTATTTCCTGGTATCGGCCTCAGACCTCGATATCGTCATGTTCTGCCCGCCTATGACATAGCTCGGCCTTAAGAGCACGGGATAACCGAGCTCTCCCGCGGCGGCGACTGCTTCCTCTACGGTCACGGCTCCCCTTCCTGCGGGCCTTCTCATGCCCAGCTCCTCAAGGAGCGCGTCGAACTTTATCCTGTCCTCAGCAGTGTCTATCCCCTCAGCCGAGGTGCCCAGTATGTTGATACCATTGTCATCGAGGAATTTCGTGAGCTTTATTGCAGTCTGTCCTCCGAAGGCCACGACCACGCCCACGGGTCTTTCGACATCTATGATGCCCATCACGTCCTCGGGCGTCAGCGGCTCGAAGTACAGCCTGTCGGCTGTATCATAGTCGGTCGAGACCGTCTCGGGGTTGTTGTTTATGATGATGACCTCATAGCCCATGCTCCTGAGCGTCCACACACAGTGCACTGACGAATAGTCGAACTCTATTCCCTGTCCGATCCTTATGGGGCCTGATCCGAGAACTGCTATGACGGGCTTCCCGCTCCTTACGAATGTCCTCGCCTCACAGATGCGGTCCTCGAAGCTCGAATAGAAGTACGGATGATCGTCCCCGAACACCTTCTCGCAGGTCCTTACTATGCTGTATACAGGGAACTTCTCCTCCGGTATGCTCCCGCCTATCCTCTTTAGCGCGGCGTCGGTATATCCAAGGCGTTTCCCTTCGATATATGAAGCGCCGTCAACTCCGTTTGCGGCTATACGCGCCTCGAAATCGGCGAGCCCCTTTATCTTGTTCAGGAAGTAGGGGTCTATCATCGTGATCCTGTAGATCTCCTCTATGGGCATGCCGGCCTTTATGGCCTCGAAAACGGTGAAGATCCTCCTGTCATCCTGCTTTTTCAGCCTTTCCTCGACCGTGCCCGGCTCTATGGGCTCCGCATTTAACGTATCGAGGCCTATCTCGGCACCCCTCACAGCCTTCATGAGCGCCATCTCGAAGGTCGGTCCTATGGACATGACCTCGCCGGTGGCCTTCATCTGCGTACCTAACTTCCTGCTCGAGCCTATGAATTTCTCGAAGGGCCATTTGGGGAACTTCAGCACTATGTAATCGACATCGGGCTCGAATCCCAAAAGGGAATCCCCGGTCTTTTCATTCCTTATCTCGTCGAGCGTGTACCCTAAGGCAAGGCGCGTCGTTACCTTGGCTATCGGGTATCCGGTAGCCTTTGAGGCCAGTGCCGACGATCTCGATACCCTGGGGTTGACCTCTATGACGGCGTACTCGCTGCCGTCCGGCTTCAGCGCGAACTGGCAGTTGCAGCCGCCTATTATGCCTATCGCGGCAACTATGTCGAGCGCGGCCTGCCTTAACATGTCGAACTCGCGCTTCGAGAGCGTGAGCGCGGGGGCAGCCACTATCGAGTCGCCAGTATGTATGCCTACAGGGTCGACGTTCTCCATCGAGCACACTGAAACGGCGTTTCCAAGTGCGTCACGCATGGTCTCGAACTCTATCTCCTTCCATCCGGAGATGCATTTTTCGACCAGGACCTGACCTATCGGAGACATCTCTATGCCTGTCTTCGCTATCAGCGCCAGCTCTTCCGGGGTGTCGGCTATTCCGCCGCCCGTTCCTCCAAGAGTGAACGCCGGCCTTATTATTATCGGATATCCTATCTCACCTGCTATCTTAAGGGCGGTATCTACGTCCGTCGCTATGTCCGAAGGCACCACGGGCTGGCCTATGGCCCTCATGGTGTCCCTGAACATCTCCCTGTCCTCGGCCTTTCTATACCGTCTATATCGGTCCCAAGCAGTCTTACGCCGTATTTTTCAAGGACTCCGCTCCTCGTAAGCTTCATTGCGAGCGTGAGGCCGGTCTGTCCTCCAAGCCCGGCAAGGAGGCCGTCCGGCCTTTCCTTCTCTATTATCCTTTCGACGGTCTTCTCGGTAAGAGGCTCGAGATAGATCTCGTCGGCAAGGTTCTTGTCAGTCATTATCGTAGCGGGATTCGAGTTGACGAGGACCGTATCTATCCCCTCGTCACGCAGTACCCTGCACGCCTGGGCCCCGGCGTAGTCGAACTCCGCCGCCTGCCCGATCACTATAGGGCCTGACCCTATCATAAGTACTTTCTTTATGCTTTTATCCTTAGGCATATATCACACACCCTTTTGTCCTATATCATCGCTGCCATTACTGCCTTTATGGTATGCATCCTGTTCTCAGCCTCGTCGAACACTATCGACCTGGGGCTTAAGAACACGCCGTCCTCAACTTCCATGCAGTCTATCCCGAACTTCTCATATATCTTCCTTCCGGTCTCGGTATTAAGATCGTGGAACGACGGCAGACAGTGCATGAACCTCGCCTGCTCGCCGGCTTCATCCATGAGCTTTTCAGTGACCCTGTAGGGAAGAAGATCGTGTATCCTTTCCTCCCACACCGCCTCGGGCTCTCCCATGGACACCCACACGTCCGTATATATGACGTCCGCGCCTTTTACCGCCTTTACGGGATCGTTCTCGAAGCATATCTTTGCCCCGGTCTTCATGGCTTCTTTCTTACAGATCTCAGTGAGCTCCATCCCGGGGAAGTATTTCTCGGGCGCGCAGGCAGTGAAATCTATCCCGGTCTTCGCGCATCCTACCATGAGGGAATTGCCCATATTGAACCTGGCGTCGCCCATATATACGAGCTTCGCTCCCTTTATCTTCCCGAAGTGCTCCTTTAAGGTAAGTATATCGGCAAGCACCTGTGTCGGATGGAATTCGTCGGTGAGCCCGTTGAATACCGGCACTCCCGAATACTTTGCGAGAGCCTCTACCCTTTCCTGCCCGAAGCCCCTGTATTCTATGGCGTCGAACATCCTTCCCAGCACCTTGGCGGTATCCTCTATGCTCTCCTTCTTACCCATCTGCGAGCCTGAGGGATCGAGATATACTGCGTTCATCCCGAGATCGGCCGAGGCCACCTCGAATGCGCAGCGCGTCCTGGTGCTGGTCTTCTCGAAAAGAAGCGCTATGTTTTTCCCTTCGCACATCCTGTGCGGTATCCCCGCTTTCTTCTTAGCCTTGAGCTCTTCGGCAAGGGCAAGAAGATACATTATATCCTCATACTCAAAATCAAGGAGCTTGAGAAAGCTCCTTCCCTTAAGATCAGTCATCTTCGTTCCTTTCAGATATCACAGGACCTTCGACAGGAAGGACCTGAGCCTTTCATTTTGCGGGTGATCGAACACCTGTTCCGGAGTCCCCTCTTCAAGTATCATGCCCTCGTCAAGGAATATGACCCTGTTCGAGACCTCCCTCGCGAAGCCCATCTCGTGTGTGACGACGACCATCGTCATGCCGGCCTCTGCCAGCTCTCTCATGACCTCCAGCACCTCGCCCACCATCTCGGGGTCGAGCGCTGAAGTCGGCTCGTCGAACAGCATGACGTCAGGCCCCATCGCGAGCGCCCTTACTATTGCGACCCTCTGCTTCTGGCCGCCGGAGAGCTTGTTCGGATAGGTATAGGCCTTGTCCTCGAGCCCTACTCTTTTAAGGAGCTCCATGGCCCTTGTCTCTGCCTCTTCCTTTGTCATCTTCTTCAGCATCACGGGAGCGCAGGTAAGGTTGTCCATTACGGTCATGTGCGGGAACAGATTGAACTGCTGGAAGACCATGCCCATCTTCTGCCTGTGGAGGTTGAGATCGGTCTTTTTATCGGTAAGGTCGTCCCCCTCGAAATATATCTTTCCGCCGGTAGGCTTCTCAAGCATGTTGAGGCACCTGAGGAAGGTGGATTTACCGGATCCCGAAGGCCCTATTATGCACATGACGTCGCCCTTGTTTATCTCTATGTCGATCCCCTTTAAGACCTCAAGATCCTGGAAGCGCTTTTTTAATCCTTCAACCTTTATCACTCTTTGCCAGCCTCCTTTCGACTGCCGCAAGGATGCGGGTGAGCCCCACCGTCATGATGAGGTAGGTGATAGCTATCGTGAAGAGCGGGTTTATGGCGTCGAACGTGTTGTTCCTTACCAGGTTGCCTGCCCTCGTCAGGTCCACGACCGCGACATAGCCGGCGACGGAAGTCTCCTTAAGGAGCGCGACGAACTCGTTTCCTATGGCTGGAAGTATGTACTTCACGGCCTGGGGCAGCACTATCTTTGCCATCGCCTGGGCTTTTGACATGCCGAGGCTCCTTCCCGCCTCCATCTGGCCGGGATCAACGGCGTTGATGCCGCTCCTTATGAGCTCTGCCATATAGGCGCTGGAGTTTATGCCGAATGTGATCACTCCCACGACCACCCCCTCGGAGGAGGTCATTATGACGTAGTAGAACACCAGGAGCAGGACTACCACCGGGATGCCCCTTATGGCCGTGACATAGATGTCGAGCACCTTTGCAAGCGGCTTCAGGACCGGGACGTCTTCGGAAAAATACTTAGTAACGGCGATAAGCGTTCCCAAAAGAACGCCTATCACCAATGCACCCAAAGTTATTTTGATCGTATTATACAGACCCTCGATCATCAGGTTGTAATAACCGGTCTCGATGAAGGTCTCATATATCTTATCGAACCAGGCTGACACTGTTTATCTCCCCTGTCATACCTGAGGCTGTGTATAGGGAGCCTCGAATTTCTCGAATATGGAAGCTATCGTTCCGTCCTTGATGAGATCCTTTATGATCTTGTTGATGTCAGCGACCAGCTCCTCGCTGCCGAACGTGAACGCGAAAGCGTAGGGCTCGGTGGTCATAGCATCGCCTAAGATGACGAGCTTCTGTTCGTTCGTGGCATTATATGCTTTCACCATGTCGGCTGCCGTGAGATCGTCTATTACCCAAGCGTCGACCTTTCCGGTTACGAGAGCGGTCTCAGCGTCGGAGTTAGCCTGATATGAGCTTACGTCATAGCCGTTGTCCATGCAGAAGGTCTCTGCGGTGGTACCGGTCTGTACGGCTATCTTCTTGCCTTCGAGGTCGGCCTTGGAAGCGATCTCGCTGCCTTCATTTACCACTATGGCCTGCGCCGCAAGGCAGTAGGGGTCTGTGAAGAGGACGTTCTTCTGCCTCTTTTCGGTCACGGAGATGCCGGATACGCCGACGTCATACTTCCCTGCCTGTATGCCGGGGAGGACCGAGTCGAAGTCCATCTGCTCTATAACGAGCTCAACGCCTAACTTCTCTGCTATGAGGTTCATTATGTCGATCTCGATACCTACGACGCTGCCGTCGCCCTGGAGCTCCTCAAAGGGAGGGAAGTCGGGGCTGGTCGCTATAACGAGTTTGCCGGCCTTCTTTATCGTAGCCGAGGTCTTCTTGTTTCCTGAACTGCATCCCGCGAACGCGAGGACGATCATCATCACTGCCAGAATGGCTGCTATCTTCTTTTTCATTTTTATTTTTCCTTCCTGTTTATCCTTTTAAGTCTTACCGCTTATTTATATCACAGATCTTAAAGATCTTAAAGCTTTCCCTGCTCCCTTAAGGCCTGCACTACGGTGGGCAGTCCCCAGAGATTTATGAATCCTTCGGCCTGGGCCTGATCGTAATCGCTCTCGCCGAACGTCACCAGGTTCTCCGAGTAGAGCGAGTACGGTGACGACATTCCCGCGGGGATTATGTTGCCCTTGTACAGCTTGAGCTTGACCTCGCCGGTGGTGTATTTGTCAGCTTCATCCGCGAATGCCGAGAGTGCTTCCCTTAACGGCGAATACCACTTTCCGTTGTATATGAGATCCGCGAAGTCCACCGCGAGCTTCTCTTTGACATGGAGCGTATCTTTGTCTACGGTTATCATCTCCAGCTGCTCATGCGCGAAGTACAGTATCGTTCCTCCCGGGGTCTCGTATACTCCCCTGTCCTTCATTCCCACAAGGCGGTTCTCGACTATGTCTATGATGCCTATGCCGTTGTCACCGCCGATCTTGTTGAGCTTCTCGATGATCTTGGAAGCCTTCATTTTCTCTCCGTTGAGCGAGACGGGAGCGCCGGCCTCGAAGCCTATCGTGACTTCCGCCGGGACATCGGGCGCCTGCATCGGGGATACGCTCATCTCGAGGAATCCGGGCTTGTCGTACTGAGGCTCGTTGTTTATGTCCTCGAGGTCCAGTCCCTCATGGCTCAGGTGCCACAGGTTCTTGTCCTTCGAGTAGTTCGTCTCTCTTGAGATCTTGAGCGGGACGTTATGAGCTTCGGCATAATCGATCTCTTCCTCTCTCGACTTTATATCCCATTCACGCCAGGGAGCTATTATCTTCATCCCGGGGGCGAATCTCTTGATGGCGAGCTCGAACCTGACCTGGTCATTGCCCTTGCCGGTAGCGCCGTGAGCTATCGCGTCGGCTCCCTCGGCCAGAGCTATCTCAGCCAGCTTCTTTCCTATGACCGGACGGGCGAACGCCGTGCCTAAAAGGTACTTCTCATATTTCGCGCCGATCTTGATCGAAGGGATGATGACATCGTCGACCATCTCGTCCACGAGGTCCGCGACTATGAGCTTCGAGGCTCCCGTCTTAAGAGCCCTTTCCTCGAGCCCTTCGAGCTCGTCAGCCTGGCCGACGTTTCCTGACACAGCTATGATCTCGGGATCGTCATAGTTCTCCTTGAGCCAGGGGATGATGACCGATGTGTCGAGTCCTCCTGAATACGCGAGGACAACTTTCTTTATGCCGTCTTTTTTCATCTATAAGTTCCTTTCAGTACCTGATGTACGTCTTTTCTTTTTTACGGGATATCCGTTCCTTCTCTGATATCCGTGCTTTATATTACACTTGCAGAAAGCGGTTGTCAATGCATATTTTCAAAATTTTTTAGAATAATTTAGTATTTATTCGGTATATTAATGCTTTTATGCAGGTTTTTTATGTATAAGGCAGGAGGCATGAAAAAGAGAGGGCTGAGTGCCCTCTCTTTTTCCTTTTTATATCAGCTTCACATCACAGCTTCATGAAGACGCATCTTACGGCCTCATGCTTCTCCTTCGATATCCTGTCGACGTCGTTGGTGAGCCAGTCCATTATCTCGAGCATCCTGATCTCCCAGGGAGCGTTCTCATCACTGTCCGTCACTGCAGGCTTTTCCATCTCGTTGTATCCGCAGATATAGTCTCCTGCGTTCCAGATCGTGAAGTTGCTGCTCTCCCTGCCTTCAGCCGGGATATCGGAGTCATCCATCTGTGCTACGAGGCCGTCGTGGCGGTCCTTGTACTCCGTCGCGCAGCCGGGTTTTAGCCTGGTCATGAAAACACGGTGGAACAGTCCTTCCTTGTTCTCCTTCGGCTGCCATATAGACGTGAACATGAGCCTCATGTTGCCGGGGGACGAGATCAGTATCGCCTTTCCCGCGAGAGCTGAAAGGACAGCCTCCCTTACGACCTGTCCGGCCCTGTCGGGATACGCCGTCTCATCGGTCTCATAGTAGCCAAATATCATGTCCTCGGCTCTCCATACTGAAAAATCGCGTGCAGCCGCAAAGCCGGGATCCCCTGTGACCCTGTCAAACAGTTCGGCAAGCTCGCTGTCACTTGGTGAACAGCCGGGCACAGCCTGAAGCAAAAACGTCCTGCGTTCCATATATCTTCTCCTCTTTTTTAAGGTTGTTATTTGGTACCTAAAGTATAGCCTTTCACCGGCACCGAGTCAATGAGGAGCGGGGAATATGGAAAAAGCGCGCTCCCTTTAGGGAACGCGCCTCACAGATCACTATATCATGTACTTTTTACTGCTTTTCTTCCCTGTCTTCCGGCCACTGATTTGCGTGTCCGTTATCGGTCAGGACCGCTTCCTCAGCCTTTGTCTCCTTCTCTTTCGGAGCCCTCAGCGCTCTTTTTTTCCTCACGGCCCTTACGATCACGAATATCACAGCCCCTATCACAAGGATTATGATTATGACGGGCGATGCGCCTATGAGCGTTACGGCAAGATCTTCGAAGAAGGTCTTGACGCCTACAAGGTTCTCGTTGAACTCATCGGATATCCTTGAGCCAAGGCTCTCCTCCTCGGGCATCCCGATCGTAGCCTTGAATACTTCGGCTATCGAGACGGTGACCGTGCTGTAGGCTATCCTGTTGTCGAGATAGCGCTTGGAGCCTTTAAGGTTCTCGATCTGATAGGTTATGTCCGAAAGCTCCTGGTTGAGGCTTATGATGTCTTCCATCTCCTCGGCTTTCTTTAAGAGCTCCTCGAGCCTTCCCTTGCTCAGCTCGAGCACTTCGAGCCTGGTCTCCACGTCATAATACTGGTCGGTGACGTCATTCACGTTCTGGCTCATGTATGTGTTCTTCCCCATTCCTGAGAGCATCGATATGAAAGCGTTGTAATTCTCGGTAGGTATCCTTACCGTGATGTCGGTATAGCGCCCGCCGTCAGACTGCTTCTCGGGCTTCGTTCCTCTTATGACCTCGTTCGATACATATCCCTTGAATCCCGCAGCCGCGGTCTTGACCTTTAACACGTCCTCGTCGAACTGCTCGGTACTAAACGACACGCTCGCGTTATAGATGAGCTTGAGATCGTTCACCTCATATTTGATATCGGTCAGATCAGTGATGCCGTTTCCGCCCTCGACCATGACGTCATCGTCGTAATAATCAGCATCAGCCTCCATCACCTCTTCGCTCTTATACTCGACAGGCGCATAGGTGTCGTACGCTTCGGACTTTGCCCTTGCGCATGATGTCAGAAACACCAGCGCTGTAACAGCGGCAAGGACAGCTATCATCCTTATCCTGTTTTTTCTCATTTCATACCCCTCCGTAAATCTCTTTTCTCTTATATGGATTATATCATATTATCCCGCTGTCCGTTCATTTCCGTTCCGACAGTGCTCCATGCTTTTTCCGTATACACCATATATGACGACAGATCTGCGTTTCCGGTTCCGCGGATTGAAAAAAACCTTTTCCGGCCTTACAATCTATTTATAAACATGATCTTATACGGAGGTCCTTTATGGAAGGTGTCGAACTCATCAGCCAGAGCCGCGGAGAACTTATCGAGTGCTCATACATGGGAAGGATATGCATCACGGGTGAAGACGGAGTGATAAAGGCATTGGGCGATCCCTCGGGCTACGCCTACTACAGGTCGGCCTCGAAGCCCATACAGTCGCTTCCTGTCATAATGAGGCGTCTCAACGAAAAGTACGGGCTCACAAAAAAGGAGACCGCTATCCTTTCGGGCTCCCACTGGGCTCAGCAGCAACACATAGAGACTCTTACCTCCATAATGGAAAAGACAGGGCTCAGGGAAGAGGACATGATAATGCTCCCCACCTATCCGAGAGATCCCCTGATGATGGAGAAGGTCATAAGGGAAGGCACAGGCAAGAGAAAGATCTACCACAACTGCTCAGGCAAGCACTTAGGCATCATGATGCTGCAGAGGGAATTAGGCGGTGACGTGAGGGATTACTGGAAGCGCGACAGCATAGCCCAGCACGAGATACTTGCTGCGATATCCGCCCTGACCGGGACCGAAAAGGACAGGATAATGATAGGTGTCGACGGCTGCGGTGTCCCGGTATATGCCGTACCGTTAAAAGGGATCGCCGATTCATATTTAAGGCTGGCCTGCCCCGACCTCATTAAGGACGATGAGCTGAGGGATGCCGTCATAAGGAACAGGGAAGCGATACACTCTGCCCCGTACATGCTCGACGCGACGGAGCGTGCGAGCGCCATAATAGACAGCGACCCGGGCTTCATAGGGAAGGACGGGGCTTTGGGGCTCTATGTCATGGGCATCACGGAAAAGCGCATGGGAATTGCCGTGAAGATAAACGACGGGAACGGCAGCAAGGCCGTTTACGTGATACTGAACATATTAAAGCAGTTAGGCTATACGGGAGATATCATAAAGAGGCTCGAAAAGCTTGTCCCGGATGAGATCGTGAACGACAATGATTTCGTCGTGGGAAAGCAGGAGCCCGTATTCAGCATCCTGTGACTTAAAAACTTATAAAACACGGCGAAAAGACCCGCACCTTTACGGTGCGGGTCCTTCTTTTCGTTAAGGTACATCCTTATTTGTTTATGAACGCCTTGTAGTTGTGGTAATTCCACTCTCTCTTCTCTCTTGCTACCCATTCATCCACTTCTTCCTGGGTCTTGAAATCCCAGTGTACAGGCCAGCCTATGCCGGTGACCCTGTCAGCCTTGTAGATGAATACCCAGATCTCGACTTCATCGCCGGGCTCGAACTCATCGGCATCGACATACCATACGGGTATGTAATGGCCGCCCCACGGTGAATTCTCGGGATGATGAGCCTTAGCGGTCTTGCCGCATCCCTTGATGTACACGTCGGAGATGCCGTCAAGTCCCTCGAACTTGAGGAACAGCTTCTGGCCTTCCTTCTTGCATCCCATGTCGGGAACTGTGGTCTTCGTGTAGTAAGCATAGTTGAGGTCGATCGAAGGATCATAGAGCCCTGCCGTTCCGGTGAAGAAGTTGGGCCTTGCGCCGTAAAGGATATCAGGCGATCCCTGGGTATCGATGTGCTCCCAGAGCTCGATATCTCTCTGCTGCATGACGAGCTCAGCGTCCATCTTTCCGGGCATGAGCTTGCTGATCTGCCAGTCGATGACGAAGTTGCTGGGAACTTCCTTAACAGCGGGCACAGCGCCTGTCTTCTCGCGGGCTATGGTTATCTCAGCCTTCGGGAGCCCGCAGCAGTCTGCGGTTATCACGAGGTCGCCTTCGGTATCCATCGAGCGGAAGAATACCTGAGCCTTGCCGTATACGAAGTTCATCTTGGGGCCGTGCCATCCCATGAAGCCGTCGAGCCTCTGGGTGACGGATCCGACATATTCGCCTGCACAGTTGCTGGTGAACTCGGTCGTATATCCTGTCGTCTGGTCGCACCAGTTGCCGTCCTTGTCGACGAGGTATGCGGAAACGATGGCCACATCGTCATTGTCGGCCTTTAAGCACTCATTCTCCATAACGAGCTTGATGGCAGCGGGCTCGCCGGGCGTATGCATTACGTCCTCAGCCCATACCTTGCCGTCCTTGTATGCCACGAGCTTTGCTTCGCCGGGCTCATAGGTCACCTCGACGGGCGTGATCGAATACATGTCGGTCTCTCTTGCGGCAGCAAGCTTTCCGTTGACGAAGAACTCCACTCTGTCGCCGTTGTTGGGAAGCGTGGTCTGTATTACCTGTCCTTCCTTTCCGGGGAAGTTCCAGGTAGGTATCTTTGCAAAAGGCTCGTCTTTCCTTAAGAACGCCCTGAATCCGAGAGCAACAGGTCCCGGTGTACCGTCGCATGCTATGACTCTCGGTCTTCCTGTTCCGAACGCCCATGCCGTGAAGTGGAATCCGCCTATGATGAAGTCTTTCTCATAGAACATATGTGCGTCTGTTCCTGCGGGATATATCTCTCTTCCTGGCCTCTGCGGTCCTACGGGCATGACAGCCTCTGAGCAGTATATCGGCAGATCAGGCTTTTCCTTGTGCAGACCTTCGAAGTAAGGCACCTGATGGTTCACGCCGAACAGGTCATAGCCGTACTCCTTGAGATGCGCATTCTCGGTATACATTCCATATGATGTAGCGCCGGACATCGGTCTCGTGCTGTCGTATTTCCTTGCCTCTGCAGCGAGCTTCTGGAATATGAGTTTTCCTGTATCGTCTGCTACGGAGTCCTCTTCGTTGTATATCGACCACATGCATACGGACGGATGGTTCCTGTCTCTCTTGATGAGTCTCTTTACTTCGTCGCGGACTATCTCGGAGGGATGGAACACTCTGTTCTCGTCCATGACGAGGAGACCGTACTTATCGCAGTAATCGTATGTCGCGTCTCCGTGCGGGCTGTGAGCGGTCCTGAATCCGTTTCCGCCCATATCCCTTATGGTCCTCATCTGGAACTCGCGCATCGAGTCGCTCATGGCGTTGCCCATGCCGACCTGGATCTGATGGTTGGCGAATCCGTAGATGACGGTCTTCTTGCCGTTAAGGAACATACCGTGATCCTTGTCGTACGTGATCTCCCTGATGCCGAACTTCGTCTCATAGGTATCGACGGTCTTCCCGTCCATGACTATCTCGGTGTACATGGTATCGATGTTCTTCGCATCTTTTCCGGTCCCCCAGAGCAGAGGATCTTCCACCGTGAGTTTCTGTACTACCGTGGTCACTTCCTGGAGCGGGCAGCACACGTATTCGCTCTCGACGGTGCCCATATCCTTTCCTTCGGCGTCAACGAACCTGGATATGACTTTCGCTTCCTTGTCCTTGAAGTAGTCGTTCCTGATCTCGGTCTCTGCGGTTATCTCCCATTTGTTCCCCTCGAGCCTCTTCGAATGGACGAAGGTGCCCCAGAGATCGACAGCTAGCCTGTCGGTCTTTACGAGCCAGACGTTCCTGTAGATACCGCCGCCCTCATAGTACCATGCCTCATAGTCGTTGCAGTCGGTATGTACTGAAACGAGGTTGTAGTCGGTGCCGAAGCGCGCTACTTCGGTGATATCCACTTCAAATCCTATACCTGCGGTATGGTTCGTCTTGAGGAGCATCGAGTTTACGTATACTTCGGTCTTGAGAGCCGTGCCGTCAAAGAGAAGGGTTATCCTCTTTCCCTTGTCAGCCTCATCGAGCCTGAAGTATCTTCTGTACCATGCCGATCCTCTCCCGAGGGAAGGATAGTTATGCTTTTCGCCTGCAAGATAATCGGGGCTCGGCCCGTTCTCGTTCACGAAATCGTGGGGAAGATTGATGTGTCTCCAGTCGTCATCGAGGAAATCCCTTCTTGCGGGTCCTCTCGCGTTCTCACCTCTGGAGCCTCTGTAGGTCTGATCGGAGCTCTTTACCTTCGGTGCCTTGTATGCAGGTTCGCCGAAATAGTAGAGCCAATCGCGGTTCATAAGCAATTTTTCTCTCATACCGTTTCTCCTGATATTATTGTGATTTGATAGTATGATTTTACACTTAATTGTTATCCGTGTCAAACCGTGAAGATACTGAAAAGCGGCATGAAGCTCCTTCAGTCAAGGCTCTTTTATGCCGCTTTATCAGTGTTTTTAAGGGGCATTGACGCCCGTTTTCATGTTTTAAAAAATATGATCCGCGGCCATTATGGCAAGCGCCGCCGCTCCTATGGGAAGGATCTCCTCGTCATAGCGGGCTTTAGGATCGTGATTGAAGCGTACCGGGTCCCCCTCCTTTTTAGCTCCTACATGGAGATATACCGAGGGCACCTTTGCCGCGATCTCGGCAAAGTCCTCTGAGAACGCCGAGGGCTCGGGATCTGCCGAGGCGTCAAGGCCGTTTCTTTTAAGGAGCTCCACCGCTCTTCCAGTAAGCTCTTTATCATTCCACAGCGGCTGCGTCTCGGCTTCGAACACGAGGCTGACAACAGTCCCCGTCATCTGTTCCGCCGCCCTGCATATATCTGACAGCCTGCTTTTCATCATCGTCCTGTCATCTGCTGTCATGGTCCTTATCGTTCCTGACATCACGGCCTCGGCAGGGATGATATTTGCGGATGTGCCCGTATGGAACTCCCCTATGCTTATGACTGCTCCTCCTGCCGGATCAGCTGTATGCGACATAAGGCCGTCTATGGCCTGGTATATGTATACCGAGGTCCTTATCGGGTCTTTCTTCATATGGGGCTTTCCGCCGTGTCCGCCTTTTCCAGATACCTTTATCCTGAAACGGTCATAGCCCTTCATCTTCCATCCGGGCGTCCCGTTTATATATCCGCTCCTCATCTCAGGCTGAACGTGGAGAGCATAGGCCGCTGATATGTGAGGGTCTTCAAGGATGCCTGAGGCTGCAAAGGCCTTTGCCCCCTCGGCTGTCTCCTCGGCGCTCTGGAAAAGCAGCCTCACGGCTCCCTTCATATCCTTTTCAGCCTTTTTCAGTATGGTGGCAGCTCCGATGAGCATGGCTGTGTGGAGATCGTGCCCACAGGCATGGCAGTTCCCGTTTTCCGAGGCGAACTCCTCCCCGCTCTCCTCCCTTAAGGGCAGCGCGTCCATATCGGCTCTTAAAAGCACGGTCTCTCCTTTTTCAGGGTCTCCTATGAGCGCGGTAAGTGATCCGGCAGTCTCTTCGAGCCCGATACCGTACCTTTCCATGATCTGAGTAACCGTTTTCTTCGTCACGGGAAGATCCGTGCCCGTCTCGGGACACCTGTGAAGGGTGCGTCTTATGTCTCTTAGCGTCTCTTTCATCTCCGACGCTTCGCGTAATATATCCATAAATTCTCCCGTTCAGTCTGTCAAAAGAAAGTCAGCGCCTGCCCCGTCAAGGATCATCAGCAGCTCCGTATGGGAGAAACTGCGGGTGAATGCCTTCCATACGGACTCCTCGACCTTCCGGTAAAGCCCGGGATCTGCCTTTTTCACCTCGTCCATTACGACACTGTATTCATGTGCCGAATGGTACCTGAAATCCTTTTTCGCGGAATCCCCTATCCTTGCCGCTATCTCTTTCTGCCTTGAGACGCGCTCTTCCGTGTTTTCTGCGTCGAGCCAGTTGAAGTCGCAGTGGTCGGCTCCTGGCATGCTGTGCCAAACGGGGAGCTCCATCTTGAGCTCCGGATTGAAGCCCTGAAGGATCGCGGCGTCGACGCTCCTGCAGTAATACTGTCCGTACTCCATCATATGGGCTTCCTCCCAGGCTGTGCACCAGGGGCATTTCGTCACATGATAATGCAGATATGGGCAGTCCTTCTTTGGAGCGGTCTTCTCAAAGCCTCCGGTCACTCCCCATTCACCATACGCGAAGTATGAAGCCATGTCGAGCGGGTCTCCGTTTTTAAGGGCGCGCTTAGCCATACGCTGTCCGCGCTCGTTCCCGTAGCGGATGACAGCCTTTTCAAGCAGCTCTTTTCCCTTATCGCCGAATGCGCTGAGGACTCCTTCTGCAAGAGCGCCGAAGAGCACAGCGTGGTGCCCGGCTCCTATCGTAAGCTCTTTGTTGCGGGTGAGACCGGTGCCTCTTTCGACAACAGCCTTCGTTATCTCGGCCATGAGCCTGCCTATCCTTCCCGGATCACCGGCTTTTCCCTCTGCCATAAGGTCTATTTCTTCAGCGATGACGGGCTCTACGTTTGCGTAATACCTTTCCATGCAGAGCTCTGTCATGCCGCCCTTCGTGGCGTCCTTTTTCGCCTTCGCTACTATCTCTTCCCTGGTCTCGACCTGCGCCTCGTGGAGGAGTATGTCGAATCTAGGATCAAAGAGGGACTTCGTCTTGTCATACGGGAAGCCTTCTTCGATAAGGTAATCGAACAGGCTGTCATACCAGCTGTCTATCATGCCTGACAGAAGCTCCACTGCCTTTTTATCGCCTATGAGATCTACCCGGCAGTCGTTAGTGCCGGGAGAGGTGTATCCGCGCTTTTTCTGATGATGGGCCCTCATGACGCCAGCAGCCTGCCTGTAATCGCAGACGATGCCATGCTCCGTCAGTTTCCTTGCGGCTATGTCAGCTATCTCCGTTAACGGATGGCAGGCTATCTCCGCAGACAGCACCTGTATGATGAGCTGCGGGGGTATATCGAGATATCTTCCCATCGGAGCGAGGAATTCCTTAAGCTCCTGCTTTTCCTCATCGGTGAAATTGTCCCTTTCCGGATAGGTCACCATATGGCAGTGCTCGGTTGGTATCATCTCGCTGCCGACACGGCTCACCATGTTTGGTATTATGTTCACGACCTTCAAGTCGTCTCCCAGCTGTTCCTGATAGTATGCTCCCTTTGGGCTCGGAGGGAAGGCTATGAGCTTCGGCAGCTTTTTCCCGCTCTCTCTTAGCTCCCCGAAATAATCCTTAAGTACCGATTCCGTGAGGACAGGCGCTACCGGCGGCGGCGGAGCAAAGAATATGAGGTCCGGTTCCATATCCCTTAAAGCCTTCGCGTTGTCATTAAGGTAGACCTTGATGCCCAGCCTCTCTTTTTTTCCTTCAAGGTCGACCTCGTCCGCAGTGACGGCGTTGATCTGTTCCTTTACCCTGTCTCCCATTGCTTTCCTGAAGCACGGGAAGATATACTCCATAAGAAATCCCAGTCCTATTATCGTGACTTTCTTATCAGCGTAGCTCATCGTCTGTTCCTTTCTTACTGTCCGGGGACGGGATCATCTTATAAAGAGGACGTCCAGGGACCCTGCCCCGGCGCCGTGTGTCCTTCTTCCCCTCAGCACTGTGGTGTTTGATTTTATACCGATGATATGATTTTAACATATATCTCCCTGCCAAAACAGGCCCGTTTTTCTTTTGCCGCTTATCTTCCCACCCTTATCAAAAGATAATTGACAAATGTCCCGGTCGATGTCATAATCTTATTTGCGAAATCGAAATGTCTCTGTAGCTCAGCAGGATAGAGCGTTCGCCTCCTAAGCGAAAGGCCGTGCGTTCGAATCGCGCCAGGGACGCCAAAAAAGGGCCTGTGAAATAATGAGAAATCATTATTCGCAGGTCCTCTTTCTATGTTCCAACCACTGTCAGCAGCGGACTCCCACCGTCAAGAGCGTATAATCCCCCTTACCCCATAGATTCCTTTCTTCAAGATTCTATGCGGTAGCCGGGATCCGGTTTTTCTTGTTATGATATTTATAGAGGTTATGGCCGATAGAAACCAGCAAAACTTCGAGTCGCACTGAAT